>JBEPVN010000024.1:0-26054 GCA_041691015.1 Parachlamydiaceae bacterium | reverse complement strand
CCCCAAAACGCTATATTAATTGGGGTCCTCTCTGAACAGTTTCATTTTTTTTTTTAAAATTTTATAAAAATTAATTATTATAAAAAAAACAAGGATTGCTGTCAAGCTAGGACCCCGTAGATCATTCTTGGAATTCTGCAAAGCAACAAATTTGTCGATTTGATTGATGACTAAACTGGTTTTATCCAATTTATCGTTAAATTCATTAAAAAACCCTATGAGAGAGGCACATTTTTTAGAATGATATTTATTAACCTTTAATTTTATTTCCAAGATTTTATCAGTGTCGTAACTTAAATCACCTATGCATAACAGAATACATTCTTGAAATGAAATGAAGAGCTGTCTGATTTTTTCTAAAAGAGAATCAGTTTTATAGGATACGATCCATAGCGTTTTTCCTTGATACACAGCAAGTTCTGGATCTAAACGATGCTTTTTTAAATAATCATAGTAAGAAAGCGTGGAGCAATTTTCGATGAGATTAAAATCATAAGCCATTTTTGATTCCAGGTATTTAAATAAAAGGAGATTCTCTGTTAAGAATTTTACAGCTTATTTGATTTTCTGAAAATCATTTCCTTTTAAATTTTATTTTTTCCGCTCTTTTACCGATTTTATTTTCCAAATTGTATTCTGCCATTTTGTTCGCAATTTCCAATGTAGATTTTTGTTCTTGCTCGGATTTTTCAAATATTTCTGTTAAAGTATCAAAGATGTGATTGACTTTTGTGCGCACGATTTTGGCATCGTACCCTTCTTTATTAAACTCTGCTACGGCGTTTAAGAGGCCTCCTGCGTTGACCACAAAGTCTGGTGCATATAGAATTCCTTTTGTTGCAAGCTCCAAAGCTGCGTTGTCATTTAAGAGCTGGTTGTTTGCAGCGCCGACTATTGCTTTGCATTTTAAAAGGGGGATTGTTTCAGGATTCAATATGCCGCCAAGAGCACATGGAGAGAATATATCGCATTCAGCGCTCAAAAAATTACTGTTTTCCAAGTATTTTGCCCCATAAATAATCGCTTCTTTTTTAGCTTTTTGAAGGTTGATATCTTCCAAGATCAAGTTAGCTTCTTCCCAAAAAAGAATCGAGGCAAGCTTTCCTCCCACATTGCCAAGGCCTTGAATAAGGATGGTCTTACCTTTTAAAGAAGGCGATCCATAAAGTTTTTTGGCAGCAGCTTGCATGCCCCTATAAACACCCCATGCCGTAAACCTGCTTGGATCGCCGCTGCTTGTCTCTGTTGGAAGCGCAGAAACGTATGGGGTAGTTTCGTAAATGACGAGCATGTCTTCTGCTGTTGTACCGACATCTTCTGCCGCGATATAGTCGCCATTTAACGAATCGATGACTTTTCCAAAAGCATGTAAAAATTTTGTTGATTTGATTTTGGAGGGGTCTCCCATAATGACGCTTTTACCGCCTCCAGTACCGCTTTTTGCAAGGGCTGACTTATAGGTCATCGCTTTTGATAATCTTAATACGTCGTTTAAGGCAAATTCAGGGCTTTTATAGGGATAAATGCGGGTTCCTCCGAGAGCTGGGCCTAAATCATTACTATGAATGGCAATAAAACAATGCAGATGAACTTCATCGTCACGAGCTTCAATGACCTTTTTATAACCCGGAACAGGAATTTCTTTAATTTCTAACATGATACCGCTTAAATTTTTAGTTGCTTAATAAAGGATCTTACAGCTATGATTATAACTTAATAAATATTTTTTGAGGTTCCCGATGGTAAAAACAGTCATTACAGATGAGACTAAAGAAATCTTGCAGCAGTTTTTGAACGAGAATCAACATTCTGAGCTAATCAATACTTATCTTTGTTTTATCGAAAACAAATTTAACCTTCAACCTGTCTTATTTCCGAAGGATAAAATTATTTTTCAAAGCGCAGAAGATGCAACGCAATACTTGGAAAAAAGCAACAAACTCTGGCATGAGACCGAAATTAAAATCGGATTTAGCCATGAAAGCGTCAATGAAAATACTAAGAAAATTTATATCTGCCCTTTTACCGGCAAAGTTTTTGGGGATAATACTCACCCAAACCCTCAAGACGCCATTTATGATTGGGTCTCAAAATGTCCCGAAAATCAGGAAAGAATCGGCGGACTCAGGGTAAAACGTTTTTTTGTATCTGAAGACAAAGAAGTGATAAACAGCTACATTGCAAAAAATAAACCGAAGGGTTCTATTACAAAAGTCGTCTTCTCTTCTGTTTTAAGCGGCAAATTATTTAACAGTAGAGCAGCTGTCATTGATGATTTTAAAAAGAATTACTTGAAACGATTAACTTTGGCAGAAGTGCAAAATCAAAATAAATTCCAGATAGAAGAACACTTTTTGGCCTTTATCCAACAGCAGCTTGTCGAAGATAAGGTAGCCTCTTTTGTTGAATCTTTAGCTGAGATAGAAGAATTCACACCTTATGTCGAACAATGGCTTGAATAAGTAGTTTAATGGAATTTATCTGCAATTGCGAAGAGGAAACAATAGCCTTCGGGGAACAATTCGGCTCCAACCTTTTAAATAAGAGCGTTGTTTGTTTTTTCGGAGACTTAGGTGCCGGCAAAACAACTTTTATCAAAGGATTGGTAAAAGGTTGCAGCTCTTATCCGATAGAACAGGTAAATAGTCCGACATTTGTTTACCTCAATATCTACAAAGGTACAAAAACTGTTTATCACTTTGATCTTTACCGCTTAAAAGATTCAGATGAATTTTTAAGCATGGGTTTTGATGAGATGTTTTATGCGGACGGAATTTGTCTTTTGGAGTGGTCGGAAAAAATAAAAGACATTCTTCCTGAAAATATCATCTCCATTACCATTGAAACTTTGGATGAATCGTCAAGAAAAATTACTTTAGGTTAATAGTTTAAACATGAGCCAGTCTGTTTTTAAAAATGCCCGTTTTGTTAAAACGGCAATCGAAGTTAAAGATTATCCTGTAATGAGGAATTTATCAGGGGATATTGTTCCAGAAATTGCTGTTGCCGGCAGATCTAATGTCGGCAAGTCAAGTTTGCTAAATCATCTTTTCCAATCAAAAGGCCTTGTCAAAACATCATCGACTCCCGGCAAAACACAAGCCATTAATTTTTTCCTTATCAACAACGAAATTGGTTTTGTGGACCTTCCTGGATATGGCTATGCAGAAGTGCCCCTTAAAATTCGTAAGGAATGGGGTCCCATGATCCAAAATTATTTACGCGAACGGGAATCCCTAAAACTGATTCTATTTTTATTCGATATCAGAAGAAAGCCAAACGAAGATGATAAAAAATTTTTAGAATGGGTGGCATTTAACCAAAAAGCTGCGATTTTGGTGTTTACAAAATGCGATAAACTTAAGAAAAATGAAAGAAAAGTGAATGCGGAAGCTGCATTAAAGGCGTTTAACACAGAGAATTTACACTACGCCTTTTATTCCGCAACAAAAAATATTGGCCATAAGGAACTACCAATTATGATCATAGATGCTCTAAAGGATGAAGGGTGATTGATGTCTGATATTGAAGAAGAAGTATTTGTTTGCATTGACTGCGAGTCTACCGGCCTCGATCCAAAACTTGACCGCATCATTGAAGTAGCTGCCGTCAAATTTGATTTAAAAAAAATTCATGAAAGCTACGAGTCCCTGATTGATCCAGAATGCGTTATTCCAGACACTTCCATTGAGATCCATCATATCACGCAAGAAATGGTTCAGGGAAAGCCTGTCATAAAAGATATTCTAAAAGATTTATTAAAATTTATTGGTAGAGGCATCATTGTAGGTCATGGGGTCGGTTTTGACATCGACCTGATCGCAACTGCTGCAGAAAGAGCTCAAATTCCATGTACGCTTCGAAATAACCGCATTTTAGATACTTTGAGAATGGCAAGGCTTTATGGCGACAGTCCGACGAACTCACTAGAGCAGCTTCGCAAGCATTTCAATATCGACATGGAAGGGGCTCATCGGGCAATGAACGATGTTATTGTCAACATTGAAGTTTTCAGATACCTTGCAAAAAGATATAAAACGGTCAAGCAGCTTTTTGATGTTCTATCAAAACCTGTTATGATGAAAACAATGCCTCTTGGACCACATAAAGGTCGTTTGATGAGCGATGTTCCTTTGCAATACTTATTATGGGCTGGAAATAAGGATTTCGATCAGGATTTGCTTTATTCTATCCGCTCTGAAATCAATCGCCGTAAAAAAGGCGGACTCTTTACACAAGCCGGCAATCCATTTGCCGGACTATAATTAATAATTTGGAGATTATCTTATGCGTCATGCAAAACATTCCCTTGAGAAGAGTTCTTTTGAAGTTAAGGTAGGCTTGGCGGAAATGCTTAAGGGTGGCGTCATTATGGATGTCACAAACGAAACCCAAGCTAAAATCGCAGAAGATGCAGGCGCTGTAGCTGTTATGGCACTAGAGCGCATTCCTGCAGATATCCGGGCTCAAGGCGGTATTGCTCGCATGTCAAACCCGGAACTTATCCAAAAAATTCAAGAAGCTGTTTCTATTCCTGTCATGGCAAAATGTAGGATCGGTCATTTTGTAGAAGCGCAAATCTTAGAGGCCTTATTTGTAGATTTTATTGATGAAAGTGAAGTTTTGAGTCCCGCTGATGAAGAAAATCACATCGATAAAAACGCGTTCCGTATTCCGTTTGTATGCGGCTGCAGAAATCTTGGGGAAGCTTTAAGAAGAATCGGCGAGGGCGCTGCCATGATCAGAACCAAGGGTGAGGCAGGAACTGGTAATATCGTAGAAGCAGTTAGACATATGCGCGCTGTTAATCGCGAAATTAAACTCTTAACAAGACTCGATCACGCAGAACTCATGAGAGAAGCAAAACTTATGGGAGCTCCTTTTCATTTGGTGGAGCAAGTAGCAAAACTTGGAAAACTTCCTGTGCCGAATTTTGCAGCAGGAGGTATTGCAACACCAGCAGATGCTGCCTTAATGATGCAGCTTGGCGCTGAGACTGTGTTTGTTGGATCAGGTATCTTTAAATCAGAGGATCCTGAAAGTCGAGCAAGAGCTATAGTTCAAGCCGCAACATATTTTAAGGATCCAGAAATGCTCGTTCAAATTTCGATGGGGCTTTTAAACCCGATGAAAGGGATGGATTTGTTGCAGATACCGCCAGAAGACAGATTTGCGCCGAGAGGCTGGTAAATGATTACAATTGGGGTACTTGCACTTCAAGGTGCTTTTTCAAAACATATTGAAATGTTAAAAACTCTTGGAGTTTTGGCAATTGAAGTAAGAACACCAAAAGATTTGGAAAAATGCGATGCTTTGATCATCCCTGGGGGTGAATCGACAACGATTTTACGTCAAATGAACTTTATTGAGCTCACCGAAAAAATCAAAGAATTTGCATCTGTGAAACCGATTTTTGGAACCTGTGCAGGGCTTATTTTGATGTCACAAGAAATTTTAAAAAGCGATATGAAACCGTTTAATATTTTAGATATAAAGGTTGAGCGTAACGCT
Organism: Parachlamydiaceae bacterium; assembly: GCA_041691015.1. GTDB lineage: Bacteria > Chlamydiota > Chlamydiia > Chlamydiales > Parachlamydiaceae > JBBSJT01. Next base: position 20,543 of record JBEPVN010000024.1, on the reverse strand, counting down.
TTTGGACGGCAAGTCGAATCTTTTAAGACAGATGTCAATATGCAGTTAAATCCTAAAAAACAGCCCACACTATTTCCTGCTTTTTTTATCAGGGCGCCTCGTATTAAAGAATGCGGAAAAGATGTGGAAGTATTGGCTACATTTGAAGGGGAACCTGTATTAGTCAGGCAAGGAGATCATTTGGGCGCGACATTTCATCCAGAGCTTACAGATGATGCGGCGATCCATCGCTTCTTTATAAACCTCATCAAAAAGCATTAAAAATGAAGAACCCCTAGACGAAGTCAATTTCTCATTTTGTAGCCCATACCATGCTCCGAAGCGAAGAGGTATGGTGTTGGGTTAGGGTGTTGTTTTTGAGTTGTTTTCCGCTTCGAAAAATCAATCACATGATTTAAGTCCCTCTGTGATCTCTGTCTCGACTTATGTGATTTTTTCTTTTTTGCATCTTTTTTATCTCATTTTGTAGCCCATACCAAATTTTAACCAAAGCGAAGCGACGTTAAAATGCAGGTGTGGGTATATCGTAAACGCATTTTAACCCCTCGGGGTTCTTCTTTTTTCATCAACAAAAGCCTGGAGTTAAAATCCTTTAATCCTTTTTTAACGATTTTTGAAGATCTATCTCCATAAAATTATGTCCGTAATATTTCTTGCAATGCAGCTCAAGACTAGACATTTCTTTTTTAACCGAAAAATTATACAATGTTATCACGTTTGCATGCTTGACTTGCATACTCAAGTAGTCTTCAAGAACCCATTTAAGATTTTTTCCGAAAACTTCTTTGCATTTTTTATAAGTTTCTACGTAAGGCTTGTTGTTATCCAAATTATCCAAAATTTCTTCTAGAATACCACTTTCAAGCAATCTTCTTTCCATTTCAGTACTTTTTACAGGAGGTAATTTTTTTAAATGTTCGCTCAAAATAGTATATCTTATATTTCTATTGATGCCCGTAAGTGCACTTTTCAACTGAGATGGATTAATCATATTTAAAACATCATTTTGAAATGCATCGCTAGAACAGTTTAATAAAAAACTAAGATCTTCGCCCTTGACAATTTCCCAAGACCTGTACTGTTTTAATTGATCAAGTTTTTCTTGTTGAAGATTTCTATTGGAAATTTCACAGTATAAGACACTAAAAAGACCAATTACACTAAAAGAAACAGCCGCAATCTCTTGTGTGTAGGGATTAGAATTGAAGATGAATGCAGTGCCTATCCATCCAATAGCCCCTCCTCCAACTCCTCCTGCCGCAAAATTTAATAGTTCAAAGTTATTGTGGCTTGTATGTCCTTTGATCAATTGCCTAGCAACTGATGCTCTTAACCAGTTTTGTTCACTTGTATTTGTTATTGCTGACATATTTACTCCAAATTTTTTTAATGGTTTTAAAGATTTTTAAGTATGAGTTCAGCTGCATTTTGTTCGCAATAATCCAAGCATTCATCTCGTAAATTAAGGAGATTATTTTCAATTGAAAATAGATACATCAGTTTCACGTTTTCATGATCAATAAGGTTTTTTAAATAATCTTCGAGAGCGTTTGAAAGAGTTTTCCCAAAATAATCTTTGCATTTTTTATAAGCTTCTAAGTAACATTCCTGTTTAGTGATGTTATTAAAAATATCTTTTAAAGCATTCTTTTCAAGATTTCTTCTTTGATCTTCTGTGCTATCAGAAGCTGGTAATTGTTCTAGTATTTCTTCCAATACATTGCGCTGTTTGTAGCGTCGAATACCCATTCCTTTAATGGCATTATTTAACTGCGAAGGATTAATTTTCTTTAAAATGCTAGTTTGAAATGCAGCATTAGAATTAATTAATAAAAAACTTAAATCTCTGCCTTTGACAATTTCCCAAGGTTTATAATCTTTTAGGTGTTCGTTTTTTCTTTGTTGACATTCGCTATCAGAATAGTCCATCAACATAGAGCCTGCAAAACTTAGCATGGAAACAGCTAATGTCGTTACCACTTGTGTTAAAGGGTTAACATGTCCCGTAATAAAACCCACTCCCTCTACAGCTCCCCAGCCAATTGCTCCTCCCGCAAGTCCAAGGCCTACCAAACCATACTCTAATGGAATGTAGCTATGTTTTTGGATGAGCTTTTGGACAACTTCTGCCCTTAACCAATCTCGTTCATTTGTATTTGTAATAGCTGACATATTTTATTCCTTATTGTTCTGTTTTTAAATTTTTAATATCAGTTGTTAAATAAATATCCAACTACTACACCAATCATAATAATTTGAGCAGAATTGAGAGAGTTTATTAAATTTATTTTCGTGTGCAAAATCTTGGATAGCTGCTAGGTTTTCTTTGTTGATATGGTATTTGAAAAAATGCATAAGAATTGATTCAAGCGCATTACCAAAAATGTTTTCGCATTCTTCAAGCGTATCGGAATAAGGCATGTTACTGGTCAAATTTTTATGAAGTTCAGTTAAGATTTTATCTTCAAGTTCAATTCTTTCATCAAGAGTTGTCGTGGGCTCCTGTAATGTCCTGAAAATTTTTCCTAAAATAATGTATTTAGTCTCACTTACTTCATAGAGCATCGTATTTTGTATTTGAGCGGCATTTAATTTTGTAAGAACGTTATTTTGAAACTGATCGCTTAAATTTCGTAATAAAAAGCTAAGGTCCTTACCTTGAATGATCTGATAGGATCTATATTGTTCAAGCATTTGCTTTGTTTGTTGCTCAGTAGAGGTTTTACTAGCATCCCAGTATCTACTTCCGATAATAGCAATTATTCCGCAGCCGAGGGTTGTCACTATTTCAAATTCAGGCTCGAATGTCAAAATTTTTATAGCGCAAATTCCAAATAGCGAGCCTATTGCAGAGCCCATAATCCCAATGCTTAAAGTTGTTCCAAACCCGATTGGGTGGTGTTGTTCTGTTAAGAGTAAATCCTGAATTTGAGAGGCTCTTAGCCAATCCCTCTCACTTGTATTTGAAGTTATTGACATGTTTTTTTGACTCGTTTGGTTTTTAAGAAAAATAAAACTTAATTCTCAATAATAAAATAATTTAAAGCAAATTTTTTTGATAAATTTTTTATTATTTAAGAGTTGACTTTAAGATTTGAAATAGGTTATCAAGAGCTTTTCTAGAGTATGTATAAGGGGTTAATGTTCATGGTCAAACTTTCTTTACAAGACTTCAGTGTTACACAAAAAAAAGTCCTTATGCGGGTTGATTTTAATGTCCCGCAAGATAAAAAGGGCATGATTACCGATGACACAAGAATTAGAGAAGCGCTGCCTTCGATCCGCTATATTTTAAAACAGGACGGCAAGCTTATTTTAATGAGCCATTTGGGCAAGCCAAAGGGTAAATTCGATCCTGCTTTTTCCCTAAAACCGATAGCTGAACATTTATCAAAACTTCTTAACAAGCCGGTGATATTTGCAGATGATTGCGTTGGTGCAAAAACAAAACAAGCTGTTGATTCTCTAAAAGCTGGCGAAATTTTACTCCTTGAAAATTTAAGGTTTCATAAAGCTGAGGAAGATCCGATGAGCGATCCTTCTTTTGCAAAGGAACTCTCAAGCTTTGGGGAGGTTTTTGTAATGGACGCCTTTGCAAATGCACATCGCCGCCACTCATCCATAGTGTGCGTTCCAAAATATTTTCCTAATAAGTCAGCTGCCGGTTTTTTGATCGAAAAAGAGATAAATTTTTTGGGTAAGGCTCTGAAAAATCCAAAAAGACCTTTTTTTGCAGTTATTGGCGGCGCTAAAGTTTCTGGCAAACTTGGGATTATCAAAGCTCTTTTGACAAAAGTTGATGCTGTTTTTATTGGCGGTGCCATGGCATATACTTTCTTAAAGGCTCAAGGCTTTAAGATTGGAAAATCACTTTTTGAAGATCATTTAATAGAAGAGGCTTTACTTATTCTGGAAGATGCAAAAGCTAAAAATATCAAAATTTTTCTGCCTATAGACCATGTGATCACAAAGGATTTAAGCGGAAAAGAGGAAGTTCTTACTGTGGATACCGAAATTGGCATCCCTGATGGATTTTATGGGGTAGATATAGGTCCAAAAACAATTCAGCTTTTTTCAGAAGAGCTAAAAAAAGCGGCAACTCTGTTATGGAATGGACCCCTTGGAATTTTCGAAGTTTCAAATTTTTCAAAGGGAACTGCTGCTATTGGAAAAGTTTTTGGAAGCCTTAAATGTATGACCATTGTTGGTGGCGGTGATTCTGTAGCTGCCTTGCAGAAATTAAACCTGATCGATAAAATTTCCCATGTATCAACCGGAGGCGGAGCTTCTTTAGAATATTTGGAATTTGGATCATTGCCAGGAATTGATGTTTTATCGGATAAAAAACAATAAAAATTAAATAATGATTGTTAAAATTTTATAAAGAAGGTATACTAGATCTGATTTTAAGTGACTGTTAACACTCTCTTTAAAAAAAGAGATTGCTAATTTAAGGATTGCATAATTTGAGAGAGATTTGCTATAAGTAACCTCTCTTATTTTAAGGAAGATGTTCGTTTAATTGAGTTGTTGAACAATGTTAACCAAAAAGGTTTTTCATGTTACTTTCCGGTTCAGACAGTCCAGAATTTAGCAGGTGGCGGTCTTATTTATGGCCGATCCACAGACATGAGCTTAAAAAGCTTATACCGATGCTTTTTATTTTTTTTCTGATTTCTTTTTCTTACAATGTTCTGCATACCATGAAAGATGCGCTCGTTGTCACAGCCAAAGGTTCAGGAGCTGAAGCCATACCTTTTATAAAAGTTTGGGGGATGTTTCCCGGCGCTATTTTGATGACCCTCCTCTATACAAGACTTTCCAATCGATTATCAAAAGAAGTGGTTTCCTATACAATTTTATCGATCTTCCTCGTCTATTTTACTCTCTTTGCTTTTGTTCTATATCCCGCAAGAAACAGCCTTCACCCGAACGATTTAGCAGACAATCTGCAAACCATCCTACCCATTGGCTTTAAGGGTGTGATTGCGATGTTTCGCAACTGGACTTTTACTTCATTTTACATCATGAGCGAGCTTTGGAGTAATATTATCCTCGCCCTAATTTTTTGGGGATTTGCCAATCAGATTACAAGACTTAATGAAGCTAAGCGTTTTTATGGTCTTTTTGGGATAGGAACGAACATTTCAGGAGTTGTTGCCGGGAATATGACAGCCTACTTTAGCAGGCATGTTTATAATCCCAATTTACCATTTGGCGATGATGCCTGGGGTCAATCCATCGCAATCTTACTTTCATTGGTTGTTTTGGCAGGTGTTTTAGCGATGTTTTTATTTTATTGGATGAATCGCGTCGTCTTATCCGATCCCCTTTATTATGACAAGGCTTCTGGTGCAGAAGAGCAAAAAATGAAAGGAAAATTATCTCTTCGGGATAGTTTCCGTTACTTGGCGCGCTCCAAATACCTCATTTGCATTGCCCTCATCGTGATTTCCTATAATTTGGTCATTAACTTGGTCGAAGTGCTCTGGAAAAGTGAGGTTAAGGAACTCTATCCAAGTCCAAATGAGTATAATGCTTATATGGGCGGTGTAAAAATATGGATTGGAGCCTTGGCAACTTTTGCATCCTTGCTTATTTCAGGAAATTCCGTACGAAAATTTGGTTGGACTTTTACAGCCTTTTTAACTCCCGGCATCCTATTACTTACAAGTGTTGGCTTTTTTGGCTTCTTTTTCATCAAAGATCAACCGATTCCGGCAGGCGCCTTTTTTCAAGGGATGACTCCATTAGCGCTTGTTGTCTTTTTTGGATCTGCCCAAAACGTTTTAAGCCGCGCTGCAAAGTATACTGTGTTTGATGCAACCAAAGAGATGGCTTTTGTTCCTTTAAGCGCAGAATGCAAGTTAAAGGGCAAAGCGGCAATTGATGGCATCTGTTCTCGTTTTGGCAAATCAGGGGGCTCTCTTATTCATGGAAGTTTGCTTGTTTCTTTTGCCTCTTTTGCTGAAAGCGCTCCTTATGTGGCAGCTATTTTATTTGTGGTTATTTTGGTTTGGGGAGGCGCTATTCGCGTTCTTGGAAGAAAGTTTGGCGAGATTACAGCTCCCTCCATTACGGCCCCTACTTTGGAAAGTGATTTAAATCCTGTGCAAGAGGCTGATTTAGCAGAACAAAGAGCTTAAATAATCCTATTAAGATAATAACTAAAAAGCAGTTAAAAAATATTGAGGGCTTTTTAGTTATTATCTTTTTTGTTTTTTAAAAATTTTTTTTAATTGTTTTTTTTATCATGATATGTTACACTTAGTTTTTTACAAAGGCTTTATTAAATGTCTACAGATGTAAATTTCGGTAAAATTCGCTCCTTTTTATGGCCCATTCAGAGGCATGAGATAGGCAAGCTTGTCCCCATGCTTCTGATGCTTTTTCTTATCTGTTTCAACTATGGTATTTTGCGAATTATGAAGGATACTGTAGTCATTACAGCGTCTGGCGCTGAGGTTCTTCCCTTCATTAAAGTATGGGGAATGCTTCCAATGGCAATTCTTATGACGTTTGTGTTTACGAAATTATCCAATCGCTATAGCCAGGAACAAGTTTTTTACATGATGACAACCGGGTTTTTAGCCTTTTTTGGCTTATTTGCCTTTGTCTTATATCCATTGAGAGATTCTGTTCATCCGCACCAAATGGCAGATACATTGGAGAGTATTTTACCGGCCGGATTCAAAGGTTTGATTTCCATGTTCAGATATTGGACATTTACCGGTTTTTACATTCTTTCAGAGCTTTGGAGCACAATTGTGATGCAGATTCTTTTTTGGGGATTTGCAAATGAAGTGACAAAGATTCATGAATCGAGACGTTTTTATGGGATTTTCGGGATCGGGTCCAACTTTGCAGCAATTGCTTCTGGACAAGCCGGAGTTTTCTTTTCCCAAGGCAAGACATTTAATCCAAATATTCCTTTTGGATCAGACGCTTGGGAACAAACAATCATGCTTTTGATGCTTGTCATCATAGGTTCTGGGATTTTGACTATGTGGATATTTCGTTGGATGAACCGCAATGTCTTAAACTCTCCAAGTTTTGATGATCTCCACGAAAATAAAAAAGCAATGAAGGCAAAAGGGCGCCTTTCTTTAAAAGAGAGTTTTTCCTACCTCTCCAATTCAAAATATTTGCTTTGCATTGCAGTGATTGTCATTTCTTATAATCTCGTGATTAACTTAGCAGAAATTGTCTGGAAGGACAAAGTTTTACAGCTTTATCCAAGCCCTTATGTTTTTAATGAGTATATGAGCTGGCTGCATTCCATTATGGGAGTTGTCTCGACAATTACCGCTTTCTTTATGGCAGCTATTATCGGAAAATTTGGTTGGACGCGCACAGCTTTAATTACTCCTATTATTATGCTTGTGACAGCTGCCGGATTTTTTGGATTTCTATTTTTCCAAGATACGTTCTTAGATGTCTTTGTTGCCTGGATTGGCATGACGCCGCTTGCAATTGCCGTATTTTTCGGGTCGATGCAAAACGTTTTGAGTAAAGCTGCTAAATATTCTGTTTTTGATACGACAAAAGAAATGGCGTTTATTCCGCTTGGACATGAGTGCAAGCTTCGCGGAAAAGCAGCAATTGATGGTGTTGGTTCCCGTCTTGGCAAATCAGGCGGATCACTTGCCCACCAAGGACTTCTTCTCTTTTTCACAACAGTCAGCGCCTGCTTGCCGTATGTTGCGTTTATCTTCATTGTGATTACGGTGTTCTGGATTATGGCTTCAAAATCGCTTGGTAAGCAGTTTAATGAGCTTGTAGCTTCTAATAAAGCAGATGATGAAGCAAAGACAGAACAACAACCTATCACGGCAGAGACTCCCCAAACAGAGCCACTGCGCGCTTAAGAGTGCCCGATCTTCTGTGGTAGAAATAAAGAATGTTTATTTCTATCATCAACCTATCCCAATTATCAGGGAAATTGCATGAAGTCTCTCTCCATTTCGGCTTAGTATCGTCATAAAAACTTGAGATAGCCCGAAGGGCTTAAATTGCTATAGCCCAGGGCAACGCCCTGGGTTAGTTAATATAAAACGGCAGGCTGAAAGCCTGCAATAATATCAATCCCACAAATATTTTTCATCATAATTTATATCATATTTTTTCAAAAAAGCACGATATTCATCTTGAAATGAGATTTTTTTATGATGCTCTTTTTGCGTTTGGATATATTTTCGTAAGTTTTCATATGCAGATTGACCTATGGAAAATGCTCCATAGCCGCTTTGCCACGCAAAATCAATGTATAGATTTCCTTTGGTTTTTATCCATTTGGAAGATCCTTTTTTTATATTTTCAATAAGTTGCGATAAAGATAGAGTTCTTGGTAAAGAAATAAGTAGATGCACATGATCTTCAACACCACCAATTTCATGAACTTTGGCCTCATATGTATAAGCAATTCCTACCATATAAGAATGAAGTTCTTGTATGATTTCAGATTTAATTATAGGTTGTCGTTTCTTAGTACTGAAAATAATATGAATTAAAATATTAGATAAAGATTGTGCCATAATGCTCTCTTGCAGGCTTTCAGCCTGCCGTTTTATATTAACTAACCCAGGGCGTTGCCCTGGGCTATAGCAATTTAAGCCCTTCGGGCTCTCAAATTTGGCAGTTTTTGCTCAAATCGACTTTGTCGTTTGAGCAAAAAGCGGTAACAAGTTACCGTACCCCAAACTTTAGTAAAAATTAGTTCGGTTGGACTCTGGTGATGTAGATATGGCTTTCATTGTTTTTGTCGCTTGAATAATAGACTAAAGTGATGCTGCCATCTTCTTCCATAACCATACCGGGGTAGCTAGAATCCCCGAAACTTTGAAGTCTTATAAGCGGTGCCAATTCTTTTTCAGTCATCAAGCTAAAAACAGTCGCTTCATCAAGTGTGTTGTCTCTATTTACAAAAAGATATCTTGTTGCCGCCCACATTTTTAAATCTGTGTTCGAAAGCACAAAATTTGGGCCCCCCAACCGGTAAGGAATAATACTTAAATCCCAAGTCTTGTATTTATCCTTTGGAGAAGCTGTTGCTATAAGCCCATTTCTGTCGGTGCGAATAAGCGCAACTGCCGTACCATCCTTTTTAAAGCGGATAGTCGCTTCATTTAAATCATCTTTTGGCAATATCTCATTACTTATATAACCGACATTTTTGAATGTAAGGCCATCTTTTGTTTTCATTAAATAAAGACCAGAATCAGTACCATAAGAAAAACCATAGCCTGCATTGTTAAAATCATTCCATGTGACACGCCAAATCCATTCCCCTTTTTTTCCAGGGGGTTTAGCGTCAAGGACAGCCTTTTTAACTTCCCAAGTTCCGTCTGCATTTAGTTTTGCAACATGTGGAACCATGTCAGTTGTTTTATCTTTTTCATCAATAAGAGAGCCATCAAAAATGAGATTCAGATTTTTGTTGCCGTCGACAAAAAATTTTGGGTCCCTAAAATCATAAATGTCGCTAGTTAATAGACCCGCATCAACAAAGTTCCATTTCTGCTCTTCTTTGTTAAAGCTGCCAGACAATACCCGAATTTTTCCAAGATCTTGATGACCGACATGGGAATTTGCTTCTCTAAAGGTGACATAATGCTTATTCTGAAATTTAATAAGGTCTGGAAAGGCGTTGTGCGTTGCTTTTGTCAGGGAAAAGGATAGATTTTGAGGTTTATGGAGAAGAGTCGGGGTCTTTATAGAAAAAGTCTGTCTAATGCCCGGCATCAATTGATTGATTAAAAGGCTTCCTTCCGTTTCTTCAAAGGCGTTTCCTTCCAAAATGGCGATAACATAAAGAGCCATTTCTTTTACAAGCTTGTCGCTTTCTTTATTTTTAAGAATAGTGTTTGCAGTATCCAGAAGCTGATTTTTGTTATGGTCTGCAAAAAAGTTTTTGTAGCCTTCATAAAGGTTAGAAATTTGTTCTGCTATCGCAATATGATTTGAAGAAAGCTTGTGGATATAAGCAATGCCAAGCATCGAGCTTTTTGCCACTTCTTTTTGAATGGTTGGATTAATTTGCTCGCTTTCAGGGATTTTAGTTTTTACGTCGATATGGTAGGCATTATCCTGCAAGGATATGGAATATGTTGGCCCGTCTGGTTTTGGTACAATGTAATTTGACACTAAAAATCCTATTAAAATAAGTAGATGAATGAGATTACCCCTCGCAATGACTTACGTCTTTTGAAAACAGTTCAATCAAGGAAACAAATCCCAAGAAGAGCATCAAAAGAAAAAAGCCGGTTGGAATGGCAAGCTTAAATGTCAGCGCTAAGAGCAAAATAAGCTGAATAGTTGTGATGATTTTTCCCGACCAAAAGGGTCTGAATGTATAATTTTTTAATTTGTCTGTGTAGAGCAAATACAAGCCGAAAATAAAGACGCTAACGTCCCTTGCAAAAAAAGTAAGAGCTTCCAAGACGCTAATTTGACCCTCGCGTACAAAAACAGTCAAAATAAAGCAGACAAAAAACTTATCGGTAAGGGGATCTAAAAGTCTGCCGGTAGTACTCGTTTGCTTATAACGCCTTGCTAAAAAACCATCCAGCCAGTCTGTGATCATTGCCAAGACAATACCAAAAATGCGGTAGACGATGTTTTCTTGTAAAAACAAGAAAGCGAGTGGAAATCGCAAAAAAGAAAGAATGTTTGGTAGATTGATCATAATTTAATATTTTTAAAACGTGAATGAATCAATAATAACATTATAAGCCCTAAAAGTAAAACAGCTATTGCAATCATATCATAAGTTTCTATGAAATGGATGACTTTTTTATAATGGATTCCAAAAAAGGTGCCAAGGTTAAAAAGCAAAGTAACGGATATAAAGCACGCGAGACTATCCCTCATAACAAAAATAGGAAAAGGCATTTTTCCAAGTCCTGCTGTCATAAATAAAGCATTTCTTACGCCTCCTGGAAAACATCTTCCGGCAATAAATGTCAGCACACCAAATTTTTCGTAGTAATGATGCAGTTTTTTTATGCGGGATCTTGTAATAAATTTTTTAAACCATCGCATGTCATAAATTTTTTCTCCAAAAAATCTACCGATTCCATACGCAATCCAAGCAGCGAAGAGGGAGCCTGCAAATGACACGCCATAAAACATAAAATAATGTTCCGGAAGACAGATGCTGACGATGGCTCCTGCAAATATAATAATCAAATCTTCGCTGATTGGAATGCTAAAACCTGTGAGTAACAGCAAAAGAAAAATAATCCATGGCGCTGCATGTGCATAATCGCATAAAAATAGAACAAATGAATCCATGAAAAATCTTTGTTAATAAGATATTAGAATTTATTTTAACCACGATAGCGATAAATTTCAAGGTAATAAAGGTTGGCAAAATTTGGGGGTAAATGTATAACAAATTTTTTTAAACGAATAAAGGTTTTTAAGTTATCCCGTGGTAGAAATTATAAGCGATGACCAAATAAAATCCAAAATTATCGACCTTGAGAGAGGTCTTGTTTCAATTCATTTGGAAGATTTTGGAGAAGATCAAAAAATAAATTTAGAGCTTGCGATGAGCTCTGATTTTAAAGCTGTTTCTCTTCACTTAAAAGAAGAAGACAATATTTTTTTCACACCCGAATACTCATCTTCCTATTCTGATATAAAGCCAAAAACTTTTAGTCTTTTAATCCAAAACGATTCCAAATTTTCAGTTTTTCTTTGCCAAGGTCGAGAAATTTATTTGTCAGGATCGAGGAAGGGATTGATGCTGAATGTAAATGATAGAAAAAAAGAGCAGGAGGAAGGATCATCTCTCCTTCATATCGCTACCGGAACTAATTTATACGAAACGATAGAAAGTGCTTTAAAAGCCTCTTTAAAACCAGAAGGAAGCTTAAGAAAACTGCCAGATATCATGCTTAATCCTTTATGGTTAAAAAGCCTTGGCTGGCAATCCACTGTTTTTTTAAAAGAGTCGCTCTCTCACGAAAAAATCATTAATGCCGTCTCTTTTTTAATAAAATCTGGCTGCCCAATCAAATTTGTATTGATAGATGAGGGCTGGCAGCAGCTCATGAGCGGAGTTTTAAAAAGCTTTGATGCAGACGTAACACGTTTTCCTCATGGTCTTAAACAATTGATCGATGAATTAGAGGATTTAGGGGTTGATCATGTCGGCGTTTCGCATGGTATGATGGGCGCTAAAAATGGCTTGCATGAAGATCTTGCGAAAAAATATGGAATTGATGAAGACGCACTCGGAAATTATTTTTTAGGAGAAAATTTAGGAAAATCTTTTGAGTTTTTTAATGATTATTATGCCTACTTAAAGACTCAAGGTGTCGCTTTTATAAAAGCCGGAAGGCCAGCAAGCCCCTATCATACGGATATCTCCAAAGTTTATAAAAATTTACAAGCAGCCCTCCAAGCATCTGCAAGCGTTCAATTTAATAGCGCGCATTTTAATGCGTTTCCAAGTTCAAATGCAGAGGATACTGATTTTGAATATTCGTTTAAATTGATGACATCGATAAGAAATACTCTTTTTAATGCCCTTTGGAACCAGCATTTTATGCTTCCTGATTTTGGAGCATGGAAAACTACCGATAAACATAGTGAAATTTTGGCTGTTTTACATGCGCTTTCTGGCTCTGTCAATGTCATATGCGATAAAAATAGTTATAATCATCATGTGATCAAAAAAATCTGTCTGCCTTGCGGAAAAATTTTAATGGTAGATCGTCCTTTAACGCTATGCAGGGATTCTGTTTTTACAGATCCTGTCAATGAGAAAAAAATTTATAAAGCTTTTACCCATAAGGCAGAAGTTCATGTTCTTGCCGCGTTTAACTTAAAGCAAGAGCCTTGTACATTGCATGGGTTTATCTCGGCCTCAGATATTGAAGGTGTGGTTAAAGGGCGTTTTGCCTTATTTAGCCATCATAAAGGATTTATTGGATGTTTTGATTCTTACGAAAAAATTGAAGTCACTTTAAAACCAAACCATGCGGATGTTTTTACATTTGCACCTATAAAAAATGGGGTTGCGGTTTTGGGATGCTATAATTTTTATTTGTTGCGAGGAGCAATCACGGAGGTAAATATCGATGAGGACTCGATCCATATCACAGCCTGGATAGCCTCACCAATGATCATTTATTGCGAACATGATGTTTTGGATGTCAGGAGAAATGGCGCAGTAATTGCTTGGGAGTATGATGAAAAAAGGAAAATCCTATGCATCGATTCAAGGTTAAATCATTTGGATGAGCATTCTGTCTATAGCATAAGCTTTTAAGTTGAAAAAAATGCTTGGCCCCGCTTTTAGCGCAATCTCGGACCTTAAGGCTATTCTTTGGCAGACATTTGGACGTAGGTGATAGGCACAGCAGGTTTTGCATCGTGCTTTTCGATGATTTTATAGATTTTTAACAACAGATCCTGCCTTAGCTCAAAATAAGCTTCGCTCGATGTCGTTTTTGTATAAGCTGAAATTAAAACATCCAGGGAATAGGTTGCAAAATTATTGATATAGACCATTATTTTTTGACGCTGGTCAATGTCTGGATGTGTTTTTAGCATTTCCTTAATAGCTTCAATCAAGGATGCAATTTTTGGCATGTCTTCATAACGAAGATTAAAAGTTTCTTTAAACTGGCGGTGTGACATGCGCGAGGGCGTAATCACAATGATTTTAGAAAAAATGGAGTTTGGAATATAGACAGGACGCTTATCAATAGTCCGGATGCGCGTCATATACCAGCCTATTTCCTCAACATACCCTTCAATATTTTTTTCAGGAACATTGATTAAATCTCCGACCAAAAAAGGCTGCGTTAAATAGATCATAGCGCCGCTAAAAAAATTGGCGATGATTTCCTGCGAGGCAAAAGCTAAAGCCAAGCCGCCGACACCTCCAAAGGCAATCAAGGTATTTAAGCTGCTATTGGTAGCTTCCAAAAGCATTAAGAACGATATAAAAAATAAGAAAACAGTGATGACTTTGTTGATGACATCAAGCTTTCCAGTTTCCATTGCGATTTCATGGTTTTTGCTTTTTCTCATCATGATTTTCATGACGTTTTTTTTCCAACGCATCAAAAACCAGATCAACGCAAATACAGCGCTTAACTTAAGCCAGAGATGAAGATCGTTAAAAACTTGAGTGGAGAAAACGTTTTGGCCGATCAAATCGATCGAAAGCAAGGCTGCAAAAAACCAGGCATAAGAGGTTAGGGGAATAATGAGAGCTCTTACAAAACTTTCATGCCAGTACTTATGATTTTTTAAAAAGCGATCCCCTAATTTTTTTAAACCCCATCTTGCAAAAAAATTAAAAAAAAGAACAACCAGCGCAATTGCAATGACTTCGCTTAAAAAGCCTTGATGACCATCAATTACATCCATTACAAAAGAGCAGCATTGTTCTATTATCTTCATATGACCAATTTTTTTAATTTACGGTTTCAAAAAGAGACTTGCAATCCCGCTTGTCCCAATCTTTTTTTAGGATATCCAATTTCTTCTTAGAAATGCCACCTAAAAATTCGATGGAGTTCAATAGTCTTGCGCGGACGCGGTCTTTTCCTAAAATACCACTTGAATCAAATAAGGGAGGACCCTGAAGTTTGCCCATCAAGCTTGCAAAAAGAGTCGGCATAATCACTTTTTTGTGGTTGATGCCGCAAATTTCAGCAATATCCCTTGAGGCTTGATTTGCACCGCTGCTTCCCCAGTTTTCATTTTCATCCATATGCCAGATCATTGCTTGGAGAATGTAGGCGACTTGTTCTGGATTTAAACCTTTGACCGCAAAAAGTTCTTTTGTGTACTTTAAGTGGTTGATAAAAAAGAAATCGCATAAGTCCATAAAATCGCCAAAGGTCTTTATGCGCGAGTGGCAAAGAGGCATCAGCCTTTGCATGTATTCATCGCTAAAATTCCATTCCCGCAAACGGCTCCATAAGTTTTCTACCGGAATATTTTTAATGAGGTACTGCTGATTGATCCAATCTAATTTTTGGACATCAAAAACAGCCCCTGAAACTCCGATACGCTGAAAATCAAATTCCTTCACAACATCTTCAAAAGAATAAATTTCGCGGTCTCCCGGCATGGAATAACCCATGAGCGTTAAGAAATTAACAAAAGCCTCCGGTAAATATCCAGAGTCCCTATAGAAGAAAATCGATGTGGGGTTTTTACGCTTGGAAAGTTTTTTACCGTCTTTGCCAAGTAAAAGCGGCATATGCATAAAAACAGGAGGAGTCCAGCCGAAAGCTTCATAAAGGTACATATGCTTTGGAGTGGAACTCATCCATTCATCACCCCTTATCACATGAGTAATTTCCATGGTGTGGTCATCAACGACGTTTGCCAAGTGATAGGTCGGGAATAGATCGGACTTTAGAAGAACCTGGTCATCGACATCTGCCCAAGGAGACGTAATGCGTCCTTTGACCGCGTCATTATAAACGCATTCGCCAGTAAGCGGCATCTTTAAACGGATGACATAGGTCAAGCCTTGCGCTTCTTTTTCTTTGATTTCATCCTCGCTTAAGTTACGGCATCTTCTATCATAGCCTTGACGACCGCCTTGGCTGGATTGGATTTCGCGCATTTCATTAAGTTCGTGTGAGGTGCAAAAGCATTTATAGGCTTTGCCGGCATTTAAGAGATCAAACGCATGTTTTTTGTACAAATCAAAGCGCTCTGATTGTCTATATGGGCCAAAAGGACCACCGACATCTGGACCCTCATCCCACGAGATATTGCACCATTTTAGGGATTTGTAAATATTTTGTTCATATTCTGGTCGACTTCTTGATCTATCGGTATCTTCGATGCGGAGAATGAATTTGCCTTTATGGTGTCTTGCAAAAATCATATTAAATAGGGCCATGTAGGCAGTTCCTACATGAGGGTCTCCTGTAGGAGACGGAGCGATACGGACGCGCACTGTCATTTTGTTACCTTCTGTCTTAATTTATATAGACAAATGATAACATTAGAAAGCTATAAAAGGCAATCACCTCTTACTTCTGCATCATTAAAATTAAGTCTTTCATGATGTTATATGTCTCATTCAATTGGAGATCATTTTGACCATACTGCTCTTCGCTTTCTTCTTCGCTCAAATCTTCTTTTTTTAAATCTTTTAAGAAATTCTGATAATTTTTATTGTGTTCGATGCGGTAAGTCGAATTTTCTTTCAGAATCGGTAAATATTTCCCGTAGAGATTTTGCTTTTGCTGTAAGTTAAATTTATAAAGCATGCGGATCTTATCGCGCTGGGATAGGGGAATATCTGAGAGGTCGTCATCAAAATTTTCTTTGATACTTTCATTATCGAGTGCATTTTTATTAAATTTTTCGCCAATTTCAGCCTCTGAAAATATACCCGGAACCATAATATCGGACTTTACACCTGTTTTTTGGGGTGTTTTGCCGGAGACCGTATAATAAATGCCGCGCGTGACTTTGTATTCTCCTTGAGGATCCACAGAATTATTTTTATCGGTATTCAAAGTAAATGTTTGGAATGTTCCTTTGCCGTAAGAATTATCATCTCCAACAATCAAAGCGCGTCCATAATCCTGGAGTGCTTGCGCAACAATTTCAGATGCAGAAGCGCTGCCCCTATTGATTAATACGATTAAGGGACCATCCCAAATAGTTTTTCCATCCAAATCTCTAAGATGCTGAATTTGTCCATGCTCATCCTTAATCGATACGACAACTCCTTTTGTGATAAAGAGTCCTGTGACATCGACTGCTTGTGAAAGAAGGCCGCCGGAATTTGATCTTAAATCAAGAATCAGACCTTTGACTTTATGCCCGTCTTTAATCAGTTTAAAAGCTTTTTCCAAGTCTTGCGCGGAGGAACTATCGGGGTCCTGATAAAAAGAGTGAAGACGCAAATATGCGATAGCCCCATCTCCAAACGGCTCGTAGGATTCTTCATAGCGCGTTTCTTTTAATACAACCTCGCCCCTGTTGATCACAATGTCAAGTTTTTCTTCCTGTTTTGGTAGGCCTTCCTTTTCAATTTCCCGAATCACGGTCAGTGTTACTGGTGTGTTTTCTTCTCCTCGAATCAGTTCTACTGCATCGATAATGTCCATCCCGACAACAGGCTCGCCGTTAACTGCTATAATGCGGTCTTTTGCTTTCAGTTTTTTTTCAGCGGCAGCTGGACCTCCTTCAATGACTTTTATGACTGTAAAACCGTTGATATCGTCCCTTAATTGCGCTCCGATTCCAAAAAGTCTCTGTTGGACATTGATCAAAAATTGTGAGGCTTCATCCGGTGTAAAGTAGGCTGTATGCGCATCTAGTGCAGAAGCTGATGCTTTTAAGACGTTTGAAAGAATCAATCTTTGCTTTTGAACAGGGTTTGGATTTAAGATATCTTCTTCGAATTTGGCTTGTCTTTTTGCAATTCTTTGCAAAGATTTTTCTTTGAGTTCTTCGCTTAGTTTGCTTGCTGATTCAAGTTGGAGCGCTCTTATGCGTATAAGCCTTGTTAAAAGTTCCTGGTCAGTTTCTGCCCATTTCATATCTTTAAATTCTTTTGTGTCGACATGCTTTGGCAAGTCAGAAAGATTGATTTGTTTTTCGAGTTGATGACGTCTGTCTATCGCACGGCCTAAAACATCATGGATGCGTTCAAATTCCTTAAAGTTACTATTGTTATAATCCTGCAAAATTTCGTTTAAATGCGTGTCTGTTGGATTTTGCCATTCTTGAATATCATTGAGTGTAAAATAGCTTTTTGCAGGATCGAGTTCTTCTAAGTAGTTATTTAAGATTTTTTTTATGAGCTCTGGACTTAAGCGTTTGTATTTCGCGTGAGCTTTCATGATTTCTTGCATTTTGCTGCTTACATTTTTTGGGGAAAGTTCCGGAAGTTTTGCTTCTACAAATGTTGCGCTTAAAAGGAAAAACCAGGAGATAATGAACTTTCTAAACATGAAAAACCTTAATTTTTAAACTATTGGACTTATTTTCTGATTATAAAGCGAAGAATCCTTTTATCCTAGGTATTTTTTCCAAGGAAAAAGTTATGCCGATCGAGAGTACCATTAAAAAATTTAAAAAATGTAAAATAACTCTTGATTTCAATTCTTTTTTATGTAACAATATGTCTTTGAATTGAAAAATATAATGCTGTTTTTAAAGAATCGCAGCTTAAACCTTATATTTATAACAAATTATTATTTAAAATATGTAGAAAAATACATGGAGGTTAATATGGAAAACAATAATGTACTATTAGCAGAAAAGCTTGATGAGAAGCTTGTTTCTATTACGGAAGCTGCTAAGTTAAACAAAGTAACAAGACAAGCTATTTATGTTGCTATTAAACTAAATAAGCTAAAAGCAAGAAAAGAGACAACACGTTGGACAATCCATCTTGACGATCTTGAAAATTACCGCAATCAAAAGTATTCCCGTTCAAAATCAACATTTAACGGCGAGCTATTATTTGATAATACAAAAGGTTATTTCTCCGTAAATCAAGTAGCTAAAATGCTAAGCATTCCAGCTCAAAAGATCTATTATGCTACAAGAAGCGGCAAGCTTCAAGCACATCGTAAAGGTGCAGCTTGGGTAATCCACGAAGCAGATTTTAGAGTTTACGCAGAAGGCTTCATTAAGAAGAAAACACGTAAAGCCGGCTAATTTTCTTTGGAGTTTGGAATTCTTCCCCTCTTTTTTAGTAGAATCGCATAGGACTTAGAGCTTTTAGCTTGGAGACCTATGCGATTTTTTTTGTTGGATACCCTTATCATTATAAGTTTTGTAGCGTAGGCTTTAGCCTGCGTTCGTTTGCAAGGGCTTTAGCCCTTGCACTATACTTCGGACATTTTTTATGTCTAAAATAGCCTG
Organism: Parachlamydiaceae bacterium; assembly: GCA_041691015.1. Lineage (GTDB taxonomy): Bacteria > Chlamydiota > Chlamydiia > Chlamydiales > Parachlamydiaceae > JBBSJT01. The sequence goes on along the minus strand of JBEPVN010000024.1, from coordinate 1,670 downwards.
AGAGTAAGTTTCGCAAAATGTCATCGACCTCAGTGTTTTTAAATGGATTTATTGCCTTAGAAGCGTTGCCCCATATGCATTAAGCTAAGGGTTTAAATAGACTGAAGGTAAGAACCTTCGGTCTATTTAAACCCTTAGCTTGTGATGCGTATGCGACCGCGGCGCTTAAAGTTGTGGCACCTGCGTGAAATGAGCGTTATCGAATGGTTAGTAATATAAACTATAATAAACTATACATTTTTATTTGTTTTTGTAATAAATTATCATTTACATTTACTTAAAAATATGTTAAAGTGCATTTATTATTAATAATAAAGGAATTAATCATGATCGATAGTAAACTTTTACCCTCTATTCCGCATCTTAATTTAATTAGCTTAAAAAATGCAGTCGGTTTATTGAAGGGCAGGACAGTCATTGTACTCGGTCTTACTGCTATCTCGCTTTTTGCATTAAAATGGATTTATTCTAGAGTGTTAGCAACGAAATTGTTACCAACGAAAGGACATTTTTTGTATGAAAATTATTCAAAACATTTCGATGGAGCCTTGGGGGTTCTTAGAAAATATTATAGTAGAGTTGTTGATCCAAAGGCTAATAATAGATGGGAATGGATTTACTTAAGTCAAAAAGAAGAAATTTTTAAATCTGCAGACCTAAAAGAGACGGAAGGTACATGCTTTGGTAATTGCTGCGCGCTTGGAAAAGAAATTATTCGAAACGGAAAAATTTTAAGTGCTAAAGAACTACAAAAAATTGAACAAGGTGATAAGTTTCCAAAACGTGCAATGGGATTCCAAATGATACAAAATGCAAATAGGAACATTTGCAAAAGAGTTGACAGTGCTTATAAAACACCATTCTTTGAAAGACCATCAGATTTATCAGAGGAAGAAAAATCAATTTTAGGCAAAAAAGCTCCATATTTTTGCTATCAGCGCCATTTAGACTGTTTAAAATCTTATAATTTAAGTTTTAAAGATGTTGCTGATCTATCGCCTCAAAATTTTGGAAAAATTATACATCCTCTTATCATGCTTTTCGATGCTTCCTTTGAATTTGTAAGAGATGAAATTTTAAAAAACCCGGATTTAAAATCTGGAAAAGAATTAATTGAATGGATAGCCAAAAATGGGGGTCTTCCCGAATCTTATGCCCTACCCAATCCAAAAGATGTTTTAAGACCAGCCGGTAATCCTCTTGATATACATCAAACGCTCATTTTTCCAAAAATTAGCAATGTTGAGAGTTTGGAACATTTTTATTTATGTGAGAAAAAACTTGAAAAATCACTTTTGTTTGAGCAATGCGAAGCTGCGGCTGAAAGTGACTTTGCGGGATTTTTTATCATTACAGGTTCTACAGTTAAAGGGGATTTTGCAGGTCATGCACTTTTATTGGAAATTGACAACAAAACAAAAAATTATGTTTTGTACGATAACAACTTAGGTTTTTATCAAGGCAATGATTTAGAGGATTGTCTTAATATATTAAATTTTCTTTTGAATAGATATAAATATGAAATCAGAACTTTTTATCCTTATGTTTTTAAAACAGCAGAATAGATAACTTTTTATCATTATAAGTTTTGTAGCGTAGGCTTTAGCCTGCGTTCGTTTGCAAGGGCTTTAGCCCTTGTTCGTTTTTGAGGGTTTTAACCCTCAATTATT
>JBEPVN010000023.1:0-26239 GCA_041691015.1 Parachlamydiaceae bacterium | reverse complement strand
ACGGTATAAGTATTGAGGGTTAAAAAAAACTGTCATACTGTCAAGCTAGGGCCCCAATATATTTAAAACGCTTTTTTGAATGTTATTTCACGATAGAGGGGACAACAGGAACTGGCTTCCTTTGCGTTAAAAAAAAGCTTACACTGTTTTGGTACGGTCTTAAATCAATGACTGGACGGCTTTTATGATGATGCGAGCTGCCTCCTCGATTTCTTCTTCTGTTGTGAACCGGCTCAAGGAAAAGCGGATTGAGGAGCTAGCGTCCTCGATAGAGAGCCCCATATTGAGAAGTACGCGGGATGGTTCTATAGCTCCGGACGCACAAGCAGACCCAAGGCTTACAAAGACGCTCTCCCTATCAAGCATTGTCAAAAGAAGCTCTCCATCAACACCTTTAAAGCATATATTAGAGGTGTTTCCGATTCTTGAAAACGATCCATTAATGGAAATATCTTTTAAATTTTTTTGCAATATTTCTTCAAATCTATTTCGTAGAGTTTCCATTCTTTTGGAAGCTTCATCTAATTCAACATTTAAAATGCGGACAGCCTCTGCAAGCCCTAAAATCAGGGGCAGATTTTCTGTGCCGCCTCGCCTGCCAAATTCCTGATCGCCGCCTGTGATGAGAGGATTTAATTTTAGGTTTTTCCTGATGAAAGCAAAACCGATACCCTTTGGCCCATGCAATTTATGTCCGCTAAAACACATAGCAGAAACACCCTCTGGAATCCTGAACGCTTCTTTTCCAAGAAGGGCTACCCCATCTACGACAAAGAAAATGCCTTTTTCTTTTGCAAAAGCCCCGATTGCTTCGATATCTGTTTTTACGCCCGTTTCATTATTGACTGCCATGAGTACGATAAGAGAAGTCTTGTTTGTACAAGCATTTTTTACTGCCTCTAATGTAATAGCGCCACGATTGCCGGGATTTAAATAAGTCACGCTTACAGATTCATTTTCTAATTGCTTAATAGTCGTATAAACAGCTGCGTGCTCAACATCTGAGGTGATGATATGAGTGGAATTTAGACCCCTTAGGATCAGATTTAAGCTTTCTGTTGCCCCTGACGTAAAAATAATTTCGCGGCTTGTACAGTTCAGGTAACTTGCGATCTCATCGCGCGCTTTTTGTAATTGAGCTTTTGCTTCTTTTCCTTTGGAATGTACGCTTGAGGGGTTACCCGGAAATGATAAAAGATTTTTGAAAATAACATCTGCAACTCTTGTGTCTACTTGAGTTGTCGCGTTATTATCAAGGTATATGCTTTTCTTCATGAAAATCTTGCACTTTATTCAAAACAACAGTCACATTATCAAAGCCACCCTTTTTTTTAGCTTGGGCAACCAAAACTTTTCCTGCTTTTTCGATATCTGGAAATTCGTTAAGGATATCTTCTATCTCTTTTGAGGTGAGCATATCCGATAAGCCATCGCTGCACATCAAATAAACATCATTAGTCATAACATCTGCTGTATGGACAGATGGGTCAACGCTTAAGCCGGTACCGATAGCTTTTGTAATAATTCCTTTATAAAGAGCCTCACCGCTCTGATAATCATCAATTTTTCCAGCATCAGAAAGTTGCCTTAAAAGAGAGTGATCCTTTGTCAGTTGCTCTAATTCAGAATCTCTTAAACGGTAAATCCTACTATCGCCAACATGCGCATAAACGACCCCTTGAAGATTAAATAAAAGGCAGCACAATGTCGTGCCCATCCCTCTTAATTGTTCATCGCTTTTTGACATTTTATAGATCGTTTCGTTCGCATGCTCGATTGCGTACTGGATAATTCCATGCATTTCTGTCAAATCAAGAGATTCTTTTGAGGAGCCCAAAGTCTTACTTAAAATATCAATGAGTGCTTTTACTGCTTCCTTGGAAGCAATTTCTCCGGCGCGATGACCGCCCATGCCGTCTGCCAAAACAGAAAAATTGAGGCTTTGGATTTCATCCCAATAATCTTCATTGTTTTGTCTTACAAGACCGACATCAGACAGGCCAAAAGAAGTAACTGTATAAGGCATTATCTTGCCAACCATAAAATATTCATAAATTTATAAATTAGTTTTGATTGTATCATATTTATTAAAATTATTCTACAGGATTTACAACTCTTCCATAAAATAAAATGGTACCAGTCAATTTTTCAAAAATCAAAAACAAGAATGGATGATCTGCAAGGAATTTGTACGGCTCTTTTGGTCTGAATATTGCTGTCATATTCATCGAAACGGCAGTTGCCGCGGCAGCCTCAGTCCCGTTTTCATCTACTGCAATAAAAACTTTATGCGACACTTCGCCAATTTGTAAATCTTTTTTGCCGGTTATTCCTGAAAAATCAGCCGCATTATTAAAAGCGGATTTCATTCCCATGTTTATCAAAGTATTTTTTAAACTAAAACGCATCGTAAAGGTAAATTTTGGTAAGAATAGAGCAATTTGCTCACTTTCCAGATGCGATAAAATATTCTTAAAAGTTTCAGTGTTCATTTTTTTTTCGAGTTCATTCATTCCAAAATGATCGTCTGGAAGCAAAACCAAAAAATGCAAATCGGGAAGATTATCATCCAGATGAATGTAGGGAATTTCTATCGCCGCAAATTTTTCTGACGACTTATAATAACGATAAGAACCAGTCTCCTGCATCATTTCCGCTTGGATCGTTTTTTCAGGACTCACAAAGAAAGGGGCCATTTTTGTCAGATGTTTATCAAATGGCCGTTTCCATTTAGCCTTCATATAAAGGGATGAGAGCAACACAAGTTTTGTGGATTCCAATAAATCATTTGGCTGAACCAAATCAGTAATTTTGCCTTTTGTCTTTTCTTTGACATAATAATTCATATCGCGTCTTGCAATTTCCCTTTGTCTTAAAAAATCGACTCGTTGGACTGACACTTTGAAGTATTTTGCTATTTCATCTAAAAATTGAGGCTGAATTTGAAAACCTGACTGAATCCAAAGAGAGTTTACGATATCAACGTGTAAATCAGCTACGGATTCATGGGATGTTTTTGCAAAAAAACGGTTCAATACAGAAAAACTTTCATTCATGCTATTTGAAAACTTTGAAAATTTTAAAACTTCAGCCATTTCAGTTTTAGTTTCATCCCGTGCACCATTGTAAACCATAGCGAGCGCAGAAGAAATGCTGAAAGGCGAAAAGCAGATATTTCCCGGTTCTTTTTCCAAATTGTTATAAAGATTAAAGGCAAATTCATTATTGCTATTTGCCAAATTTAAGGTTTGTTCGCTTATAAATTCATTTCCGCACAAGATTGAATAAATCGAACAAAGAAAAAACATCAAAATTTTATACATAAATTACCGGTTTTTTTAACTCAACATGATCATTATCACCGTAACACCATTAAAAAATGCATGCAACGAAATAGAAGCTAGCAAGGATTGCTGCTTCTCATAAATAAATCCCAAAAAGAGAGACAGAACAAAAAGGGAAGCTAATAATTCAACGTTACCAATGCCTTGGGAAACTGAAAAATGAAAAGATGCAAATATTAGAGATGTCAACAAAATCGCCTTTTTGACACCGATTTTACCTTTCATCCATGTTTGCAAGCAGCCCCTGAAAATAAATTCTTCTATAATGGGTACAAAGAAAACAACATCTGCTGCCAAAAAATAAAAAAGATTGGGGGATTCCAAAGATTCCCTGACTTGAGAAACAGCTACTTGCGAAGATGTGGAAACAATTCCAAAAGCCAAAAGGATCAAGGCAACAACCCTGCCTGCAATCATCACAAATGGTAAGCTTGTAAACCAGCCAATCACTCCTGTTGTCAAATCGCTTAAAACATGCTTACCGAAATTTTTCCCGAAGATCAGCTCTCGATTTTTTTGAGAAAGCAAAGCCTGATAAATTCCAAGGACTACAAGGGAAGTCAGTATCGATACGCTGTTTATTAAAATGAGCATTTCAGATGATGGTGTCACAGTGCCAAAAATATATAATCCAAGAATAAAAAAAGCAGGAACGAGGACGACAGAAGTTCCTAAAAAAATGGCAAAGGCACTCAATACAACATGAAGTGGCAATTTTGCATCATCTTCATGTTTTGAAATGGTATAAAATCCAAACTTCCATGCTAAAAAGGAAGTAAAGAAAGCAAGCAAAAAGCCCGTTAATAAAACTTGAAATGACTCATCCAGAGTAATTTGCGTCTCTTCCATTTTTCCTCATCTTTTAATCAAATACTAAAAAGTATGTTCAATTTGGGTATAAACTAAACCATACAAAAAATCCCTATATATTTCTATTTTAATAGATACAGTCTTCTTGACTTAAGGATTTGATCCATGCTACACAACATGTATCAAAATTAAAAAAAATTGAGCATGCATGACAGATAACCGCTTAAATATTGTAGCAACAGAAGATACTGGTCCTCTTAAGTCTAAGAGAACAACTCCAACAAAAGCCACCAAAAGAGTTGTAGCAAAAGCCACGTTTGATCGGCTTTGGCTCATAGATCCAAACCAATTTAATCCTTTAAGTACTTGCCTTGGAAGAGATCGCGTCAAAAAAACTAAAGAACTTATTTTAAGTGATTTGAATGATCATATTAAGATCGCTGCGGACTTAGGAACTGGTAGCGGCATTTTTTCTCTTTTTTTAAACGATAATGGTAGGACAGTCCATGCTGTAGACATAGCAACAATTCCGCTCGAAAATTTAAAAGATAAAAACAGGGACAATCTTTTGTTATTTCAAGATTATGTCCCCCATACCACTTTGGAAAGCGATTCCTATGACCTTGTTTTGGGCCTTGATCTTATAGCTTACTTAAAAAAAGAAGAATACCGCTTATTTTTTGCAGAACTCTGCAGACTTGTAAAACTAGAGGGTCTGGTGATAGCCTCAACACCTATCGACATTTATTCAGAAGATGCTTTAAGCCGGTTTGCTGAACTTGCAGAAACCGAGTTTGCAATTGATGCTTGGGTTTTTAGCTACCATGGATTTTTTTTACGTCTTCTTTCATTTTTTAAGGCTCCTGCAATATTTGTAAAAGCTTCAAAAGATAAACAAATGTATGAAGAGGAATTAAAAAAAAGATTTTCTATTACCAAATTTATATTTAAAATAAACAGTTCCAAGCCTATTTCCTATTTTTGGCAATTTGTTAGCTTATTGACAAATCCTATCGTTAACTTTTTAAAACAAAATCAATTCATCATGCTTCAGCTTGAAAAGATTTGCCGTTTCATCTCGGCTGAATCCGGCATAAGCCATGCTATTTTTGTGGGGAAAAGACGTAAATTATTTGAAAGTATCGAAAAAGACAAAGAACCTGTTGAAAGAAAAGGAAAGCGTCAAGTGTGGGAATAAAAAGGAACACCGGAGATTGTCTCAAGGCATAAAGTAGATTCCTTAAGGCTGCTACATTCCTGTCCTGACCTGGTTCGGATTACTCTATTCCACAAGGTCCCCGGTGAAATAAGGATCATATCATAATCTTAAAATTAAAAAAAGTTAAAAATTAACTCTTATTACTCGCCTCAAATTTACGAAATTTGATCTCCAAGTCATTTAAAGATTTTTTGAGCGCGTGTTCAACTTCCATTCCCTTGTCTTTTGCGATAGAGACAATCTGTAATAAAATGAGACTCAAATCATCTTCTGTTTCAAATGAAATATTGAGCGGTTCAAATTTTGCTTCTTCAAATTGTGCCATTTCCATTTTCTTTAACACTTTTTGCGCTCTTGCAAGTGCCGGGAGACTCTTTGGGATTCCGTCCAGCACACTCGTGCGCTTTTCCTTGCCTTTTTCGGTAAGCTTAATTTCGTTCCATCTCATCAAAAGGTGATCTGATGATTCGATTACTTCATCCTCAAATACATGGGGATGGCGTCTTATCAGTTTTTCCTTAATTCCGATGAGCGCTTTTTTCATTTCCGTACGCTTTTCCTTTTCTGCAAGACGGGATAGAAAAATGACATTAAAAAATAAATCACCAAGCTCTTCTTCGATGTGTGCATTATCTTCCAAATCAATAGCTTCAATCAGCTCAGAAACTTCTTCCAAAACATCCGAGCGAATTGTCTTCATGGTTTGTTTTTGGTCCCATGGACAGCCATTTTCTCCGAGCAGTTCATCAACGACTGCTACTAAATCATCAAATTCATTCATTCTTTTTTCCTGTTTGAAAATAAAAAATAGTGTATCATTTCATTTGATTTAAGAGGATAAAAAATCATGGAAAGGCAATTTACAAGCACTGTTTTTATTATCGAAGATGACAGAGTCTTACTAATCTTTCATCGAAAATTAAAAAAATGGCTTCCGCCGGGCGGTCATATGGACCCAAATGAAATGCCTTTTGAAACTGCCATCAGAGAAGCTTTTGAAGAAACGGGTCTTGAAGTGGAACTGATCAAACAGGAAAATATTTGGGTGGAGCATTTTAACGCATCAAGCTTCCCGCGCCCCTATCTCTGCCTTTTGGAAGAAATCCCCGAATATAAGGGGCTCAAGGCTCATCAACACATGGACTTTGTTTATGTTGGAAGAGCAATAGGCGGTGAATTGATCCAAAACGAAACTGAAACAGACGGGATCAAATGGTTTGGTATGGAAGATGTAGAAGCACTTCATTCTAACGTCGACATTTATCAGGAAACTAAAGAAATCATAAAAACAATTCTAAATGATCAATTGGTAAAAGCTTAAAAAGCTTTAAGGAAACTTATGAAAAAATCAATCTTTATAGCAGCTACAGGACAAAATGTCGGAAAATCAACGCTTTGTTTGGGCATTATCGCAGCATTAAGAAAACGATTTTCTTCTGTCGGTTTTATCAAGCCAATAGGCCAGCAGCATGTTAAAATAAATGATAAAATCATTGTCGACAAAGACGTAGTTCTCTTTAAAGAGCATTTTGACCTATCTGCCGACTGGTCTGATATGAGTCCGGTTATTATTCCAGCTGGCTTTACAAGAGACTATCTCGACGGTAATTTAGACGAAAAAGAATTGGAAGATAAGATTGAAAGCTCCTTTAAAAAAATCTACAACCAAAATGCCTTTACGGTGGTAGAGGGAACAGGTCATATCGGAGTTGGATCGATCGTTGGCTTAAACAACGCAAAAGTTGCTGCAAAGCTTGGACTTGATATGATCATCATAGCCTCTGGTGGATTAGGATCAGCTTTTGATGAGCTTAGCTTAAATATTGCGTTATGTCACGAATATGGCGTCAAAGTCAAAGGTGTTATCTTAAATCGCGTCATAGACTCAAAGCGTGAAATGATTGCAGAATACTTTCCAAAAGCTTTAAAGAAATGGGACATTCCCCTGCTTGGATTGATTCCCTTTAACGACTTACTAAATACTCCTGCAATAAAAGATTTTGAAATACTGTTTGATGCCCCTTTAATTTCAGGTCAGGAACATAGTTATAGACACTTTCAGCATCCTCGTTTAGTTGCAGGCTCTTTAGAGTCCTACCAGGATGATATTATGCAAAACGAGCTGATTATAACTCCTGCTACAAGAGAAGATATTATTTTAAAAACAATTGAGAAACATACTGAGGCTAAAAGAAAAAATGGGAAGGATTTGGAAGGTGGTATAATTTTGACAAGCCGTCATGCACCCTCTGATGCGATCGTCAAAATGATAAAAGCACACGACATCCCGGTTATCTATGCACCTATTTGCAGCTATGATGCAATGAAAATGATCACATCATTTATTGCCAAGATACGTAACGGAGATACTTTAAAGATTGATCGGGCTATCAATCTTGTGGAAGAGAACTTAAACCTGGATCTCTTGCAACAATAAAATGGTGCCAGCTTTCTACAACTTAAAAGCGTGACAGTTCCTGTTGTCCTCTCTATAGAATTAACTTTTTATTTTATGTCGTCCTTTCAGGACTCTAAGACTGTGAACTTAACCCCAGGCTTGGGGTTAAGTTCACAGTCCTAGAGTCCTGAAAGGACGACATAAAATAAAAAGTTAATTCCCTATAGAGGGGACAACAGGAACTGTCTCGCTTTTAAGTTGAAAAAAGCTGGCACCATTTTGGATTGATCGGAGTTTGTTTTAATACTGGTCGGAGTTTGTAATATTAGTCAGGGTAATTATCCAAACCATGAACTACTCTAAAAATTCCATCTTTTACATTTTCTTTCCCAAAATTTATTAAAAGTCCAAGTTTTATGCCGGTTAATCGTAGATAAGTTAATAATTGAGCTTAGTGTACCATGTGTTCTTTATGTGTGAAGGATGAAGTTTGCGAAGAGTTCATCGCCTGAAATCTCTCGTAAACAAGCCCCCGTCTTGCATTTTCGCAAAATAGGACAGCGCCTTTGAATGATTCTCCCATAGGGGCAGGAGCCTTGAAATGCATGATGCTGTTTGCCAAGAGGCATGAATTTTGCAGCAGAAGAGGGACCAAAAAAACTATAAGTCGAAACATCTGTCGTTCCCGCAAGATGCAATGGCAATGAGTCCATTGCGATCACGAGATCCATTTTGGCCATCAAATTTTGAAGAGCGGACAAACTTAACTTGTCGATAACAATGCCATGCGTGAAGTTTTTTTTAAGTTCTTCCACATATTCTTTTTCTTTGGCTGAGCCCCATACAAAAATAAAAGAACAGTTCAAATGCGCTTCAAGCCTTTTTAAGAATGTTTGCAGAGCTTGAGGTGCAACTTGCTTATTTTGCCAGATGGATCCAGGGGCTACCATGACTTTTGGCTTATCAGAATGTATGCTAGTTAAAACTGCATCTATGATCAGCTTATCTTGTTCTGAAATTTTTAAAGTTATAGGCTTTTCAAAATAAGGGTTGTGATGATCGTTAAAGTAGGATTTGACGATATGCAGATTTTCATCGCGCACGTTGCAGGTTTTTATAGGATTGAATCTTATGTTGTTAAATAAGCAGTTAGGTTTCTCGACTGCCGTCTTAAATCCAAAGCCGACTTTGTTTTTACATCTGACAAGGCTCACGATAACACCGGACTTCATATTGCATTGCAGATCAAAGCAGATATCATATTCTTTTTTTTGAATTTCTTGCCTTAAATTTTTTATGCCTTGAAAGGCTGACTTCAAATTCTTACGCCATTTCTTTGTATCGATAAGAATTGTATTTGAAACATGCGGATGATTGGTGACAAGCTCAGAAAATGGTTTTTCCACAATAAAGTCAATGCAGGCATCAGGGTACTTTTCTTTAAGATAGCTCAAAACAGGGTAAGCGTGGATAATATCTCCCAAAGAAGATGTTTTAACGATCAGAATATTCATAGCATCTCTTTTAAAGCCAATGTAAAATCAGAAGGCATTGGAGCTTTTATCTCCAGTTTAGTTTTTTTTGTTGGGTGGATAAAGATGAGCTTAAACGCATGCAGTAAACAACGGTTTGGTTTATACTCACATTCAAAGTTTCTCCAATAATGATAATCACCCAAAATCGGGTGCTTCATTTCACTTAAGTGCACCCTGATCTGATGTGTTCTTCCAGTTTTTGGATAGCATCTTAAGAGGCTGAAATTTTTGCCAAGCTTTTCAATCTCCCACTCTGTAACTGCGTGCAAGCCCTTATCTTTTGGAACCGATCCCCAAATGGATTGCCCATGCAAATCATGCTTTTTGCCAAGATAATTATCGATGATACCCTTTTGTTTTTTTGGGGAGCCTTCAACGATAGCAAGATAGGTTTTATAAACCTCATGTTTTCGAAAAAGTTTGATCATCTCTTCTAAAACTTTAAGGGTCTTAGCAAAACATAAGACTCCGGTAGTCTCCTTGTCCAATCGATGCACCAAAAATAAATCTGTGTCAAATGAGTCGCTTGTTATTCCGGAGGGCTTATTATAAATAAGCAACGCCTCATCTTCATACAGAATGTGCGTCTTTAAAATTTCGTTACTTGGGGTGGATGTTTTCGACACAACTTCCATATTTTTAAAAAAAACGGTATCGCCTTTATGGACAATTCGTGTCGCAAACCGCTCCGTGACTTGATTTACGGTGCATGCATTTTCTTCTAAAAAACGCTTCAACTGTTTTAAAGAATGCACATCCATTTTAAGCTTTAGGAATTTTAAAAGCTTCAAACCAGACTCTTCTTTCTGAACAACCCACTTCATGATAGCCTTAAAATTGTTTTAAAAAGCGTACATCGTTTTCAGTAAAGAGGCGTATATCTTTTATGCCATGCTTTAACATTACAAGTCGCTCCACACCAAGTCCAAAAGCAAATCCTGAAAATTCTTCCGGATCCACATCGCCATTTTTTAATACTTCCGGATGAATCATACCGGCGCCTAAAATTTCAAGCCAGCCCGTTTGTTTGCAAAGCTGACAACCAGACCCTCCGCAATTTAAACAACGGATATCAAGTTCGAGGCCGGGCTCTACAAATGGAAAGTAACTTGGTCTAAAACGCGTTTCAACTTCTTTTTCAAAAAATTTTGCTAGAAACTCTTCCATGGTAGCTCTTAAATCGGCAAATGTTACGCCTTTATCCACAAAAAAGCCCTCGATTTGATGAAAGAAAACGTGCGATCTTGCAGTGATTGTTTCATTTCGGTAAGCGCGCCCTGGAGCTACAATACGGATCGGTGGTTTTTCCGTTTCCATGATTCTTGCTTGTATATTACTTGTATGCGTTCTAAGAAGCATGTTCGAAGAAATGTAGAATGTATCTTGCATATCTCGTGCCGGATGATCGCTTGCAAAATTGAGCGCTTCAAAATTATAGTAATCGGAATCAATATCTGGGCCATACTGGACAGAAAAACCCATTTCACTAAAGATTTTTAATAGATCATCCAGGACCTCGGTGATGAGGTGTTTTCGTCCGATAAAGCGTTTTTTTCCAGGAAGCGTCACGTCGATTTTTTCGCTTTCGAGCTGTGTTTTTTCTTCTGATTCAATAAGAGAGGATTCCAAAGAATCTATTTGGGATGTAAGAGCGTTTTTTAAGTCGTTAATCGATTTGCCAGCTTCTGCTTTTTTGTCTGCAGGCACATCTTTTAGTTCCTTCATCAAATTTTGAATCGGCCCTTTCTTGCCAAGGTATTTGACTTTCAAGACTTCAAGATCGCCTAAGACCTTGACAGCTTTTACTTCATCATCAAATTCCTGTTTCAAAGAATCTATTGCATTTTGCATAAAACACCTATCTAAATTATTTTTTGCCTTAACGTTTGCCGCTATGTTGCGTTTAGCTAAAGCCTACGCTACAAAAAAAAAGCAGAGACTCAAAATTAATTGAGCTCTGCTCTTATAAATCTGTAAGAACCTTGCTTTAAGTTTAAGCAAGAGCCTCTTTCGCACGAGTAGCTACAGCTGCAAAGCTGTACGGATCGCGGATAGCCATATCGGCTAACATTTTTCTATTTAGTTCACATCGCGCCTTACTCAATCCATTAATGAATTTGCTATAAGAAATTCCGTTGATCTTAGCGGCAGCTCCGATACGTGTGATCCATAATCTGCGGAATTCACGTTTTCTTAACTTGCGGTGACGGTAATTATAAGCCAACGCACGCATAACAGCATCTTGTGTTAGACGGACGTGGTTTTTACGGTCTCCTACGAAGCCTTTAGCTCGCTTAAATAATCTTTTTCTGCGTCGATGTGAAGCGACGCTGTTAGTTGCTCTAACCATTTGTCATCTCCACATTAGTTATAGTTTTAAACACCCATTACACGTTTATACATCTTTAACTGGCACTCACTAACAAGAGCCGGCTGTGACAGGTGACGCTTACGTTTAGATGTTTTCTTTGTCAAAATATGACGTTTGCCTGGTTTGCCTCTTTTAAGCTTCCCAGATGCGGTCAATTTAAATCTGGCCGCAACGGCCTTTTTTGTTTTTAATTTAATCACTTAAAATTCTCCTAAATAATTTCCCTTTTTAACAAGGTAATTACTTTTCATTTTCCGTTTGGTTCATTTCTGAATTTGACGGGTCTTGACCCTGTCTTGGCTCCTCTTTCTTCTTCCTAGCTCCTGGTGCCAACACAAGGGTTAACATTTTCCCAAACATCTTCGCAGGAGACTCGGTAGCTGCAACGTCTGAAAGATCGTCACAGAACTTTTCAACTAACCGATGTCCAATCTCTGGATGAGCCATTTCTCTTCCACGAAACACGCATGACACTTTAACTTTATTGCCTTTGACAATAAAGTCTCGCGCATGGCGCACTTTTGTTTGCAAATCATGGTCGTCAATATTCGGTTTCAGCTTTATTTCTTTTATCTTAACCTGGTGCTGCGCTTTTTTGCTTTCCTTTTCCCGTTTGGTCTGATCATAGCGGAATTTTCCGTAATTAATGATCTTGCAAACAGGTGGACTTGCACCCGGTGAAATTTCAACAAGGTCGAGACCATCTTGCTCTGCCTTTGCTAAAGCTTCGTAAAGCGAAAGGACGCCAATCTGTTCTCCGGTCTGGCTTATAACGCGAACCTTTGGAGCGCGTATTTCTCTGTTAACTCTCAAACCTGCTTCCTATCTCCTCTTTTTACCTGGAGTTTTTAGTTTTTTACTAAAACCTCAAGGTTGGTGTCGGCTTAGACTCTTTTTTCCTGCAATTGCTTTAGAAAAGAATCTAATTCAACTCCTGAACGGTCAGCCTCTTGCATGCAAGCGCGGACTGTAACAGTACCACCTTTTTCTTCATTATCCCCTACAATCAACATGTATGGGATTTTTTCATTCTCTGCCCTATGTATTTTTTCCCCGAGCTTACCGAGTGTTTTATCAATTGAAGCTCGAACATGGGCTTTTTTTAGCTGATCTAATATTTCTTCGGCATAAGCCGCATTTCTTTCAGCCAAGGGCAAAATTTTAACTTCGGTCTCAGCAAGCCATAAAGGCAATATACCGTCATGACCCTCGATCAATAAAGCAATAAATAGCTCTAGAGACTTAAAAATAGACCTCTTAAGCATTACAGGAGCTTGTTTCCTGCCTTCGTTATCCAGATAATTCAATCCGAAGGACTCGCGTGTGGCTAAATCAACCCCAAGCGATGAAACAATCCACTTTCGCTGAAGATTGTCAATGACCTCTACTTCTATTGTCGGTCCGGTTTCATTTAAATCATTATTCCGGTTAATATAAGGATTAACTCCCTCTTTGTCAACGACAAATTGAAATCCTAGCTCATTTAACGCGTTTCTTAGTAAATCAATGCTAGGGCCAAAGCTTTCTACTGTATGACAGCTTTTTGACTTATGGGCATTCACTATATAATTGTACTCAAAACCCAATATCTTAACTGTTTTATCAATCAATTGCAAGGAAGAAATGACTTCATTTAAAACTTCTGCCGCAGAACAAAAAATATGAGCCTGATCCGTTAAAAATGTACGGCTTTTAAAAAGACCATCCAAAGCGCTACTGCTTCCTGCAAAAAAGCTCTCAGAAACTTCAAAATAGCGGATAGGTAAATCAGTAAAATGCCTTAAACGACTCTTATAAAGCAAGGCATGGGAGGGGGCTTTTTCAGAAGATAATAAATAATCCTCGCCTTCGATCTTAAACTTCAAGGAAGAATCAGAATCAATTAATGATTTTTTTAAAAATTCAGTTTTTCTTAAATTCGGCGTCGTGACGGACTGAACTTTTAACTTGTGATTTTCAGACTGTAAAAAATTTAGGAGGGCATCTCTAACAAATTGACCTTTCGGCAGCCAAAAAATAGAATCTTGGCAATGATCGTCTTCTATTTTAAAAAGATCCATTGAG
The DNA here is from genome assembly GCA_041691015.1 of Parachlamydiaceae bacterium. Lineage (GTDB taxonomy): Bacteria > Chlamydiota > Chlamydiia > Chlamydiales > Parachlamydiaceae > JBBSJT01. Next base: position 12,498 of record JBEPVN010000023.1, on the reverse strand, counting down.
AAGCCCAAAAGAAGATGCTCGCTCTCTTTTGCTTTCTGAAGTTTTTTTAAAAATTCTTTTAATTCTTTTTTGCCTGCGCAAGCTGTGCCTGTAATGCGAATGACTTGCAATTTTTCAAAATTTGTTTCGCCATTTTTTTCTTTTATAGGCAAAGAAACTGTTTTTCGCTGAATTTTTTGTAATTTAAACGCTCCTGCAACACTTGTGTCTTCTGCAAAGGGGCCTGTACAAAAATCATAAAATTTACCGGCTTTCCAGACTTGAACAATATTATCCGGGCAATTTTGGAGTTCTTCAACTTTATAGGGCTGTTTTTGATGACGAAACATTTCCATGGCATTTTCGCGCATCATGTCGAGCGATTCTATTTCAATTTTTTCTTTTACAAGACCGCGCATATGCTCTTCGATTAAAACAGCCATTTCTTGAGTAACCGGCTGTTCGATCAAAAAATCATAAAAAAATCCCAGATTTGTGACTTTTCCGGAAATCAACTTAACACCCGGAAATAGCTCGATCATCGTCGAGGCTAAAACTTCTAACGCTGTCTGCCGGATAAGTTGTAAAGGAATTGTTGTCATGGTATGTACTTAAAGTAAAAAAGAATGGGATATAGCTGACTCGAACAGCTGACCTCCACGATGTCGACGTGGCGCTCTAACCAATTGAGCTAATATCCCATTAGAAGGCAAGATATTACCTGAAAACTCGTAATTTATGCAAGAATTTATTTCTTATTTTAATTAAGATCTTCCAAAACGCCATTGGTTACAGCGCCACAAAAAATAGCTCCCTTTTCTATAATAACTTTATTGCCAGATGACCCCTCTTTAAAGATAATTTCAGGCACTTTCGAGCAATTGCCTTCGATGTAAACCTTCTTGATACGTGGATCGATCTCCAAAGGTCCCCCGATTTCTATGTTTCTTAAGGTAAAACAATCTGCATTTTGTTTATCGATATGATAGATAAAAATAATTTTTTTGGCTTGGATACTACGAATACTTACCGGCGAACCATCTTTTAATAAATTTTTTATGTTATAGATATTACCATCTGAGAACACCTTAGAAATCGATTTCACTTTATAAATGTAAATATCGCCTGTCGCTTTGACTGTATCTATTTCATCTTCACAATGATGCAAATAAAGAATACCTGTTACATGGATTTCTTTAATTTTGGAATTTCGAATTTCGGTAAAAAAAGCTGTTGTTGTAATTTTATCTGTTGCTGCCTTAGAAATTTTCAAGGATCTTGTCTCGAGATACCTGGTTCTTTCCATGCCTTTACTTCTTCCAAGATCCTTGAGGACCAAACCTGAGTCATCTTCTTTAAAATCATAATCTCTTTCCTCATCAAAATATGTGATAATAGGACGAGAAAATGTATCATGTGTAAATGCTGGTAAAGAGCTGGATAATAGCGCCATATTTATGCCTTTTATTAATTATAATTTGATCGTCAGTATATACTCATTTTTTTATTGCTGCTGCTAAATCCGCCGCGTCAGCTAACAAGCTAATAAATATAGGGGTCAGGCTTGACAGTATGACAGGTTTTTTTTAATTAAGAATTTAATCTTGCATAATAAAAAAAAACTGTCATACTGTCAAGCCTGACCCCGATTCTCTATCTCTTCCGAATATTGCGCTTTCACCACTTCGCGGTTAATTTATAGGAATGTAAAACTAATTTGTGTCCCCTTTGAGGCTTAGTAATTTCTCGATGTTCTGTTTTGAAAGTCCCTTGACTTTTTCCAAATCTTCTCTTGTAGCATTTTTTATTTTTTTCACGCTGCCAAAATATTTTAAGAGAAGTAATTTCTTTTTTGGACCAATTCCTATTATATCATCCAGTTCGCTCTTTATTAGCTTCTTGCTTCTTAAATTTTTATGAAACGTGATAGCAAAACGATGCGCTTCATCCCGAATTTGCTGCAACAAAAACAAAACTTTGGAATTGGATCTTAATAAAATAGGGTCTTTAATGTTAGGTAAAAAAACTTGCTCCTCAGTAAGTCCCTTGTCATGCCGCCCCTTTTCTTTGGCAACGCCAATGACATCAACTGTGACAATCTCCAAATCATGCAAGACTTTTATGGCAATATTCAAATGCCCTTTGCCGCCATCTACAATCAGTAAATCTGGAAGATCATCTTCATCCTTAGCCCTCTTAAACCGCCTTGTCAAAACTTCATCCATTGTCGCGTAATCATCAGACTCTTTTGCCTCTCTGATTTTGTACTTGCGATAGCGTTTAGCATCTTTAAATCCATCTGTAAAGGCAATGAGCGCTGATACTTGACTACCCCCTGCCATATGAGAATTATCAAAACATTCGATACGCTTTGGATAACGTTTTAGTAAAAAGCGCTCTTTCATTTCGGTTAAAGTGTTTTCCCTGATTGTTTTGACATCTTTTTCCTTTTTAAAAGTAGACTCCGCATTCATATAAGCCATCTCAATGAATTTTCGTTTTTCACCTTTTTGAGGAGTCGACACACAAACTTTTCGTTTTCTATTTGTAGAAAGAATTTCTGATAAAGCCTCTTCATTTACTTTGACCGGCAAGATAATTTCTTGCGGCAAGTCCTCAATTTCTGGATAATGTTGCAACAAAAAGGACTCTAAGAGTTCATTGTCATCTTCTATAACCTTTTCAAAATTAAATTGCTGCGTGCCCATTAACTTGCCGCTGCGATAGATGAGTTTTGCCAAAACAATTTCATCACCTTGCCGAAACACTGCAAGCGCGTCGAGATCAACTCCCAAAGGCTTATCTACAGTTTGAGTTTCTAATGTGCGTTCAATTTGGCGGATGATCTTTAAAAATTCTGCAGCACGTTCAAATTCTAGATTTTCCGACTCCTTTTCCATTTTTTTATAGAGATCTTTAATGACATCGCTATCTTGACCTTTTAAAAACTTAATCGCCTTATCGACAAGGAGATCGTATTCTTCACTCGTGCATCTATTAACGCAAGGAGCTATGCAGCGTTTCATATCGTACAAGATGCAAGGCCTTGTGCGTCGGCTAAATTCCTGATCGGAGCATTGTCTTAGAGGAAATATTTTTTGAATGATATCGAGTGTTTGCCTTGCAGAAAAGGCGCTCGTGTAGGGCCCAAAATAGAGGCCATCTGGCTTTGGCTTGCCCTTATATCTGACAAGCTGCACCATCGGCCATTTGGACTTCACTGTCACTTTTAGTGCCGTATAGCTCTTATCATCTTTTAAAAGGGCATTGTATTTTGGCTGATGCTGCTTGATGAGATTATTTTCTAAAAGAAGCGCCTCTTTTTCAGAGAAAACAACGATCGTTTCAATATCTGTAACAAGTGCAATCAAATAAGGAATCATCTCACGCGTATCTGTCAGCGAAAAATATTGCCTGACTCTTGCGCGTATATTTTTGGCTTTTCCGACATACAACACCTCGCCACGTTTATTTTTCATCAAATAAACGCCCGGCGTCACAGGAAAAAGATCTAATTTTGGAAGTTGGAATAACATGGACTGATTTTATAAGCTTTCACAAATAAAATCAATTATTCAATATCTAATAATGTCGCAACAACAGGCGGTAATGGCCGCTTAGTAACGCATCCTTTATCAGCCAAGAGACTAATCATTCGACCAGGGTGTATGGCTTTAAGTCTTTCTTTTCGGCTATAGGGCAAATCTAATATTTCCTGATTGCCGACTCTTATCGCAAGCTCAATTTCGGATGAATCATAGCCTTTACCTTCTAAAATTTTTCTCCATTCTTTTTCGGCAGCTAAAGTGACATCTCTTTTTTCTCCATAATGACGTACCCCTTCTTTTGCATAATCTGCCAAATCCTCGGATATTTGCACGCCTGCTGTCTGCAAGTTCTGTAAAACTAATTTGTTGTCAAATCTACTCCCTAATTTTTCCAAAACCATTTTCGAGAGTTGTTTATTGAGTTCTATTATTGAAACCAAGGTCACCTTAGTTACAAATTCAGAGCAAATCATTTTTTGTTCCATTACTGTATCATTAGTAAATTTCTCGTATAAATTTTCAAATCCCCGCTCGTTATCTCTGCTATGTCCTTTTATACCCATATTACTAGCTACATTTATCAAAGTCGCATAATTAGCAGCTCCTGCTTTATATCTTCTTTCAACATTATTTTTCAAATCATCAAACTTATCGTCGCTCTTCCACTTGATTTGCAGATCATTTTCAATTGATTTATACATATCATTAATTTGTTCATTCCAGTCATCTCCTAAAATGGCAGTCATTTTCTGTGTCATTAAGTCTGGAATAAGTGGAGATAAATTTAAACTCCAGAAGTCAGAAACTACTATTTCATAAAAACTTAAAGTCTTATTTACTACCCCACCTAAAAGATGTGAAGCTATGATTTTATTGTCTTCTTTATATAATTTCCCTCCATGAGTTAAATTATCAGAAACAATCGCTGTCAATTTTTGTTCCGTGCTACCTGATTGATTTTGCCATGCAGTTTTTTTTATAGCATTATATGCAAAGATATCTGAAGTTTCGTAATGGGAATCTACCTCAGCTTGAGTCATCTCGGCTATTTTACCAAGAATCAGAGAACACTTCTTGGCTCTTTGTGAAATTTCTCGCAAATTAACATTTTGTAAGCCTAAATTCTCCAATTCTTCAAAAAAACTCCATTTTACCCGTTCAAAACGTGAATTATTTAATCGCTCCATTGAGCTCATCAACCCAAGTTCTTTTAGGGTTAATCGCTCATCTTTACGAATTGAAAACGGAGAATTTTCGTATTTGCTTAATAAATTCTCTGCCTTCACAAGAGTATTTTCAACGTCATTTTTTATTTTTTCAGCTTTTTGTAGTCTTAAATTAAATTCGGTAATAAAATCTATTGTGTTTTTACTTATACCCGCAGGTAGTCTATTAATTTTTAAAGGCGGCTTGCCGAAGATTTTTTTTATTATCCCATGCAAAAATACAGGGGTGTTTCCTAAAACATCATTTAATATTGAAGAAGTATCTGCATTAATGCTTTTTAAAACTTTCATAAAATCTGGATCTTTTATTATTTTTTCTAAAAATTCAGCGGTGCTTTTTATTTCTTCTTCTGTCAGAGGAATGATTGACAAACCTTTTAATTCTTTGAGTTTATTTAATTTTGCCTTATCCATAATTTGTGTGAAATTCATTAAGGCTATCTGATGTTTAGATTGAAAAGTGCTACCTTGACCATTCTTTACCTCATCTTCGACCGCTTTAGTAAAAAATAATTGGTTTAAATGATCATTTCCCCTTAAAAAATTTTCATTGTTAAATTGATAATTGCTATTACGGATATCTATATTTTTTGTATATTCTTTTCCAATTTTAATTTCAGAATCAATTTTTTGACTATAACTAGTCAATTGTTGTGTCTGTTTAGAGTTTAAACTTGAATTTTCTAATGCTTTTAATTGTTTACTCACAGCCTTCAATTTTAATATGACTAATTCTCTATCTAAATCAGTTAACGGGGAAGTGGTGTATCCTCTTTCATACATTTCATCGAATATAGAGGGTAAAAGATCTTGTCCTTTTAATTTTTTTAAATCAAATAATTGCATTACTTCAATTGAAGATTTTATTAATACCAGTTTATCAATAAATAATTGATATTCTTCTCTTTTTCTATTATAAGTTTCTCTGTATTCGAAAAAATTATTGATCTGAGAAGAAGTTAAATGATACTCAATAATTGCAACAGTTTCAATTTCCCTACCAATTAAAGCATTTAATCTTTTTTCGCTAAAAATAAGCTTTTCATCTTCAGTTAATTCTTTTTTAATATCAGAAATCAATTTTAAAATGTCGCTCCTTCCTTCATCCATTTCAGTATACAAAGCTAAAAGACTGGCAACGGAAAAAAACTTATTTTCTTGAATGGTCTTGTTAATAAGGGGCTGTATTTTTTCCTGATAGATTTTTTGTTCGGCTTGAAGCTTTTGTATTTTGGGATCATCTGAAACGATAGTTCCTAAATTGGTAGAATGTAAAACCGCGAAATCTAAAATTTTTTCAAGTTGTTGATTTTTATTAAGGTCGCTTAAAAAGCCGTTTAGATGTTGTTTGATAGCTTCTGGCATCGCCTGGTACGATTGCAGGTATTCCCCTGCATAATAGCCTTGCCGAATAAGACCTCTTCGGTCTTTTTCAACATTTAAAGCATCGAGTCTTCCTTTTGCAAAAAAGTTTCCGGCTTTTTGCTTCCAAATTTCTGAAAGCGTTTCCAAGTTATCATCAGTGACAGGAATTGCTGCTAGTTCTTTGAGAGGAATGTCCAAAGGATTCATTTTTTTTAATGCTTCGCTACTACTTACTTCTTGTGGATTTTTCTGTAAAAAAAGCAATGTGCGTAATTCATTTAGCTTTTGTACTTGTGTATCATTCCAGGGAGTTTCTTTTTGGCTGACTAGTCTTTTGTTTGTTTCTGCAATAATTGTTTCGTCAATAATTTGGGCGATCATTTCATCCCCAAAAAATTTCAAAGCATTCGCATTTTTTTCTTTTAAATGCTCTTTGACTTGCAATAGAATATTGTCGGACTTTTTAGTATAAACTTCTGAAAATTGGCCGCTTCTTATAGCGAGTTGGACTTCTTTTTTAACTGCGGGGCCTACAGTAAAGTAGCAAACAAAAAACTTGATGAAGTCATGATAGGCTTTTGTAATTCCTTTAGACTCTAGTTTCTGATGAAGAGAAGCTTCTATTCGCGCATGACTTTTTATTAAGATTTCGAGATCTGCTTCGTCTGAAACATCATCAAGTTCTCTTTTAGTAATATGCAGATTATTTTTTAGATCAACCTTGTCAACTTTGAACCATGTTTCATTTCCTGCTGCATCGGTAGTTTTTAAGGCACACCAAAAGTATTTTTTATCACTTAAGGTAATTTTTGAGTCCTCATCACGAATGACCTTAACTCCTACGGCATACTGCTCCCCTAAATCTTTGCCATTTTTTTTAACAACTAATTTTTGGGTTGAGAGGACACCTGAATCGGGTAATATATTTTGTAAAGCAATAGAAAAGTCGCTGATTCTACTCATTCAAAGCTCCATCTAATTAAGATTTTAATGCTTTTTCTGCTTTGCCATATTAATTTCGCTTAACTTCGCATGGAAAGCTTCTTTTAGGTTTTGCCAATGTTCTTTTGCACGTTTCGTTTCACGGCTTAAATTTATCTCTGTTTCTATCTGTTTTGCTTGAAATTCAATGTGTTTGCGAAAAAGTTTGGAACTCTTTGCAATAAATTCCAAGCCTGTATTTTTTGTGATTTTTGTAAAGGAATGGATTGTTATCGATTTTGGCTCATTTTTTTGAGCGTTTTGAGGAAGATGGACTGTTCCGTATTCATTTGTTTTTTTTGTTCTTACAGCTGATTTTTCATTAAGTCTAAAGGTTTTGGGTTCAGCTTTGCCTAAATTTTCCGGGGTTTTATGGTTTATAACCCCTTGATTTGGGTGAGGTACGTGAGAGTGGGAGGAATTTATTTTATTGAGACTTGTGTCCATTAATACCTCTAATACAATACTTATTAAATATAGTTTCTATATTAATATTATATTAATAATTGGTATTTAAAATAAAGAGATTAATTACATAATTAATAATTAAAAATTTGGAAAGGACAGAGATATGGGGTTGGTTTTAGCCTGCATTTTTTTGATTAAGTATTGAATAGCCGGTGAAGAACAAAACCGGCTATCTATGTAAAATAGCTTCTTAGATGAGTACTTGGCTTTTACGGGGCCATAGGAAGCGAGGATGCTGATGCTGGAGCTGCCTCTTTTAGGGCGAGCTGGCCGCAAGCTGCCGCAATGTCATCGCCTTTTGTATAACGGCAAGTATTGACGATTTTAGAGCCAAAAAGCACAGTGCGGAACTGCTTGATTGCCTTTTTATCCGGTCTTTTTAGCTTTAAGCCAGGAACCGGGTTATAAGGGATCAGGTTGACAGTACATTGTCTTCCGTGAAGAAGATGCGATAATTCATGCGCATGGTCAGGATGGTCGTTAATATCTGCAATCATCGTGTATTCAAATGTAATATCGCGCTTTGTCTTTCTGGAATAATCATCCATTGCAGACATAATGTCATCCAATGGGTATTTTCTTGCGTAAGGGATGATTTTTTGACGGATATGTTGGTTTGGCGCATGTAGGGATAGAACGAGGCTGACTTTTAAGCCTTCCTCGGATAAGCGTTTGATCCCCTCTACAATCCCGACCGTTGAGACCGTGATGCGTCTTTCAGAGATATTAAGTAAGTCCTTGTCTGTTAAAATCCGGATGGATTTTACTACAGAGTCATAATTTTTTAAAGGCTCGCCCATTCCCATATAAACAAGATGAGAAACGCGCTCATTTTTACTCTCGAGAAAGCGATTAATATGCAGCACTTGCTCGACTATTTCAGCAGGTCTTAAATTGCGGACAAATCCATTCTTTCCAGAAGCGCAAAAAGCGCATTTTGCGGGGCAGCCAACCTGGGAGGAAACACAGACTGTGCGTCTTGTACCAGAACAGATCAAAACAGACTCAACAAAAGTGCCTTCCCTTAATTTCCATAAGAATTTAAAAGTTTCCAAATCATCCGATGGCTGGATTTTTACAAGTTCTAACGTCGGCATTTTAAGAAATTGGGCAAGTTCTTTACGGAAATCCTTACTCAAATTGGTCATTTGATCCCAATCCAAAATAGATTTATTATAGACCCAATCCAAAAGCTGACGCGCTTGAAAGTCTTTACCACCTTGTTTTCTTACCCAAGCTAGAAGTTCTTCATAAGTTAAATCGCAAAAATCTGACATAATAACACTTTATTTAATATTTAAGTAAAAAATAGCGTAACACAAAATTAAATAATTTTCTACAAAAACTTCTATTCTTGACATTTACCAAATTTTAATTAAAATTCGGTTTATGGATTTTAACAATTAGGGAGATTATACATGAAAAAAAATTTAATTTTATCCGTTATGGCAGGATTAATTTTGTTTGGAGCTCCTTTGTCTGCAAGATGTCCTTGTAAAAATAAAGGCAAAAAAGAAACTCAGTCAGAACAACAAGTCGAAAGCAAAAAGCAAGAACGCAAATAGGCTCTTACTTTTTTTTAGCGGATCTTTAGAAGTAAATTAAAAAAACTAAAGACCGCATCATTCCATTGAGAATAAATCGCGTTCTCGTTTACACTTTCCTTATCAATTTAAGGGCAGGGCAAAATTAGCGATGATCACATTTCAAGAAATTTTAAAACGGCTTTCTACTTTTTGGGAAAAACAAGGCTGTGTTATCCACCAAGGTTATGATCTGGAAGTGGGAGCTGGTACTTTTAATCCTGCAACTTTTTTAAGATGCCTCGGTAAAGAGCCCTATAAAGCGGCCTACATAGAGCCCTGCAGACGTCCGACAGACGGCAGATACGGACAAAACCCAAACCGCGTCCAGCATTACTTTCAGTTCCAGGTCATGCTAAAACCATCCCCTGAAAATATCCAAGAGCTCTACCTTCAATCCTTGGAAGCCATCGGCTTTAACTTAAATGACCACGACATTAGGTTTGTGCACGACGACTGGGAACAGCCCACTATCGGAGCGTCCGGCCTTGGCTGGGAAGTCTGGATGGACGGGATGGAAATCTCTCAATTTACTTATTTCCAAATCGTTGGCGGCGTAGAATTAAAACCAATAACCGGCGAGATCACTTACGGCACAGAAAGACTTGCGCTTTACCTTCAAAAAGCAAAGAGCATTTTTGATATCCAATGGAATGAATCTTTGACGTATGGCGATATCTATCATCAAAACGAGATTGATTGGAGCCATTACAACTTTGAAAATGCCTCAACAGAAATGTGGTTTCGTCATTTTGATGATTATGAAAAAGAAGCTCAAAAGCTCATTGCCCTAAATTTGGCAGTTCCTGCCTATGACTTTGTTATGAAAGCATCTCATGCTTTTAACATACTTGGCGCAAGGGGTGTGATTTCGGTCACTGAGCGCGCAAGGTACATCGCGCGCATTCGCGATTTGGCATCAGCTGTTGCAAGAAGCTACCTTGCGTGCCGCGAAAATTTAGGTCATCCACTCCACCACAAATTTAAAAGCAGCGAAGAAAAAACAGAAAATTTTTTACTTGAGATCCCACAAGATCTGCTAAACCAAAATCCTGAAACAGAAGAAGACTTTTTGCTTGAAATAGGTTCTGAAGAGCTTCCCGCAACTTTTGTACCGATCGGGGCAAATAACCTAAAAAAAGATATCGCAAATCTTTTACAAGAAGCTTCTATCTCCTATCAAAATATCAAAACATTTGGAACTCCAAGAAGATTGACTGCTTTAATAGAAGGCTTAAAAGTTGGAAAACCTTCTGTCATGGAAGATAGAAGAGGCCCTGCCCTTACTCAATGTTTTAATGAAGAAGGAAACCTGACACCTGCCGGAATGGGATTTTTCCGCTCTATCCAGGCAAAACCCCAAAATCTAAACGAACTAAAAAATTCAGATCTTTTTACAATAAAAAATGTAAAAGGCACCGATTATCTTTTTGCCTCGCTCAAAATCCCTGCCGTATCGACAGCCAAACTTCTTCAGGAAAAGCTTCCAAAACTTATTGAAAACCTGGAATTTCCCAAAAAAATGCGTTGGGGAAACTCTGATATTTCTTATGCCCGCCCTCTAAAGGCAATTGTAGCTCTTTTTGGAGAACATATCATTTCCTTTAAAGTCGGAAATATCATATCCAACAACACATCCTTTGGCCACAGACAACTTCAGCCCTTTAATTTTACACTCAATTCCCCAAAAGAATACTTGCCGACTTTAAGAGAGTATTTTGTCATGGCGGACATGGAAGAGCGAAAACAGGAAATCAATAAACAATTAGATGCTTTGGAAAAGAAACTTAACGCAAAAATTATCTCCCGGGACAAAGTGATCCCGCAAGTGTTAAATCTTGTGGAATGGCCGGAGCTTACTCCTGCAACATTTGATCCGGAATTTTTAAAAGTTCCAAAAGAAGTCCTGATCTCTGAAATGGTGGAACATCAAAAATATTTCCCGGTTGAAGACTTAAATGGCAATTTGATCAATACCTTTATCATCACCGCAAACACGCATCCAACAGACCAAATTCGGGAAGGCAACCAAAAAGTACTTTCTGCAAGGCTTACAGATGGCGTTTTCCTCTATTCACAAGGCTTGAAAAATCCTTTGGAAAGCTACAATGAAAAACTAAAAAGTGTCATGTTCCAAAAAAGCTTAGGATCTGTCTATGACAAAGTACTTCGTATCCAAAAACATGCGGAAACAATCCAAAAACTATTAAATATCAGTAGTTTGGAGAAAGTTTCAAGAGCCTCACTTCTTTCCAAAGCTGACCTTGCAACAGAGATGGTTTTTGAATTTCCGGACCTTCAAGGCACAATCGGCAAATATTATGCTTTAGCCTCAAACGAAGACAAAGAAGTCGCAGAAGCAATTGAAGAGCAATGGATGCCAAAGGGTGAAAACGCAAAACTGCCTAAAACAGCAACAGGCATTATTTTGAGCTTATCTGATAAGATCGATAATATCATAGGCTGCTACATCGCAGATCTTAAACCGACATCCTCAAGCGATCCTTACGCTCTACGGCGTCAAACGCTAGGTATCGTCAAAATGCTGATCGAAGGCAAATACTCTTTACCTTTAATGCCTTTATTTAAAGCATGTTTTGATCATTTTCCACAAGCTCTACGCGCCGATCAAGAGACTTTGTTAAAAGAAATCGAAATGTTCCTGACAAACCGCATCAAAACAGTTTTTATAGAGATAGGTTTTGCAAAAGATGAGATCGAAGCAGTTTTTGCAACACCCTTTAGCAATGTATACGATGCTTACTGCAAGGTTTTAGCTTTAAAGGACTTTAGGAAGTCGGGCGATCATTTTGGAAAACTTTTTGAAGTGTATAAACGCGCAAAAGGCCAGCTCCAAAATCAAAAACAGATGGCGTTTAACAAAGATTTACTTAAAGAGCCTGCAGAAAAAGATTTATCTGAAGTCTTGTCAGCAATAGAGCCTGAATTTGACAAAGCATTACAAAATCAGGATTACAAAAAAGCCTACGATCTGATTGCAGGACTGCAATTACCTCTTGCAACTCTTTTTGAGCAGGTCAAAATATTGGCAGATGATAAGGCCTTAAGCGATAACCGCATAGCGATGCTGCAGCGAGTCTTTCATCTATTTGATAAACTCCTGGATTTTAGTAAGATACAGCAATAAAACCCCAGTATCACCACGTTGTGGTGAACAAATTGTTTCGGTTACCGGTGGTTGTAACCACCGGCTATCTATGTAAAAACCACTTCGTGGTTAAATAGAGCCAAACATCTAAGAAGCGATTTGATATAGATTTACGGATGATTGTAACCACCGGCTCTATGTGAAATCGCTTCTTAGATGCTTGGCTACATTTAACCACG
>JBEPVN010000022.1:0-27060 GCA_041691015.1 Parachlamydiaceae bacterium | reverse complement strand
GGCTACCTATGTAAAAACCACTTCGTGGTTAAATGTAGCCAAACATCTAAGAAGCAATTTCACATAGATAGCCGGTGGTTACAACCCATATGCATTAAGCTAAGATTTGCAATGGGGTCAGGCCTGACATTCGGACATTTGAAGTTTGATATTAAAAGAATGAGAAAAATGAAGAACCCCTGCGGGGTAAGAAACGGGTTGCAATAGTCCCATACCGTAACGCGAGCTTGCGAGACACCGGTTTGGGACTATTGCAACCCGTTTTTTTATCCCGCAGGGGTTCTTCATTTGTTATGGGTTCAAAATATTTATATTTATTTTTTTAGATTAATTCTTTATACAGAATCTCTAATGTAAAAAAAGAAGGTGTTCCAACATGTCGTGGGAAAATATTTCGATTTTAATAGTCCTTGCGCTTCTTTTAGCATATTTGACCTACGCCCTTATTTACCCGGAAAAACTATGACTTATCTTGCAATCACAGTCGAAATTGTGCTCTTTATGCTATCCTTAATTGGCTTAACCTATGTTTTGGGCAATTACATGGCAGATATTTTTACGGGAAATGAGAATTATGTAACAAGACCTTTAAAAAGCTTAGAAACACTTTGTTACAGCATTTCTGGCATTGATGAAAATTATGAGATGGATGCTCGAGGATATGTTAAAAATCTAATCTATTTTAACGCGATCGGATTTTTCGCTCTATTTTTGCTATTGCTTTTCCAAAAGTTTTTACCTCTTAATCCTGAAAATTTCTCCGGCACTTCCTTGCATTTGGGCTTTAATGTGGCAGCAAGCTTTACGACAAATACGAACTGGCAATCTTATGTTCCGGAGACTACTTTGAGCTATTTTACCCAAATGGCAGGTCTTACGGTACAAAATTTCTTAAGCGCAGCTACAGGTCTTGGCTGCCTGATAGCATTGACAAGAGGTATTACTAGACGTGAACTAAGCACCATAGGCAATTTTTACGTCGATGTCGTCCGGTCTGTCGTTTACATTTTTCTTCCCCTTTCCATCATTTTAGCTTTTGGTTTATTGACACAAGGCGTCATACAAAGTTTTTCGCCTTACTCGAAAATCATGACATTGGAAGGAGCAGAACAGGTTATCCCTTTTGGGGCTGTTGCAAGCCAGGTCGCAATAAAACAACTTGGCACAAACGGAGGCGGCTTTTTTAACGCAAATGGCGCGCATCCGTTTGAAAATCCAACTCCCCTATCCAATTTTTTAGAAACGCTTTGCATTTTTTTAATTCCGTCCGCATCCATTTATTGCTACGGGATAATGTGTGGCATAAAAAAGCACGCCACAATCATCTTTTCAGTCATTTTTTTTCTGTTTATGACAGGTTTTTTGGTGTCGCTTGTCGGCGAGCATTTTTACGGTGTAAATATTGGAGCCTCCCCTGTTATGGAAGGCAAAGAAACACGATTTGGACTTTTTAATAGCATTTTATGGTCCACCGCAACAACTGCTACATCAAATGGATCGATTAATGCGCAAATGTCTAGCTTATCTCCACTTGCAGGAGGTGTTGCACTTTTTAACATGATGGCAGATGAACTGATCTTTGGCGGTGTAGGCGTTGGTTTATGCAGTTTGATTATGTTTATCCTCCTAACTGTCTTTATTGCAGGCCTTATGGTTGGTAGAACTCCTGAATACATGGGAAAAAAAATTGAAATTGCCGAAATGCAGTGGATTATTGTAGCAATTCTTGCACCAGCTGCCCTGATTTTGATAGGCAGCGGAATATCTTCACTTTTGCCTATTGCAAAAACTGACCTTGTTACAGAAGGGCCTCACGGACTATCTACGATTCTTTATGCATTTTCCTCTGCCGGCGGAAATAATGGAAGCTCTTTTGCAAACTTAAATGCCAATACCCCCTACTACAATCTATTTTTGGGGGTCATCATGCTGATTGCAAGATTATCCATCCTAATCCCAAGCGTCCTGATTGCAGGACTTTTGGTCAAAAAAAAGGCATCGCCGCCATCTCTTGGGACTTTTTCTACAAATAGCCCAATATTTGGCATTTTACTTTTTTGTGTCATTTTACTTGGCGGCGCTTTGACATTTCTTCCGGCTTTAGCTTTGGGGCCAATAGCAGAACACTTACTAATGATGGAGGATAAGTTTTTTTAAATGGAACATGCGATCGATAAAAAATTGTTAAAAGAGACCGTTTTCAATGCTTTTAAGATGCTTCATCCAAAAGTACAGATTAAAAATCCTGTCATGTTTGTTGCCTATGTCGGAGCTATTGTCACAACTCTTTATCTCTTAAAAGAAATTATTGCAGGTAAAATTTCCTTTTTTGATCTGCAGCTTGTTTCATGGCTCTGGTTTACTGTTCTCTTTGCCAATTTTGCGCAAAGTTTGGCAGAAAGCAAAGGAAAAGCGCACGCTGCCTCTTTAAAAAGCGCCAAAATAGAATCTTATGCAAGGCAAATCCAAAATGGGGTTGAAGTTAAAATATCTCCAAACTTACTTAAAAAAGGTGACCTTTTCATCTGCGAGGCTCAAGACATCATTCCTGCTGATGGAGACGTTGTCAAAGGCATTGCAACTGTTGATGAGTCGGCAATTACTGGAGAATCAGCGCCTGTCATCAGAGAAAGTGGCGGCGATAGAAGCGCTGTGACTGCAGGAACTAAAGTTTTAAGCGATCAGATCACGATTCAGGTCACATCAGAAGTCGGAGATAGTTTTTTGGATCGGATGATCAATTTGATAGAAGGCGCAAAACGTCAAAAAACACCTAATGAAGTAGCGCTCAATATTTTACTTTGCGGTTTGACAATAATTTTTCTCTTAACAACAGCCTCACTTAAAGCATTTGCTTCGTTTGGACAAAACACGGCAGAAACAGCAATCGCTGTTCCGGATTTAGTAGCATTGATTGTTTGTTTGATCCCGACCACAATAAGCGCGCTACTTAGCGCTGTTGGAATTGCAGGTATTGACAGGCTCATTCACCGCAATGTCATTGCAAAAAGCGGAAGGTCTGTGGAGGCAGCTGGAGACATCGACATCCTTATTTTGGATAAAACGGGAACAATCACTATCGGAAACCGCATGGCAACAGCTTTTTTACCCGTCGTAGGAATACCGGAAAAGGAATTTGCTGAAACAGCGCAGCTTGCATCACTTGGAGATGAAACACCAGAAGGCAGATCCATTGTCGTGCTAGCAAAAACAATATTTGATCTAAGGGCAGAATCTCTCGACGTAAAAAATTCAAAACTTATCCCATTTTCCGCAAAAACTAGGATGAGCGGGATCGATTTTTTAGGCGATGAGGGCAGCTGCATTCGGTCGATCAGAAAAGGCTCATCCGATGCGATAAAAAAACATATAGAAACTTTAAATGGCAGCTACCCCGAAGAATTAGAATTAGCCATTCAAGCAATCTCCAAAAATGGAGGCACTCCTCTTCTTGTCTCAGATAACGAAAAAGTTATCGGCATCATCCATCTAAAAGATGTGATCAAAGGAGGGATCAAAGAGCGCTTTAAAGAAATGCGCAAAATGGGCATTCGTACAATTATGGTTACAGGCGATAATCCCTTAACAGCAGCAGCGATTGCAGCAGAAGCCGGAGTCGATGACTTTATTGCAGAAGCTACGCCTGAAATGAAACTTGAACTCATAAAAAAAGAACAAAATGCAGGACATCTTGTTGCCATGACAGGAGATGGAACAAATGACGCTCCGGCACTTGCACAAGCAGATGTGGCAGTTGCCTTAAATACAGGGACACAAGCCTCAAGGGATGCCGGCAATATGGTGGATCTCGACAGCAATCCAACAAAACTTATCGATATTGTAAAAATAGGAAAACAGCTTTTGATGACAAGGGGTGCGCTTACAACATTCAGTATCGCAAATGACGTTGCCAAGTATTTTGCGATCATTCCTGCAATATTTAGTACTTTGTATATGAGTGAAAACGAAAAGTTTGGGCCTTTATCCAAATTGAACATCATGTTTTTACACTCTCCAAAAAGCGCTGTTTTGAGCGCCATTATATTTAACGCTCTTACAATCATTGCTTTGATCCCACTTGCCTTAAAAGGTGTAAAATATGAGGCAAAATCAGCAGATGAACTCTTAAAAACGAATATATTGATCTATGGTGTTGGCGGATTTGTTATTCCTTTTATAGGAATTAAAATAATTGATCTTACTATAGAATTTTTGGGCTTGGTTTGAAAATAGATCAAAATAATTAGGATAATATTTATGCAAAAATTAATAGCGCTCCGATTATTCCTCTTAATGACCCTGTTAACAGGGATTCTATACCCACTCCTCATAGGGTGTTTTGCGATGATATTTTCAAGCTCGTCTTACGAAATCATCATGCATGACAACAAAGCAGTAGGATACCGACTTATCGGACAAAAATTTGAAAACGACAAATATTTCTATAGCAGGCCTTCTGCAAATGACTATAACCCACTAAATTCAGGCGGCAGTAATTTTGGTCCGACAAATGCTCATTTAAGAGATCTTGTAGCTTCAAGAAAAGAAAAAATGGAAAAAGCTCACGGAACAGCACTTGCAGTTCCCTCAGAACTTCTGTTTTCATCAGGAAGCGGGCTCGATCCGCATATCAGTAAACAAGCGGCTTTCTATCAGATGGACCGGATTCTTAAAGCAAGAAATTTGGATGCTTCTTTTAAAACTAAAATAGCAAATCTGATCGAAGACCAAGCTAAAGAATCGTCCTACTTTAAATTAAAAAGACCCTATGTGAATGTGCTTTTACTCAATATTGCATTAGACAACCTCACTAAAAAAAAGGAGTAAGCCTTGAAGGCAGACGAAAATCGCCCAAATCCTGAAGAACTTTTAAAAGCTATCAAGCGTGAAGAAAGTACGCAAAAAAAAGGTCACCTCAAGATATTTCTTGGAATGGCAGCTGGCGTTGGAAAAACTTATGCCATGCTTGAGGAGGCTAAAAAGCTTACCAAAACGGGAATTAATGTTGTCATCGGCACAATTGATACGCACAATCGCAAAGAAACAATGGCATTATTAGAGGGTCTTAGAGTCATCCCTGAAAAAACTGTCCTCTACAAAGACAAAGAATTCAAAGAGCTGGATCTGGATGAAATCATCAGGCAAAAACCGGCGATTGTGCTTATAGATGAGCTTGCACATAGCAATATACCGGGCTTAAGGCATGAAAAACGCTGGCAGGACGTCATGGAAATTCTGGACAACGGAATTAACGTCTACACAACATTAAATGTCCAGCATATTGAAAGTTTAAAGGATGTGGTTGAAAACATTACAGGAATTGTTATCAAAGAAACTGTTCCTGATTTGGTCATCGAAGAGGCCGCCTATATCCAAATTATCGACCTAAATCCAGATGAGCTTGTTAACCGCTTAAACGAGGGCAAAGTTTATCTTGGCGATCAATCAAAAATTGCAATTCTCAATTTTTTCAAAAATGATAAATTGACCGCGCTAAGAGAAATTCTTTTAAGATTTACAGCAGAAAAAATTGACCATGATCTGCATCAAATGGTTTCTGCTACCGAATCAGAAAACAGATGGAAACCGCGGGAAAAACTTCTCGTTGCGATAAGTCAAAGCCCCTATTCCCAAAAACTCATCCGAACAACAAGACGTCTTGCCTTTAATTTGGAAGCTCCCTGGATTGCAGTTTATGTGGATACGGGCAAGTTTTTGAATGCAGAAGAAGAAGCGTTGCTTACAAAAAACATTACTCTCGCAAGAGAGTTGGGAGCAGAAGTCATCACAACTCATGATCCGGATGTTGCAAATGCAATTTCGCGCATTGCCAAACGAAGAGGAGTGACTGAAATTATTGTCGGAAGAAGTCCTCCTAAACGATTTTTTAACATATTCAGCAAGTTGAATCCATCTGATAGGCTTGCTAAAGAGTGTACTGATGTAGACATTCTTGTTGCAAGACAAGAAAGGTTGCTTACAAATCATCAAAATAAATTAAAAGCCGCACATCCTCCCTTTATTTTTAAGCCCTATTTTTTGGTTTTTCTTGCAGTCTCCTTGCTTGCTGCCACAACTTTAAGCATTCTTCCCATGGTGGGTCACACAGTTGTCGGAGAAATCTTTTTTATAGGAATTTTATTTTTAAGTTTATTTTTTAAAAAAGGTCCTGTCTTTTTTGCAGCCTTTCTTTTTTCCTTTATCTGGTACCTATTTTTTATCCCTGAGGAATTTAAATATTCTGTAGAATCCATTCTACTTCTTTGTATCTATACCTTAACTGCAATCACAACAGGTATTTTAGTGGATCGCTACCGCGAGCATCAGGTAATGCTTTTGAAAAGAGAAGAAACTTCACAATCCCTATACCGTATTATCCGCCAAATCAGCGCCTCCTCTTCAAACGAAGCAATTTTTAAAGAAGTAACGGAGCAGTTAAAAGCTATTTTTGGAATCCCTTTTGAAATCATCATCAAAAAATTAAGAGGCGGCCTTAACTTAGATAAACCCATGCTTCTTATACAAAATGATAAAGAAAAAGCTGCTGTCACTTGGGTTTTTGAACATGGAAAAGAAGCTGGCTGGTCCACAGATACTCTTGCCTCTTCAGAGAACCTTTATATCCCAATAAAAAATCGGGATGAAACTTTGGGCGTTCTTATTTGTAGGAAAAACCCCAAAAAATCACCATCCCTTGATGATAAAAATTTGTTGCACACAGTTGCACAGCAGCTCTCAAATCGCATTGAACGCTCTTTTTCAGAAGAGCTTGCAAAACAAAATGAACTTCGTTTTCAAATTGAAAAAATCAATAAAAGCATTTTAAAGCGTATCTCTTCAGAATTTAAACCCTCTCTTGCAGAAGCCAAAAAATCCGTAAAAGTTTTTAGGGAACAGCTTGAGGAAATAAACGATAAAACACTCGCCGATAGCTTTTCAAAAATTGAAATGGCTTATGATCATTTTACAAGAGTTTTTCAAAACATTTCCATGATGTCAGAAACAAAAGACACTTAAAATGAATATAACAGACAGGACAGCATATAAGGGCGATTTTTTAAGACAAGTACATCCCAATGTTGTCCGAACAGTCATTCAGGATATTTTAAACGGCAAACTGACACCTTTTGAGCAGCTGTCATTTTTGAGAACATGCAAAACTCTAAATGCTCTTGTTTTACACTGGCAGATTTTCACAAAAGAATACAGACAAGTTATAAGCAATTTAACTACTTTAAATCCCCCTATAAAGATCTACTTCGATGATGCCCCTATGATTCGTCTTTTTGCTATTGCAAAAGTCAACAATTCTTCTCTTCCAATGTGTGTCAGCTCAAAAATCGATACCAAAATTGAAACTTCGATTTTAATTGAATGCATTAAATTTTGTACCGGTCACAAAAAACAAAATTACGTCGATCAACTCCAAAATTTAATAGAAAATGAAAGAGTGCCTTATACTAAATTAGACTGCAGATGCCTTTCTGCAAAGATATTAGTTGAGCACGATCCAAAACTTGGATATAAAAATTTCAAATTTGCCTATGAAGCAATAAAAAAAAGACCGGTCAATCTGGTAAACCGGGACGAAATTGGGGATAAGTTATACTTGCTTGCAAAAGCCATTATATTAATAAAGCCTAAAAAAGCCTGTAACGTGATTTGTCGCATGACCAATAAACACGATAAAGCTGTAAAAGCTCTTCTCCTAGCTGCAAAAAACCTTAAGAGTAAAAAATTCAGCTTTTTATACTTGCAGGAGGCTATTAATATTGTACAAAAACAAGAGAGTGTAAAAAATAACTGCCGCATCATTAAAGCATTTAGATTTTTACCGCAAACTCCTAAATTTAAAGAGTGTGCAAATGTTTTTACAACAAGGATGATCGACTTATTGAACACAAAATATCAACAGAACTTCGAATTTAAAATCCTGATTTTGTGCGAGCTTTATGACTTTTATGCGTTTAGAAATGATAAATTGACAATGGTCGTTTTAAAACATATCACCGAGCTCTTTAACATTTCTTTGACACACTTTAACGTTCCTATTAAAAGAGAAATTTGCTTTGTAGCAGCGACATTTTTTAGCAGGATTAACACAGAACTTTACTTCAATTGCTTATCTGCCATCTACTGTAGGGTTATAAAAATTAAAGATCCTTATGAAGCTGCAACAGTATCCATTGCCCTATTTCAAAAGTTTGTACCTCTAATAACCTCTTTTGAAAACTCTGAGGAAGTAGGTTATTATTTCATGCCGCTTCATTTAAACATTATCAGCAAAATGAATCTTATCGACGAAAGAAAAGATTTTATTGATTGCCTGGTCCTGAACTTCTTTAAGTTTATGCCTGCCTATGAGATTGCTTGAAAATTATATTATTTATTGAGTTACCGGTGGTTGTCACCACCGGTTATCTATGTAAATCCCTTCTAAGCTGAGCACTTATAAAAGCATATTTAAATCTTTTATTCTGAAAATTTAATTAATTAACTTTACTTTTTATTAATTTAATGATATTGTTTATTACAATAACTTATTTTTATAAAAGGATTTGTAAAATGACTATATCACTTAAATCTGATAATATAATTGAATTCACACAAAAATTTAGTCCAAGTTTAAATAATGCAAAATATGTCGTTGTCGATTGTCTGACAAATTATTTAACCCCTTTTGAGCAAATCTCATTTATGCGCTCTTGCAAAAGCCTTGCAAAACTAGTTCACCATTGGCAAATTTTTAGCGTTGAGTTTAAAGAAGCTGTAACCGGAATCAATCGCTTGAAAGAGCCAGTTGAATTAACTTTCCAAGACAAAAACTTGATTCGTTTTTTGGCTATTGCCAAAATAAACGGTATTTTTGTTCAAATAGGTATAAAATCTAAAATCGATACTAAAATCCAACTCTCAATATTAATAAACTGTCTAAGCTATTGCCCACCTCTTAAACAAGCAGAATATTTAGAACAAGCTCTTCTTTTAATTGATAATGAGACAAGCCCTTATGTGCAATTAGATTGCCGTTGTTTGCTTTTAAAAACTTTGGCGCAAATCAATCCAAAACTTTGTAAAAAATTTTTAAAAATAGTTTTAAAGCAAATAAGTAAACTACCAAAACGTAATGAAAACAAAGAAAGGGTAGGCAATAATCTCTACACATTCGCAAAAGTCTCTGTATCAATCAAGTCTAAAATGATTGAAAAAGCCATAAACCTTATGCCTGTGGAGCATCCAAAATCAGTACAATTTTTTCTTTTGGTTTCAAGGAATTGCAAGAGTAAAACAAAAAGCCTCAAATATTTAAATAATGCAATTGATATCACTACTCATTATAAACAGCAAGAAGACTCTGTTTCTGTTCTTAACACACTCCATTTACTCCCTAGCACTCCAATAATAGAAGAGATCCGCTATAAATTTTTGAATCAAATAGTCGATCCCTGGGATTCTCGATATCTTGAATCCCTAACGGTCACAGAAATCCCTTTATTAATCGAGTTATATGACCATTATGTAAACAACACATATGATACATTTGCACTTGCAATACTTGTAAAAATAAAAACGTTATTTCTTGAATGTGTGGAGAAACCTAATCTTACTGAAGAACAAATTGATATTAGCTATAAAGCACTTGAATTTATTAAGTCAGTTGACCAAAATGTTTATTTTAGCTGCTTAAAAAGATTTAGTAGGCTTACCATTTCAACAAACAATGCGGTCGGTGCACTCAAAATGTTTAATAAATTCTATTTGCTTTGGACCTTAATTCCGACTAATATTGATCACAAAAAACTTAAAGTAAATCTTCGTATGTGCACAGCAAAGTGTATGAATATTATAACCAGTCAAGAAAAATATAGTGAATGCCTGGCCATGAACTTTTTGACACTGATGCCAAAGAATTAAAAGAAATCGAAATGGTAATATAACTGATAAAAATAGAACTCATGCAATTGAAGCCATTAATTATCTTGATATGGCATTAATACATTATATAAGAGAATAAAATAAAATAACGGTGAGTTTGTAGTCACCGTTATTAAAAAAGAATAGATTAAATTTTGATGAAGCCTTGGCCTGGTTTTCCCATTCCGCCTGGAGCTTGTGTCTTCTCTTCTTTAGAAGAATCATCACGACCCTCACAAATCTCTGTACAAGTTTTGCGCCATTTTTCGACTGTTTCTACATAAAGAGGAGCAAACGCTCTTAAAGCTGAAGAAACCGCATGTTCCATATCCAACGTACAGTGCATCAAAATAAGTTCTTCCTTAGTGGCAACACCAACGCCGCCGCCAGCCATTTGACCGCCAAGCATAGAGCCTTCTAAAAGACGCTCATAAAGACGTAGTAATGTTTTTTGATCTTTTGGAAGACCATCTAAAAGCGGAGAATACAAATAAAGACGTTTTGAATTTGGCTCGTAAGTTAAGTGAAGCGAGAATTCATCATCAATTCCTAAAATACACGTGTTGTTTTCATCAAACTCTAGGTTATCAAGGTTAAGCTCTTTTCCGAACTCCTTAAGATTTGCTTTAGCATTTTCTATCGACATATTTTACCCTCCTAAAGGCATAGTCTTAAAAACATAAAAATTTTTAAACATATTGGTTTAACTTAAACATCTATCTTTTACTGATAAAAGTAAAGATATTTGGTTTTTTATGGTCATTCTACTCTTGTTCGCTATTTTGATCAAATATTTTAAATCTTTCTTGAAGATTAAAAATGCAATGTATATTTAAATCTCATATGAGAGAAAACAATAACTTGTATTTAAATAATGGAATTCCAAAACCATTTGGAACTAACATCTTTGATTACGGTATTAACTTTTCTATTTTTTCTAAAAAAGCAACATCAGTTGTATTATGTTTGTTTTCAAAGGAATTAAATATTACCGAGATCCCATTATCAAAGGATGATAATAAAACGGGTGATGTCTGGCATGTTTTTGTCCATGATTTGACGCCAGACTATCTTTATGGTTATAAAATCGATGGCTCAACCATTCTCTTAGACCCGTTTGCAAAAGCTGTTTTTACGCTAAATGATGGCACATTGCTCGGGGGTTTCCTCACTAAAAACCCATTTGATTGGGAGGGTACGAAAAATCCGCAGATACCGACAAAAGATTTAATAATCTACGAAATGCATGTAAGGGGCTTTACGATAGATGACTCATCCAAGGTTGTTCATAAAGGAACATTTTTGGGGATTGTTGAAAAAATCCCGTATTTAATAGAACTTGGAATTAGCGCAATAGAATTAATGCCTATTAATATCTTTGATCAAAATGAATACAAAGGAATTAATCCCCTCAATAATAAAATTTTATGTAATTACTGGGGTTACTCCCCTCTCAATTATTTTTCGCTGCATGGACTTTATGCATCGGGGAGGGATATAAACTCACCCCTTCTTGAATTTAAGACTTTAGTAAAAAATCTGCACGCGCATGGAATTGAAATCATTTTGGATGTTGTCTTTAACCATACGGGGGAGCTTGATGCTTTAGGGCCGACGCTCTCATTTCGAGGAATCAGTAATTCTGTTTATTACATTCTCGATCCTGAAAATCAATATTACAATTTTTCTGGTTGCGGCAATACATTAAATTGCAACCATCCTGTTGTAATAGATCTCATCTTGGAAGCTTTACGTTATTTTGTCATTGAATGCCATGTAGATGGGTTTCGCTTTGATTTAGCTTCGATTTTTAATCGTGACGAGAAGGGCGAGCCTCACAAAAATTTAAAAATTCTGGACATGATCTCAGAAGACCCTGTTTTGATGGATACAAAACTCATCGCAGAGCCTTGGGATGCTGCAGGATTTTATCAGGTCGGATGGTTTTATACAGCCAAAAAACGCTGGTCTGAATGGAATGGCAGATACCGCGATGCATTGAGATACTTCTTAAATGGCCTAAAAAAAGATCCTGCGAAATTTGCAACCAGAATTTCTGGTTCCGAAGACCTCTACTACAAAAGAGGACCTGAAACGAGCATTAATTTTATTACCTCCCATGATGGATTTTCTCTTAGGGATTTGGTTTCTTATGCTCATAAGCACAATCTACCAAATGGCGAGAATAATGAAGACGGCTTAAATCATAATATGAGCAACAACTTTGGCATCGAAGGAGAAACGCTTGATCCGATTATCCTAAAGTTAAGAGAAAAGCAAATGCGAAATTTTCATTTTACTTTGATGATTTCTCAAGGCGTCCCTCTTATATTCATGGGAGATGAGTATGGGCACACAAGGCTTGGCAATAACAATGCTTGGTGTCAGGATAATGAAATCAACTGGTTTAACTGGGATAACTTAAAAAAAAATCAAAGCTTTTACCGTTTTTACCGAAAAATGATTGCCTTTAGAAAGCAATATTCCTGTTTTAGAAAAGATACTTTTCTTCAAATGAAAGATATCACCTGGCATGGAGAAAAGCCATCTTTTCCAAATTTTAGCTTCGGCTATGCTTTTGTTGCTTTCACATTGATAGACCACGCATCACACAAAAAATTCTACATTGCAATCAACGCAAATGATCACGAAATGCATCTTGAGCTACCTTTATGTGAAGAAGGGTCCAGATGGCAGTTTGTTGTCAATACAGATAATGAAGCTTTAAAGGACTTCATAGATGAGAAAGAGAGGGTTGCTGTGACAGAGACTCATATCAAAATCGCCTCGCATTCGTGTATCTTAGCTGAAGCTTTTTTTTAATGCATTTATTGCCTTAGAAGCTGTAAAAAGCATGTAGCCACACGCTTTTATAGCTTCTAAGGCAACTTAAAAAAGGTTATCGAGTTAAAAAAGACTTAACACCATTAGGCAATGCTTTTTTTTGTTAACGCTATAAGACTCTCATTTATTTTAGCTGCATATAAATTCCAAAATTCTGGATTATCTTCACCTATTTCCATAACAGGGTTTTGAGCATTTTCATAATCTTCTGAATAGTTTTGCTTAAGCGCATTACGCCAAGTAACGTCATTGATAAGAAAATTGGCCACTTTATTTTCATCTTTTAATGCTTTATCAACCAATAAAAAAGCATTGTCCACATCTTTCGTCGTTAATGAGCTTGTTTGAAAATAAAGCATCCCCTCGATATCAATCGATAATTTCAATCTACTTTTAAGTTCAACTAAAAAACCGAGATAAACTTCGATCTCATCTACAAATTTTAACTCTGAAATTTTCTTTGCTGCAATATCGGAAAGCATACTCACCGCAAAAACACCCCTAGTTAAAAATTTTGCCAAACGTTTCATATTTTTAGGATCAATCATTATACGCTTACTAGCAAGCCCTAGATGAACAATGGATAGAGCCATGCGATCACCACATGTTTCAGCAGCACCGCCGATAATTACATTAAAGCTATCGCAAAACTCCTTGTCTTTCTCAGCCAATGCAATATAGTTTAAAATATTAGTAACAAGCCCTCTTTTTACTTTCGGCGACGCTTTAAAATCACTCATATAACTTAATCTTGATAACCAAGATTTCAATGAATCGTTATTGGGGACATTTTCCAATTCTTGGTAAGGCTTTCCAACAATTTTGTAAAGCTCTTCCAACATGTCTTCGACAGATTTTTCTTCATCGTCGACTGTGATTTCATTTATGGAGAAATGAAATGTTGGTCCTTGATAGCCAATAGCCGTTGTAGCCTCTCTTAAATTAGATAAAACTTGATTAGATAATGATGCACAATTCTCAAGATTTACACTACATCCTGAAGGTAAACTTAAAATTTCAGTCGGTAAACTTGTTAAATCAGCATTATTCGAAAGATATAAACGTTCTAATCGTTGGAGCTGACCAAAAGATTCTGACAATCCTGTTAATTCATTATTCGAAAGATCTAAGGTTCTTAATGGGAGTTGACCAAAGGATTCTGGCAATGCTCTTAATTTATTATGCAAAAGACTTAAGCTTTGTAATTGGAGTTGACCAAAGGATTCTGGCAATGTTGTTAATTCATTTCTCGGAATATCTAAGTTCGTTAATTCTTGGAGTTGACCTATTAATTCAGGCAATGCTGTTAATTTATTTCTCGAAAGACCTAAGCTTTGTAATGCTTGGAGTTGACTAAAGGATTCTGGCAATGTTGCTAATTTATTATTCGAAAGACTTAAGCTTTGTAATGCTTGGAGTTGACCAATTAATTCTGGCAATGTTGCTAATTCATTATTCGAAAGATTTAAGATTTCTAATGCTTTGAGTTGACAAATAGATTCAGGCAATTTAGTTAAAGTAGTATCAGAAATTATTAATTTTTTAAGATTTTTAAATTCTACGAGATGAAAAATATCAGGTAATGTATTCAATTTACATCTACCTAATTTGCTTGGGTGGCCACAGGTCACGTCTAATTGACTTTTATCGTTCTTTTTCAAATAATTTAATAAATTATTTTTTACAATTGTTATAGCATTTAAATCTGCACCTTCTGATTTCGACTCAATAGAACACCACTCTTCAATCATTTGTTCTGGGGAAAACCCATATAGGCTTCCATTAGAAATATAATGTATAGGGGATGTGAATGATAAATTCATATATTTAACTCCGTTTTAATATTATTATAATATATTTTAACACAAAACTAATTAAATGTAAACAATTAATATTACTATATATTATTTTAAGTTTTAATAAAAAAAATAAATCACCATCTATATCAAACTATAATTTTTAATACATAAATATGATTGTGATGGTAATCATTTAAAGTCAGATGTTGACGGTACAAAAACGGTGCCGGCTTTTTTCAACAGAGAGGCTAAAGTATCACCACGTTGTGGTGATACTTTAGCCTCGTTAGTTAAAAAAAGCTTGCACCATTTTGGATTGAACAGAGTTTGTTATTTAGGTGGAAGACAGATCCTGCCGTCCCCCGGGAACTGGCTCGCTTTGTGTTAAAAAAAAAGTTTGCCCGTTTTGGTATGGTCACATGATGAGCATGGCATCGCCATAGGAGAAGAAGCGATACTTTTCCATGACTGCTTTTTTATAAGCCTCCCGTATGAGCTCATAACCTGCAAAAGCTGAAACCAGCATCAACAAACTTGAACCCGGAAGATGAAAATTGGTGAGCAGATGGTTGACATACTTGAATTGATAGCCGGGATAAATAAAGATGTTTGTTTCGTGACTGCCGGGGACGATGATGCCGTCTTGTCCGGCAGAAGATTCGAGCGATCTGCAGCATGTCGTCCCGACTGTGATCTGTCTTTTATCTTTTGGACGTGCATTCAAAATAGACGCAGCATTATCTGTGATGATCACTTTTTCATGGTGCATCTCATGGTTTCTGATGTCATTTACTTGGACCGGTCGAAAAGTTCCCACACCGACATGCAGTGTCACGAATGTTTGGAGAACGTCTTTTTTGTTTAAATTATATAATAACTCTTCTGTAAAATGTAGACCGGCAGTTGGGGCGGCGACAGCGCCTGCCTCTTTTGCAAATACTGTTTGGTAGCGCTCCTCGTCTTCAAAATGATTTTGATCTCTCTTAATGTATTGTGGAAGCGGAATTTGACCATATTGCTTTAAAAGAGCATCAAAATCACCTTCACAATGAAACTTAATAAGCTTACTGCCATTTTGAAGAGTGTCTAAAATTTCAACTTTAAAGCCATCCCCAAAAAAGATGAAGTCATGATTTTTAATTTTTTTACCGGGTCTTGCAAGAGCTTCCCAAGTATCTATTCCTAAACGATTGGTCAAAAAAATCTCTGCCATGCCGCCTGTTTCTCGCGTGCCGATGAGCCTTGCCGGGATAACTTTTGTGTTGTTAAAAACAAGGCTGTCCCCCTTGTTTAAAAAGTGAGACAGCTCGGAAAATCGCATTTCTGTCATATTTCCAGATTGTCTGTCGATGACCATAAGCCTTGAGGCATCGCGTGGATTACAAGGGTGTTGCGCTATCAGTTCTTCCGGTAGGTCGAACTGATAGGATGAAAGCAGATGCAGATCAGAACTCATTTAGTCTACTAATTGGATGGATGTTTCTGGAAATGCTTTTTTTAAGATTTCAGCTGCATGATCTCCTTTTTGAGCTAGATTTTCAACTTCTGCAATCGTAATCAAGCTAAGTTTTGCCTCTGCCTTGGATTGTCCGGGAAGTAGCGCAAAACTTGCTGGAAATGATAAATTGCCGACATTATTTTTAGAATGTCTCATAACCATCTGTTTTGTAGATTCAACAGCTTGAACAATCGGATTTGTAGACCTGATCTCAGAGTCGCCAAGATAACCTGTTATAGCTCCATCAACTGACCAAAAAGGACTTCTTGGATTTTCAGCATAATAAAGAGCGTTTGTTCTTGCTGTAATTGCAAGAGCTGCTGCCGCCTCTTCTGAAATCTTCTCTTTGACTTGATTTGAAAGTACTGAATTGATGTAGTCATCTAGCAGCACTTCGTTCACAATGCTGATTGTCCCGGTTTCTGCAATATTGTAAACATAAAGGGAGCCTTTGTAACTAACGCCGTCCACAACAGTTTTTGTCGATTCTTCTTCTGGAACTATCAAAAGCTGGAACACACCCGGGAACTCTTCACCCCAGCGGATGCCATCACTCACTGCTTGGATAAACTTTCTTTTACCCAAAAATCTTGTACTGATATGCTTATATTTATTCTGTCTTGCTTTGTTTGGGTCATAGAGGGCATATTTGCCTTTCACTTCCAAAACTACGCCCGGTTTATCATGAACGATCAATACTTTTATCGTTTTTGGTTCAGGCGGAACTTCCGTTGAAAAAAATATATCCCAGATTGAAGCTTCCAAATTACCTGTAAAAGGCATAAAAGCCATTAAGCACATTAACATTTTTGCAATCATCGTCTTCTTCTCCATCATTTGTTTATATGTTTATAAGCTAAATCGGTCACTTCCCGCCCTCTAAGCGTGCGTTTGATCAAACCTTGCATGATCAAATAAGGCTCATGGACCTCTTCAATGGTGTGGCTCTCTTCCCCGACAGCAACAGCTATCGTATTTAAGCCGACAGGACCGCCATTATAGTGTTCGATCATGACTTCTAAAATTTTAATATCTATCTCGTCAAGCCCTTTTTCATCAATAGAGAGCATTTCGAGAGCTTTTCGTACGACTTCTTTGTTGATGACATTGCCGGTTTTAATTTGGGCATAGTCACGCACCCAGCGCACAAGATTGTTCGCAATCCTTGGAGTTCCACGGGATCTTAGGGCAATTTCAAGGGATGCTTCATAATCAATCGATAAATTCAAAATTCTTGCGGTGCGCTCAACCACTTTTACCAAAATGTCCGGCTGGTAGTAGTCTAGGCGCGATGTAAATCCAAATCTTGACCTTAAAGGCGCGCTTAGCAAACCAACTCTTGTTGTAGCTCCGATCAGTGTAAATTTGTTAAGCTTGACCTGTACGCTTCTTGCAGAGGATCCGGAATCTATCATGATATCTAAAACATAATCTTCCATTGCAGGATAGAGGTATTCTTCAACAACGCGGCTTAATCTATGAATTTCGTCGATAAATAAAATGTCGCCATCTTTTAAATTTGTTAAAACGCCTGCCAAGTCCCCGGCTTTTTCAATCACGGGTCCGGAAGTAACCACCAAATTTGTACCCATGGATTTTGCTAAAATATTAGCAAGAGTTGTCTTTCCAAGGCCTGGAGGACCGCTAAAAAGACAATGTCCAAGCGGCTCCTTCCTCAAACTCGCAGCTCCCATAAGAACTTCCAAGCGATCGCGGACAGGGTCTTGCCCAACGAAATCCTTAAGTGTTTGCGGCCTTAAAGGAACTTCAAAAACAATATCTTCTTTTGCAAAAGAAGATTCGATAAAACTTTTTGGCTGATCTGTCATAATTTTAAAATAAACCCAAAGCGTTTAAGAAAACGAGCAAGATTAAAATAGGCGTGCCATATTTAAAGCTAAACCAAAAATAGTTTTCAATGCTTGGGAAACTCTCAAACATTTGAGATGCTCCTTGGCGTAAAGCTTTTATCGCGGATTTAAATCCCCAGACCCATCCGACTAAAACAATTGCTAAAAATCCCCCAAGAGGGATTAGAATGGCGCTTGCAATAAAGTCCATGCCGTCTAAAAACGTAAATCCAAACCACGTGTAATCTTTTAAAACACTATACGATAAAGCGCTTGGTACGCCAAGTAAAAAAGCTGAAAATCCTGTAAACAAGACAGCTTTTGATCTTTTCCAGCCATGTTCATCGATAAAATACGCAATTGCCGGCTCCAAAGCTGAAATTTCTGAAGTCAAAGCTGCGAGTGTCACTAAAAGAAAGAATAAAACCGCAAGAAAGTAACCCCCTGGAATTTGGCTAAAAGCCCAAGGCAACGTATGGAAAATTAGGCCTGGCCCTGAATTTGGTTCCATCTCGACAGAAAAAACAATCGTAAAAACAGCAACAGCTGACAAAATAGAAACCAAAGTATCCATCAAAATAATCGGAAGACTCGTTGTGACCAAGTTATCTTTTTTGCCAAGATAACTGCCGTAGGTCACCAAGGTGCCCTGGCCTATGCTTAAAGTGAAAAAAGATTGTCCAAGCGCAATGAGCACAGCAGCTGGCGTTATCAAACTGAAATCCGGAGAAAAGAGAAACTTTAAACCGATAGAAGCATTTGGCATCATCAACCCATTGACTACCAATGTGATCAAAACGATAAACAAAAGAGGCATCATCACTTTGTTCCCTTTTTCGATTCCGTTCCTGACTCCAAGGTATAAAACTGAGATACAAAGGGTTATAAAACAAAAATGAAAGGAAACTCCCCATAAGGGATGCGTCATCAGACTTTCGTAATGAGAAATTGCATGTGACGTTGTTGAAAAACTTGAGAGGTTTCCTTTTAAAGCTTCAATCAAATACCCAAGTATCCAACCTGCAACAGCGCTATAAAAGGAACTTACGATAAAACCCGTAATAATTGTTAACTTACCGGCATAACCCCATTTTTTACTGCCGCCAAGCTTTAAAAAAGCGCCGCTTGGGCTAGTTTCTGTCGTCCTTCCGATCAGTAATTCTGCAATAAAAACAGGAAATCCAATAATGAATAGACAGACGAGGTAAAGAATGATAAATGCAGCTCCCCCATTTTGACCGACTAAAAATGGAAAACGCCAAATATTTGCAAGACCGACAGCAGAGCCTGCAACTGCAAAAATAAATCCGATTTTTGATCCCCAAGTATCCCTTTTCATCTATCCTCCCAAAATTCCTTGAAGAAAGAGATTAAGCCTTTGTGGAGAAAAAATAAAGCATTAATTGAACTTCGTCTTTTGTCAAAGTTTCAAGTCTAAAATACTAAAAAATTCCAGTAAATATTGACTTTAAACGAGTAATATAGTAAGATGGGGAATGGATTTTCATTAACGAAATCTAATAATTCTTTATGTTACGTTAATAGTTTAATTTTAAAATAACTAAAGACCTCAAAACTTAAAGTCAAAAAAGGAGTATATTATTATGCATCCAAGCGAAGTCAAACACGTTTTTAGTTCCGCACCGTTTAGAAAAGAATGCGGACCATCTACTGAACACCAAATGGTGACACATAGCCTCCACTCAGTTTCATTTTTTAAAAACCGAATGGCAAACGAATTAATCCATCTCAAATCAGGCCAGGACCTAGTTACGCTTCATCATCAATACCTCAGCGAAATCAACACAAAAACAAATGAAGACGGAACTCTTGAAGAAGAAAATTTTAACAAAATCATTCAGGGTCTAAGAACAGATTTTGAATATCGTTTGGCATGGCAAAAAAGCGAGCTTGAATCTCAACTAAAAGAAAAACCTGAACTAAAAACGATACTTGATGCACTGCCTGAAAAATTCAAACCTTTTTTTGATTTTCTGGATAAAACCGAGCAAATGGGCATTGAAATAAAAAAAGGCGCAAAATTGTTCACTAAAGAGCAGCTTGTTCGCATGAATACCAATACCGAAAGAGATTTGGAAGAAATTGTCTCAGATAATAACATTCAAATCCAAAAGGTTAGCCGCATGTACAGCGAAAGTAACGAATCGCACCAAATGGCAAGAATGATGCTCGATACTTTGCATAAGACACACTCAAATATCTTAAGAGGCATAAGGGGGGGCTAAACTATGAATGAAATTTCATCTTCTCACGAAACGCAAAACCAACTCTTAAATTCGAGTTCTTCAGATAGAAGAAATATCGCCTATCAACATCCCTTTGCGACGGATTCATTAGCACCAGCTAGCATTGTGGACAATGAAATTAAGCAGCAGACAGATGCCGTGAACCATAAAAACAACCCCGGCTTATTTGAGAGAATGACCTCGTCATTAAGCTCTCTTTGGGGTTATATCTTTGGTGATAAAATCAACAACGAGCAAGTTTCTCAAAGAGTAAACTCAGATGTTGCCATCACAAAACAGGAAACAAAAGCAAGGCAGCATTTTAATAAAGAAGTCGCTGAAATGTATGAGCGGATTTTACAGATCAATGACCAGTTCGGCGAGCTTTTAAAAGACCCATCACAAAATAGAGAAGCGCTTTTGCTTAAGGTGCTGATTACTGCCGTAAAAAATGAGATCAAGATCCAGCAAAACCAAGGCGGCTTTCAGCTTCACAAATTAGAAGACTACAAAAAAGAAACGCATGCCTTAAATAACAACCAAAAGAAAATTGAAGAAGAGCTTGCGACCTTAACAAAACAGAGCGATTTTGCAGGCAAAATTGATAAAGCCATGACAGTTGTAGCTGCAGTCGTTGCTTTTGCAGCAATCGGCAAACTTCCAGGCGACTTTCATAAGTACATTCCAAGCTTTACCACGATGACAACGCTTGCAAAAGGTGGAACGACTCTTTTACAAGGCTACACAAAAGGCGAATCCGAAGAGAAAACAAAAGAAGCGTATCTTTTGAATGCCGAAAAAGAACTCGCAAAAGCCGGCGTCGATGAGAGCGGAGAAAAATTACATCGCACCATGCAGGAAATTTCTTCGATTTGGTCGATTCTTAAAGAAATCGCAGAGCTTGAAAAAAACACTGCAAGTGAAATAAATAATAGATAAAAGGAGCCTTTAAATGACAACAAGAAAGGATGAATCCATGCACTTCAAAAACGAATATTCAAATAAGCTCGACAAAATGCTATCCTGCGGTAACTTAGAAGAGGCTTTTGCCCTCGCAATTACTCATGGAATTATGCAAAACCGTAAACTCATGAGACTTGATTTTAATCAAAAGTTGACTCTTATTGACCAGCTTGCAAAAAAGACGCAAGACTTAGCAAATACGTATTCCGGTTTTGGTTTTAATACCTCGACTGCGCTCGTTTTCGCAAAAACCGCTTCCGGAATGTTTGGTCTTGTAGGATTTGCTGAAAGACCTTTTGGTTTTGATCTATCAAAAATAGAACTTGATAAAAGATTGCAAATGACCCAAAATATTGCAGGAGTAGTCAGTGGTGGCTTTGCTACTATTAAAGAATTAAAAGATGAAGGCACGCAAGGAAATCGCATCTTAAAACAGCATGATGTGGACGAAACAAAACGTCGCCAGGATGAAAAGAGGACCAATGCTCAGCAATTGCAATCTTCTACAGCAGAACTTATCAATCAGCTTAAGCAGCTCAATCAAATTATCCACGAAAAGAAAAGTCTGATGACTAGAAGCGGTGGCTAATTTAACATTATTTTTAGGTAATATTTCCATGAATTTTCTTTTTTCGATTTTTCCAATTGCTGTGAAATTCTTTTTGATCGCAAATCC
Source organism: Parachlamydiaceae bacterium (assembly GCA_041691015.1). Taxonomy (GTDB): domain Bacteria; phylum Chlamydiota; class Chlamydiia; order Chlamydiales; family Parachlamydiaceae; genus JBBSJT01. Next base: position 5,269 of record JBEPVN010000022.1, on the reverse strand, counting down.
GATCGGGAATTCACCAGCTATTATTGCTTTGGTAAAAAACTACGAATTTAAACGCCAAAAACAAATTATTTTACGCGAAGTCATTTTCGCTTTGATTATCGCTTTATTCTTCCAATATTTTGGAGAGTTTTTTCTTGGATTTTTAAATATCCAGGATTATGCCCTAACGTTTTGCGGTGGAATTTTACTTTTTCTTGTGGCACTCCAAATGATTTTTGCTGAACCGCATAATGAAAAATCAAACGAATCTAAAACAGAACCATTTATTGTTCCTATTGCAACGCCCATACTTTCTGGTCCCGGACTTATGGCAATGATCATGCTTAACTCAAAATTAGAAGGCGATAATTTAAAGATTACAGCCGCAATTTTACTTTGCTGGGTAGTACTTTATCTTGTTTTATACTTAGCTCCCTACCTTCAAAAAGTTTTGGGCCAGCGCGGACTTGTCGCTTTGGAACAGTTAATGGGAATGATCCTCTCCTTCATGTCTATGGGCATGATTGTAAAAGGCATGACTCTTTTTTTAAAAACATTTAATTAAGTGAATTTATATGGAATTTGACACCTTATCCCTCTTTTCAATTACTGTCGTGCTTTTTATCATGATGGACCCAGTTGGAAATATTCCTGCCTATTTAAATCTGATGAGCGATGTAGAGCCTGCAAGAAGAAAATTTGTCTTGTTCCGCGAGATGCTGATCGCTCTTGGCTTTATGATCGTTTTTAATTTTATTGGTGAATATATTTTTGTAGTATTGGAATTATCAGACACAGCAGTCCAGATGTCGTCTGGACTTGTTCTTTTCCTAACAGCAATCAAAATTTTATTTCCTGCGCCAAATAGCTTTAGAAATAACTTACCAAAGGGCGAGCCGTTTATCATACCGCTTGCAGTGCCATTAATCGCAGGCCCATCGCTTCTTGCAACAGTCATGCTTTATGCGAGAATGGAAACGAGCATTAGCTTAATGGTCGGAGCTATTTTTATAGCCTGGCTCTTAGCTCTTGCGGTACTTCTTGCAGCGCCAACCTTTAAACGCTACCTTGGCAATAACGGTTTGATGGCGTTAGAGCGCCTTATGGCGATGGTGCTAGTTATGTTGGCAATTCAACGCTTCATGGAAGGTATACAGTCTTTTGTTCATCTTCAACCGTGGGCTGCTTAAATTAAGAATATTGTTCTAAAAATAGCCTACGATGGCACGGCATATAAAGGTTGGCAGGACGGTAAAACTCTGCCAACCATTGAAAGCTCTCTTAAATCAGCCTTAAAAGAAATTTTTCACGTAGCGCCAAAACTCCAAGCAGCCAGCAGAACAGATGCAGGCGTACATGCGACAGATCAAACCATTAACTTTTTTATCGAAACAAAACTCCCTTTAAGCGGTATAAAAACACGGCTTAACCGGTCATTGCCACCTGATATAAGAGTTCTTGATATTCATGAAGCGGATCCAAATTTTCATCCCTCATTAGACTGTATCCAAAAAGAATATCATTATTATGTGTGCAATGGTGAGATTCAGATGCCGGAAAATAGGTTGTATTCTTGGCATTTTCCTTATCTTCTCAATTTCGATTGTATGGAAAAAGCAGCAAGTATTTTGACAGGTCATCTGAACTTTACTAGCTTTTGCAACGTCAGAAAAAACCATACCTACAAAGATTATGAGCGGGATGTGAAGGCAATTGAAATCATAAAATTGCCGCGGGGTCGCATCTGTTTTAAGATCAGAGGAAACAACTTTTTGTACAAGATGGTACGGAATTTAGTTGGAACGATTCTTTATGTCGGATGCGGTAAGTTGACTTTAAGCGAACTCGTAGCTGGGTTAAAGAGCAAAGATCGTAAAGCTGTCGGTGTGACAGCAAAGGCGCATGGTCTCACCCTCCACAAACTCTATTATTTGTAGCGTAGGCTTTAGCATTACCCGTTTTTTGATATAAAATCTTGTCTAAATACTTGATAATCTTTTAAGTTGCCTTAGAAGCGGTAAAAGCATGTAGCCATACGCTTACGCGTATGGCTACATGCTTTTACCGCTTCTAAGGCAACTTAAAAAACCACTAAAAAAGCTCGAAAGTGTGAATGAATTACTTATTTGACGGTAATGAGCTTAGCCTTGCGTATGTTTGCACCGGCTAAAGCCCTTGCAAACATACTTAAGGTTTTAGCCTACGCTACAGAGCAATCAGGGCTTTGCTTGGATGAGGCCGCAGCCGATACGCGCACCGGAGTTACCTGAAGGCTGCGATGTAAAATCATCCGGATCTGCATGAATCACAATCGACTTATCGATAATGGATTCTGGTCCCTCTAACTTTACAAGTGCATCTACGCGTTCATAATGCGCTTTACCAGATGCATCAGCTACCACATTTCCAAAATCCCCAACGTGACGATCCGGATCATCCGGTCCGCCATGTTTTTTATTGGTCGGATTAAAGTGACCGCCTGCAGATGCCGCGTCATGGCTGCAGTCCCCTTTTTCATGCACGTGAAAGCCATGAGACCCAGGCTTTAAGCCTTCAAAATCAGCTATAATTAAGACACCTTTATCCGTAGTCTCAAAAGTAACAGTTCCTGTCACTTGATTACCGGTTGTTGGAGAAACTTTTGCGTATGCTTTTAAAGCTGTAGCAGTTTCCGCATTTGAAAAGCTAGCAACGCTTAAAAAAATTCCAAGAGCTAAAAATTTATGATATGTCATCTCTTTAAAACCTCAATTGATAAATTACTGTTTTTTGATTTCGATAGTTTTTGTAGGATCTGTGGCTTTTACAGACACATCTGCTTTTTTCATTTGCACTTGATCTACCGGAACGACATCGATATCAACTTCCTCCACTTCTTCAAATGGATCGATTGCATCTTTATTGTTTTGTATTTGAACTTCTTTTTTTTGCTTTTCTTCGTGCTTATCACATGCTGTTAAGCATAAACCAAAGCAAGACATAACTAACAAACTTTTAAATAGACTTAATTTCTTCATAATAAAATCTCCCTTTTTTGTTTATTCGGAACATAAAAGGTTTTATACAAATAAATCAAGTTTTTTTTATAACATTTGTTCAAATTCTTCTTCACTTAGTATTTTGATTTGAAGGGCTTCAGCTTTTTCAAGCTTTGATCCGGCAGCCTCTCCGGCTAAGACAAAATCTGTTTTTTTACTTACAGAGCCCGTAACTTTTCCGCCGCGCATCTTAATTAAGGAAGACGCTTTCTCACGCGTATATTGATTCAAATTACCTGTAAGTACAAAAATTTTGTCGTTAAATAGATGTCCGCTATAAGATAAAACTTCGACGTTTTCAGGATTCACCCCATTTTTTAATAAGCGTTTTATTTCATTTTTGTTTTCATCATTTTTAAAATATTCCATAATCGAACTAGCGACTTTTTCCCCGATTCCTTCAACTTGTAATAACTCCTCGTAAGTCATCAGAGAGAGTTTTTCGATATTGCCAGCTTTTTTTGCAAGAAGCTCCGCAGTCCCAGCTCCCACATGCTTGATGCAGAGTGCCATAATAAATTTAGGCAAGCTAATTTTTTTTGCAAGTTCGATGCTTTTTAACAAATTTTGAACTGATTTTTCCTTAAAATTATCCAGACGATAAAGCTCTTTTTCTTTTAAATTAAAAATATCAGAAGGATATTGGATAATCTCTTTGGAGATAAGCTGCTCTGTGACTTTCTCTCCCAAATCTTCAATATCAAAAGCATCTTTTCCGACAAAATGAATCACGCTTTTTAGTCTTTGGTCAGGGCATTTTAAACCGTTTAAACAACGAAATGCAACTTCTCCCTCTTCCTGAAAGACATCTCCCCCACAGCTTGGACAAGTTTTTGGCATTTGCCATATTTGACTGTTTATAGGACGAAAATTAAGATCAACGCTGACAACTTTTGGGATAACATCTCCTCCCTTTTCGATGCAGACAGTATCTCCAATACGTATACCTTTTCGGTCTATTTCATCTTGGTTGTGTAACGTAGCTCTTGCAATAGTGCTCCCGGCAACTAATACGGGCTCAAGTTCTGCAACGGGCGTCAAAACGCCTGTTCTTCCAACTTGTACTGTGATATCGATAATACGCGTATAAGCTTTTTCCGCTGCAAATTTATAAGCTACGGCATAGCGTGGATTTTTTCCTGTTGCGCCAAGTTTTTTTTGCATTTTCAAGTCATCAAGCTTAATGACGATGCCATCGATTTCAAAAGGAAGTGATTTTCGCAATTCTCTTATTTTTTCTATAAAATGCCAAATATTTTCAATTGTGCTGCCCTCTGCAAATTCATATAACACCGGCAGTCCGAAAGCTTGCAAATACTCATGCACTTTATACTGGCTTGTAACAGGAACTGTCGATTCCTCTGCTATGCCATAAAAAACAATTGATAGTTTTCGTCTTGCTACTTCCTGTACATCCAAAAGCTTTAAAGAGCCCCCACAAGCATTTCTAGCATTTGCGAAAAGATCTTCGCCCATCTCTTCACGTTTCTGATTTATTTCTATAAAAGTAGAAGTAGGCATATAAACTTCACCGCGCACCTCAAGTAAGTCAGGGATGTTATTTCCATGCAGTTTTTTTGGTAAAGTTTCAATTGTTTTAAGGTTTGCTGTAATGTCCTCTCCTTTTTTGCCATCTCCTCTCGTAACTCCTCTCACTAATACTCCTTTATCATAACAAACAGAAACAGCAATCCCGTCCATCTTCAACTCGCAAGAAAAGATCAAACCTTCTTTTCCTGTCAGTTTTTTCATGCGTTTGATAAAATCTTCGATTTCTTCTTTGGAATAGGTATTAGCAAGCGATAACATGGGCGTGTGATGTCTATAAGTTTTAAAATCTCCAGAGAATCCCTCATTGACCTTAACTGTCGGCGAATTTGATTTAATCCATTCAGGATGGGCTTTTTCCATAGCTTCCAGCTCTTTTAAAAGATGGTCATATTCCATATCTGAAATAACTGGTGCGTTATTTGCATAATAGAGTGTATTATGGTGCCAAATTTTTGCGGTTAGCTCTTCATATTCTTGATGTGTGAATTTTTTTGTCATAGACGACAACATACAATAAGCAAGGTAAAATTGTCAAAGTTTTCGTGTATATTAGTTAATAAAAAATTAATATTAACTAATTTACTTTAAATGATGTTTTATTGTATAATTAAGCTAAATTAAATTACTTTTTATAAAGGATTATTATGACATTAAACTTTAATACTCTAAAAATTCATAGAGATTGTCAAACTGTCCTGCAT
>JBEPVN010000021.1:0-27455 GCA_041691015.1 Parachlamydiaceae bacterium | reverse complement strand
GTTGAGGGTTAAAACCCTCAAAAACGAACAAGGGCTAAAGCCCTTGCAAACAAACTTAAGGCTAAAGCCTACGCTACAAATCTTAGCTTAATGCATATGCCTTAAGGCTTGGGCCCTTATAGGAACCTTATAATTGCATAATGGATAAAACTTCGGTATAAATGTTTTTTTTAGCTTATTAAATTTTATAGGAGTTTTATTAATGGATGCCCATGCCCCCTTAACGTTCAATCAAGTAGGTGACTGCCCTCCTCAGGCAGATCAACATCCATTTGAACAGTTGCCAAATGATCTGATCTTCAATATTTTTGCGATGCTTTCACTTTACACGGAACATACTATGCATCTTGTCTCAACAAGATTTTCACTCCTTCGAAATAATGTTCAATACTACACAGATCATTTAACCAAACGTCACAATAAATACCAATCTAGAGAACTTTTTAATCACCTCATAAAAGAAAGAAGTGCATTTGTGAATCATTTGAATTTAAAGGGAAAGATTTTTTATAGAAAAGATGAAAAAGGAATGTTTGAAGGTATAGACTTGGACCAAGAACAAGAAAAAGATATGAGATCCAAGATTTTAAGTTGCACCAATTTAAAATCTCTTAAATATACATATCGTTTTGAAGAAGGATTTTTGAAAGAGCTGGTCAAGTTGGAACATTTAACTTCTTTGGTTATAGATCCGGATGTTTGTGAAAGTGAACTTAAATGCATAGGGCCATTGACTCACCTTAAAGTTCTTCATATAAATATCTGTATTTTGGAATGGTACAGAATAGAGCAGCTAACAAATTTAATAGCCTTAGAAACTTTAACTTTAAGGATCTCAGAAATTCAACCAAAATTTATTGCTGTTTTAACAAATCTTAAAGTTCTTAATCTACGTTATGAAATAATTTCTCAAGGAGATTTACAAGATCTTCGCAAATTAACGCAATTAAAAACCCTAAAACTTTCTCCATTTAATAATTGTATAGCAACGTTCGATTTTTTAAGTGTTTTGAAATTAGAATCATTGTATTTAGGTTTTACCTGCTCTAAAATTGATGTTAAGGGCCTAGAATCTCAGACAGCACTTACGACTCTTAGGATAAAGGCTATTTTAGATAAAGATGCTATAAAAAGAATTTCTACCTTAACGAATTTACGAAAGTTAAACCTATCTAAATCAAATATTGACCAGGATGTTTTAAAAAATTTAAGTAAATTGCAAAAACTTGAACATTTAAATGTATTTTTTTTGAAATTAAATAAAGGAGATAAGGATGAAGGGAGAAAAAAATTACCACAAAATTTTATTGAATTATTTAACACTTTGCAAAAAATTACTTATCTCAATTTATCTCATGCCTATTGTACAGATGGAGTTTTAGCTTCTTTCACTCAAATGACTAACTTAAGACATCTGAATGTCTATTATTCTTTGATTACAAAAAGGGGCATACATTCCATCACACATTTAACCAAATTAACTCAATTGAACTTGAACTGTAATGCTATTGGAAATTCAGGGGCAATGCAGTTAACTACTTTAACAAACTTGAAAAAACTACAACTGCACGCCACAGGTATAAATAATAAAGCCATCATTGCAATTGCCACTCTACGCATGCGTTTCTTAAAAGATTTAGACATTAGCTCTAACACAATAGATGCGGAAATTCTTGATAATATTGGCTTGTTACCGAGTTTACGTCGAATAGACTTAAGTCGTAACAATCGTATACAAAGCAATCAAGTGTTAGAAAAACTCACGGTTTATGAAGAAAAAGATTTGATGTTTAAACGAAGGGAAGTATAAATATTTTACCTTGGCTCTTATTTGACAATCTCCCAAATCTTACGTCTGGAAAACAACAATGCCAATAGATTTTACAACAAATAATACTGAAATATTGCTTAATCCGCGTCTTGATGAAAATGTGCGTGACGGTGTTTTCTGCTCGATTGACAAACAGCAATTTATCAATCATATCATTCTTGCAAGTTCTGGCACAACACAAAACAGCAATGCTTTTAAGTTGATTGCATTATCAAAAAATGCCATTTTAGCTTCTGCCAAGGCAGTAAATACTCACCTAAAAGCTACAGGAAGTGATGTTTGGTTAAACTGTCTTCCTGAATTTCACGTGGGGGGCCTTGGCATTTTTGCAAGAGCTTATTTGACGGGATCCAAAACGATCACACTTGAAAAATGGGATCCTCATTATTTTGCGAGAGTTATTTCTTCTCATAGCATCACACTGACATCTCTTGTTCCTGCGCAAATTTACGATTTGTGCTTGCATGAGATAAACGCTCCAAGTTCTATTCGCGGAGTCATTGTCGGAGGGGGGGCATTAAGCCAAGATCTTTGGAAGAAAGCCTTAAGCTTGAATTGGCCTCTTTATTTAAGTTATGGCCTGACAGAGTGCGCATCTCAAGTTGCAACTTCTCAAGTTAATTCTCAAGCTCTGCATCTTTTAAACCATATACAAGCTAAGACAACAGAAGAGGGTTTTTTAATGATCAAGTCAGAGGCTCTTTTAACTGCAACACTTCTCATGTCTGATAATAAATGCCACGTTTCCGATCCAAAACACAACGGATGGCTGATTACGGAGGATTTGGCGAATCTTGAGGAGAATATCTTACACCTACAAGGCAGGTCGGGGGATTTTATCAAGATAGGAGGGGAGAGCGTTTTGTTTTCCCTTTTGGAAAAAAAATTAGAAGACTCAAAACTAAAATGCAGTTTCAAACATGATGCAGCATTAGTTGCTTATCCAGACGATCGTTTAGGACATGTAATTCATCTTGTTGCGACTTCAAAAAAAACAGGCGGACTTGTTGAAGCTTTTAATTCATCCGCTATGCCCTATGAGCGCATACGTCATGTGCATGTTGCGAAAAGCATTCCTCGCACAGCCCTAAATAAAATTATCAAAAAAAAATTATTGGAAATGTTAAAATAATTTATCGACTTACATGATACCATTTGTTATCTTATAATTTTGGTTTATAAAAAAATTAACTTTAAGAGGCTATTTATGGATTCAATAAGTTCTTGGGTCTCTGGTGATTATACTTTAACAAAAACCACATTATCAAAAGAGCAGCAAAACAAGATCTATCATATATCAGGGATTGGCTTGGACCGCGTTCGTCTTTTGTCAGAACTTCCGATTTGTGAGACAAGAGAACTTAATAATGATTCTGAAGCTCTTCACATGGTAATTGAAACAGGATTGCAAAAGTTTTTTCAAAAATATCACCGCTATGGACCAAATCCTAAAACTTCTGAAAATGATTGTCCCTATCAAGCAGGTGATATCAAAAAGCAATTCGATACTTTAATTGGGGAACATAATTTGGGTTCTCTTTACGAAGGTGAAAGTGAAGTATACAGAAACGTGGTTCTTTTGTATTTTACAAAACCAAAATTAGATTCTTTAAACATCATCTATAAGAACCTTACAACCGTTTGGCTTTCAAAACAAATGCAAGTGCCGCAAGTATTGCTATTTGATTCCATCCTGCATTTAGTGGGTGAATGTCTTATCAAGGGGTTGCTAGGGTTTAGGAAAAGCGGTAAAGAGGATGTGGACTTTAATGTGGAGTATTGGAAATCATTATTCGCACCCGGTTGTAATGATTTAAAAGTGGAAGAAGAATTAAAAAATGAAAGCTTCATTAAAAGTTTTTATGATCGTTGTAAAGATGGTATCCAATCTGCCAAAAAAATTCATTCTGTTTTAATTTCTTCAAAATTTCAAGAATTTGCGGAAAAAATTTATGAAAATACTGTTTTTGAAGAGGGAACGCTTGCTAATTTCATGAATCAAAGAAACTTTCCGCTAGAAGAAATTGTAGAATGCATCAAAGGAATGCTTTTGGCAGGTCAGGAAACAGTGGCCTATTTTTTAAGCTTCATACTTTTTGAATACGCAAAAAATCCTGCTCTGCAAAAAACTCATGGATCTGATTTCAACGGAATTAATAAAATGTTCCTCGAAACTTTGCGGCTTTATTCTGTTGCCGGAAGTAAACGACAAGTAGCTTGTGATATGGTGTTGGAATATCCCGATGCAAGCGGTGAATTTAAGCTGCACTATTTAAGACAAGGCGACATCATTGGGTGCAATCACTACTTGACTGGTCATAACAAGGAAAAATGGGAAAACGCTGAAAACTTTAATCCCGAACGTGAAAATCTAAAACTGGTGAATGAAACCCCACATTTTGGGAGTGGGGCGCATCGTTGCATTGGAGAAAAGGCAGCAAAGGAAGAAATTTTTACAATCATCACAGAAGTGTTCACACAAGCAGTCATCTCAACTCATGTACCGCAAGTAGATGTTGTAGACGCATGTTTTACTCTTCGGCCAAGGACTGACGTCTATGTGACTTTTAGCAAGAAACCAACCTTTTAGTCGGAGGGGTATTATAAAATCGGGACCTTAAGCCTTAAGGTCCCCCTACACGTCCTTTTAGCCCTTCAGCTGACGCTTAAGGTTCGCCATTTCGATGGCAGCTTGCGCCGCATCATAGCCTTTATTTCCGGACTTGGTTCCCGCTCTTTCAATTGCTTGTTCAATGGTGTCTGTTGTAAGGACGCCAAAAATAAGAGGGATATTTGTTTGAAGGGCAATTTGTGAAATACCTGCCGTCATTTGTCCTGAAATATAATCAAAGTGGGCTGTAGCTCCTCTTATTACTGTTCCAAGGCATATGATTGCATCATATTTGTCGCTTTCAGCCATTTGTTTTGCGATAAAGGGAATTTCAAAAGCCCCAGGAACCCATACAGTAGTAATGGAAGTCTCTTTGGCCCCATGTCTAATGAGTCCGTCAATTGCACCCTGAAGCAGACTTGAAGTAATAAATTCATTAAACCTTGAAATGACTATACCAAATTTTAAATTTTCTGCGTTTAATGAACCTTTTATTTCTTTCATATTTTCTAGTCCTTTAAGTTAAGTAAATGACCCATTTTGGTTTGTTTTGTCATCAAATATTTGAGGTTTTCAGGATTTGGAGCAGATAAGAGGGGAACCCTGTCTGTAATTTTTAGATCATACCCTGCAAGACCTGTATACTTTGCCGGGTTATTTGTCATCAAATGAATTGTGGAGAGCCCAAGGTCTGCAAGGATTTGCGCCCCGATACCATATTCGCGCGAGTCGACGGGAAAACCAAGTTTTATATTAGCCTCGACAGTATCTAGTCCCATGTCCTGCAAATTATAGGCATGAAGCTTTTGTCCGATGCCGATGCCGCGCCCTTCATGATCCCTTAAGTAGAGTAAAACACCGTTTCCGGCGTTTGAGATGGTCTCAAGTGAATTTTCAAGCTGCGTGCCGCAGTCGCATCTTTTTGACCCGAAAACATCGCCCGTCACACATTCTGAATGAACGCGCACTAAGACGTTTTCTTGTTTATAAACATCTCCCTTCACAAGAGCGATATGTTCGATTTCATCAACTAAAGATTTATAAACATGAGCTATAAAATCTCCATGTTTTGTAGGAATCAAAGCTTTTGAGACGAATTGGACTAATTTTTCATGGGTGCGCTTGTGTCTGATAATGGCTTCGGTAGAGATTAAAGGAATATCATATTTTTTTGAAAAGATTTCCAAGTCGCTCATTCTGGCCATAGAGCCGTCTTCGTTCACAATTTCTCCGATAACACCAGCTGGGTACAAACCTGCCATTTTGGCTAAATCAATGGATGCTTCTGTGTGACCGGCTCTTTTTAGTACGCCACCTGGTCTATAGCGCAAAGGAAAAACATGTCCGGGTCTCGTAAAACAATCCGGCGTACTGCTTTTGTCGATCAAAGCTCTTATTGTTTTGCATCGATCGAAAGCTGAAACGCCAGTAGATGTCCCGTGTCTGTAATCGACAGAAACTGTCCATGCCGTGCGATGAATATCTGTATTTTCATTGACCATCTGCGGCAGACCAAGTTCTTCTAAACGCTCCTGCAGCATCGGCATGCAAATAATGCCGCTTGTATGGCGGACCATAAATGCAATTGCCTCAGGAGTTGCTTTTTCGGCAGCTAAAATTAAGTCGCCTTCGTTTTCGCGCTCCTCATCGTCAACAACGAGGACAAATTGTCCATTTTTTAGCGCGCTAAGCGCCTCTTCAATAGTGTGCATATAACCCGCGTTCTGTTTAATAGGAATCAATCATATAATAATCAAAATATTTTTTAAAGAGTTATCTCATAAGATTTTTCACTGCCTAAAATTAAATTTTAGAAGATTTTTTTAAATTTAAGTAGACAGCATAAATAAATTACTCTACAATCAAGTTATCTGCAATTTTATTGAGGTCACGACTTATTCGGCACATCTAGATAATCTTTACATTAAGGTTTTAAAACCTGAGGATTTCTTAAAAGCGAAATCCATTTTGGGACCATGTTTGGATTTAAATTTTCGGGTTTTTCTATAAAAGTTCTAAAACTCTATTTATTTCCCTCGACCATTTCGCGTCTTGCATCCTAAGCTCAAAACTGGAACAGCTTGCACCTTATCCATCAATTAAAACTTGTAAAAGAATTATCTCTTTGTCTACCCGAAAAGATTAAATCGTCCCTCAAGAAATTTCAGAAAAGAAAAAAATCCAACATGGAGTTAGTATGAAGAAATTATTTATTGGCAACCTTTCCTGGAAAGCTAGCGAAGACACATTGAAGCCTCTTTTTGAGCAGTACGGAAACGTTGTTTCAATTAAAATTATTGTTGATCAATACACAGGTAAATCTAAAGGATTTGGCTTTGTAGAGATGGAAACAGCTGATGAAGCTGAAAAAGCCATCAATGGTCTAAACGATAAGCCGGTCCTTGACCGTAATATGCGCGTTAGCTTAGCTCAAGAAAGAACTGATCGTCCAGATCGCGGTAATGGCGGCGGCGGCGGCGGCGGCGGCGGTTACAACAGAGAGCGTTCAGGCGGCGGCGGCAATCGCGACAGTCGTGGTGGCAACAGCGGCGGCGAGAGATCTTTCCGTCCACGTTCTGAAAGAAATTTCGGTTAATCTTAAGGCTTTTAAGTTTTAAAATTGACCCTATAAGACGAAAGCTTTTTTTAAGCTTTCGTCTTTTTTTTAACACATATTAAAATAATTATTATGAATTTATTTCAAAATGTAACGGATCTTTTTTCAGGCGATTTTTTTAGTTTGAATGAAACTGATGAAATTGTATCTGAGCTTACACATCTGATGAATATTGTATCGAAGCAGCTTATAGTTTTTAATTCTGAGTTTGAGGGTGAATCCTTAAAGCAAAAATTTATAAAGGATTCTAAATCACGTTTGGAAAAAATTACCTCAGGGTGCAAATTCACACCCGAGATTACAACACTTGTCTTCAAAATAGAGAGGCTTCTTTTCCCATCCGCGCACATTATATTATCAGACCTTAGTTCATTAATTACGCGTTATTTAGAAATTTCGGATCTTTGTAACTTGGGCTTAGTCTCAAGACACAGTGAAGAGATAGCTGCAAAAGAAATGATTATTTTTGCAGAAAGAAGTGGGGAGAATCTTAAGAAAATAGATAAAGAAATGGCGTTACAGTTTTTTAAGAGTGTCCGTATTTTTTGGCAAAATTGCATTCTTTCTTTGGATGAGCCTTTTTCAGATTATAATAAAACTATTTTGCGTTTGCAAAATTTAACCGCACAAGAAATTTTCAGAATTTTTAAGCAAAAGAATATCTATAAATGTGTAGTGGAAAGTATCGTTTTGAAAAATCCTGCTTCGTTATCTTTAAAAACCGAAAATTTTGATGAGGATGCAAAACATGATAGCCGTGATGCCCTTTGGGAATCTGCGATTTCCGGTAATCTAAAAGTCACAAAAATTCTTTTGGAAAATAAAGCAGATTTAAGTTTGAAAGAAGGTCCCGATGCCTTTCGACCTATTTATTGCGCAATAAATAATGGCCATGAAGCATTGGTCAAATATTATTTGGATTTGGGAATTCCTGTAGATTGCTGTACACTGGATAGAGAGACACTTTTGATGATGGCTAACAATCAGCCCCACATAGCAGAACTTCTTTTACTCTATGGAGCAGACGTTAAAGCTGTAAATGCGTATGGGATTTCGGTATACAAATACTATCGCGGCACAATTGGGGGCTATAAGTTAATGAAAAAATATGTTATCACTCTTGATTTAACCCCGAAAAGAAGACATTTTTTTCTAAAATCCGCAGAAGAGGCCAAACTAACTCCAATACAATATTTTAATAAAATGATTGATGAAAAAATGCTTTCTTCTTTAACTGTAGAGCCTGATCAAAAAAAACATGAGTAAATATATGATTTTTTTATTAAAAATAGGGATTTATGGAGAAACGAGATGAATTCAGTTACAGATGACATTTTTATTTATAGTATTGAAACTAACGTTTGTATTGCTATAATTTATTGATCACTGAATTAGTGATTAATATGATGGATGAAAAATCACCTCAAGAAGACAATCGCTCATATTGTTTATTGGGGTGTATTCTTTTTATAAAAACCGTGAAGGGTTTTACGTGTGAAAAAGTGTTTTTTTAATAGCATAAATGCCATCAAAAAATCTATTTTTGATGTTAATGTAATCATTTTATTGCTTTTCTATAACATATGTTATCCTATGCCGGTCATTATGAACCTCTCATATTATATATAAAAAAATTAAATTGAATTATAAATTAATATATGTTATAATATATGTAATATTAATTCTTTTAATCTATAAGAGGCTTTATGACTATTAATTCAACACCATTCAAAATGACTCCTCTTTATCAGCCTTTACCTTCTGCATTCACAATAATTGAAAAGCCTATGAGATTTTTTCATGATAAAACTGAAAAATGGATTTCCACAATTTTCAATTCTATTAAAAAATTTGAAAAGATACCTGTTATTTATGAAATCGCAAAATTATGGGGCATGGTTGAATTTATGATTTTAGCTGTACCTACAGGCGCCGCAATTACAGGATTGATAATTTTAACTCCGTTAACAGTATTGACAGATATGATTACCGGGATTGCTGAAATTGCTTTTGCTTCTTATAAAGGCTGTGATCGGGCGACATTAAAATCTATAGCTCATTTAAAATTCATAGCTTATCCTGTGCAACAGTTAGCTTTTTTAGGAACCGTTCTCACCCTTCCTTTATTAATAACGGCTATAAGTTTGCCGGAGGCCTATATTGATTCATCTAGAAAAGGCTCAGGGATTTCCTGTACTCTTTTAGGATATGCTATTGGTACGTTAGTCCTTACAGCGCCTTTATTGTATGGATTTGGTCAAAAAAATATTAATAAATTACCTAAATGGGCTCGTCCTGAGAAACTTAATATATTTATTGATGGTGGAGCATCTGATCAATACGGAAGAAAATACACGGAAGATTACTTTGATCGCAATTATGCAAAATATAAAACCGAAAGCAGAAATGACTTTGTTGCTACTGATTTGAATGATGTTTACCAAGCTTTTAGAAATGAAATTAAATTGCTCGATAAAAAGGAAAATTCGAAGTTTTTTGATTATAATGAGTTTAAATTAAACCTTATGGATGGTAAATCAGCTAAAGACCTTTTTAAATTAAAGAATGAGTTTACAAAAAAAGATCTAAAGAAATCTTATTATGCCTACGCTCTTCTATTTCACCCCGATAAAAATATAGGTAATGAAGAGGAAGCTGCGGTATTAATGAAATGTATTAATGAGATTAGGTTCCAATTAGAAAATCAAGCCAAATAAATAGCCTATAATTATGATTTACCGTATATTCAGGTTTTAATTTTAAGGTAGCGCAACGTGAAATACACAAACGTCAAAGCTTTTGAAAAACATTTGGATGATGCAGACTGTAAGCTACTTGCAGACGTATATGCAGTTATTGGAAAAGAAGCGTTTGAAGTCAAAACGGCAGTTGATAAACTCATTAAAGTTTTGTTAAAAGCTCAAAAAAATCCTGAATTTGCCTTAAAAACCTACGATGGCGAAAAGCTTTTATTTGAAGATTTGATAGAAGAGCTGCATTCCCTTCCATTTTTTTCTGAAAAGCGCGTGATTTTGATTCAAAATGCCGATAACCTTTCCAAAACAGAAATTGCAAGACTAGAGGATTATTTTTTAAATCCCAATCGAACACTTTGTCTCATTATTTCAGCAACAGCTATCAATAGAGCGACAAATTTCTATAAAAAACTGGAAAAAGCCGGAATTATTTTAGACATTGCGGAAGAAAAGTCCTGGGAGAGGGAAAAATCATCAAAGGAATGGATTTTTGCAAAAGTTTCCTCTGAAAAAAAGAAAATAGGTCCGGAGGCTATAAATGCTCTACAAAAGCAGATAGGAGTAGATCAAGCAACGCTTCATCAAGAAATAGAAAAGCTTATTTGCTTTATTGGCGATAGAAACGAGATCACGCTTCAAGATATTCAGCTAATTTCAACTTCCCTAAATACAGAAAACGCGTGGCAGCTTTGCGATGCCATTTTTTCTCGCAATCCAGGCTCTGCAATCTCTATCATGAAGGGCTTACTGGAATCCGGGACTCCTTTTTTAGCTCTTATCCGTCAAATACGCGCTCAAGTACAGACCGACTATCAAATTTGCACTATTTTAGCAAATGGAGGCTCAGGGACAGATGTCACCGCTGAATATCCCTATATGAAAGGGCGCATTCTCGATAACCATTGCGAAGCTGCAAGATCTTATGGTTTGCATCGGTTTAAAAAAGCTATGCTAAAGATTGATGAGACAGAATCAGCTGCAAAAAATGGCCTTGGAAGCGAGGACTTTTTGGCAGAGCTTTTAATCACCCACCTAGTACAGTAAATCTAAAGCAATAGCTTCTGTAACGCGCGTTTTTTGGTTATGATCGCGCTCACTTTAGGCTTAAGTCCAGGAACCACCTAAGTAATTAACAAATTGTTCTTCTCGAAAGCTGAAGAGGTTTAAGAAATTCTTCAAGTAAGATTTTTTTTTAGCTGGAATGTATTAATAATATGTGCTAATATTCCCATTTTAATCACTAACTTTTAAGATTTTATGACAGAACAAAAAGCAGCTCTCTTATTATTACCCAATTTATTAGGCGATTTTCGCCATCACGAACCATTTTTGCCAAATAGCGTCGACAAAGCAGTATTGACCCTTGATGGGCTAATAGCAGAAAGCGCCCAAGCCGGTAGACGTTTTTTAAGCCGTTTTCAAACAAAAAAACCGACAAATGAAGTCCCTGTTGCTTTATTTAACGAGCATACTGTAGATGCAGATCTTGATTTCTTGCTTGAACCAATCAGAAAAGGTGAACGTTGGGGTTTTGTTGTAGATGCGGGTCTTCCTTGTGTTGCAGATCCAGGCTCAAAATTAGTACGTCTTGCAAGAAAAACGGGGATTAACGTACAGGCATTTGTTGGGCCATCTTCTATTATGATGTCTCTTATGTTGTCTGGTTTGCCAGGTCAGCAGTTTAATTTTCATGGCTATCTTGACGCAAAGCCTGAAAAGAGAAAAACAGAAATCTTGCAATTAGAGCAATCCTCAAAAAGAAATGGAAGTACAGAGATTTTTATTGAGACACCCTACCGCAATAAACATATGTTGGAGACGCTTTTAGAGGCGCTTCAGGATGACAGTTGGCTTTGTGTTGCATCTGATTTGACTATGAACACGCAAAGCGTTATTTCACAGCCTATATCTCAATGGAAAAAAGGTACGCCGCCAAATCTTGAGAAGAAAGCCGCCATCTTCCTAATCAATGCCTCTTTAGATTAGCGATTTAGAGTCTAAGAGGACGACTGAAAAAACGGCAGGCGGTCACGGTTATTTCTGCAATCTTCATTTTTATATGAGGTCGCTTGCAACAGTGTCGTAAAACAAAATGCCGCGCTTTGTGAGCATGATACGCTCTGAATCCTGTACAATAAAACCATCTGCTACAAGCAGCTTCAAGACAGCAAATGTCTCCAAATCAAGCTTTCCGTGAGTATCTTGAAATTTATTTAAATCAACACCCTCTATCAGTCTAAGATTAATTGCTAAAAGTTCTCTCAAGCGCGAAACCGGATTTAACTCCTCTTCAAAATCGATAGGGGATTCATTTGAAATGAGCATTTTATGATATTTACTTAAGTTTGCAATGTTTTGAAAACGTTTATTTTCATAATAGCTAAAAGCAGACGGTCCCAAACCAAAAAAAGGTCTTGCAGTCCAGTAGCCAACATTGTGCTTGGATTGATAGTTTATTTTTGAAAATGCTGAGATTTCATATTGCTTCAATTTTTCGCTCAAAATTTCAACAGCCATTTCATACATCTGCAAGCTTGTTTCTTCAGAGGGGAGTATTTTTTCGAGAGTCTTACGATTTTTAAAGAAAACTGTATGTGGTTCAATTGTTAAGTTATAAAGAGAAAGATGTGTGATGGGTAAATTGACTGCCTGTTTTAACGTATTTTCCCAAGCAGTCAACGTCTGTCCCGGCAAGTCATACATAAGATCGATTGAAATATTGTGAATTCCGGCATCGAAAGTTTCGTAGATCGCATCAATTGCTAGCGAGCCTGAATGCAGACGCCCTAATGTTTTTAAGAGCTGATTGTCCAGTGTTTGGACCCCGATGCTCACCCTATTGATGCCGCTATCGGCATATTCTTTCATGGCTTGTTTTGTGATATTTTCAGGATTTGCTTCCAAAGTGATTTCAGCTACGTCTTCAACATTTGGAATCCAGCTCAAGATTTCGCCAATGGATTCGCTCCCTAGCAGAAATGGCGTGCCTCCTCCAAAATAAATAGTAGTAATCTTTTTATTTTGAATGGTCGGTAAAAGCCGTTCCCATTCGATCCTGAAACCCTGCATCAATTGCTTTTTTAAAGGGTCCTTATCTGGAAGAACATAAAAATGACAGTAGGAACATTTTTTTGTACAAAAGGGGATATGAAAGTATAAGCTGATTTCAGAATCGATCTTTTACCACTCATCTGCATCAGGATCTACAATGCCGCCACGTTTCCAGCGATTTTTGTCGCTGAAGTAGGAGTCGTCATCGTCTGAATCTTCATCGTCTGATGAGTCATCATCATCGCTTTCGGAAGTATCATCGGCATCTTCTCTTTCTTCGATAACAGACGATTCTACGTCTGCAGCCTCTGAATCCATGTCAAAACCGGAATCTGCAAAAGAACCGGCAGTCTCGCCCATATCAATATCTGGTATTGTCGGCATTTCTGTGTAGCCAGCTCTTCCTGTCGGTCTTTTTGGAGTGATGTATTCTTCAGCCTCGCCACTTTCTTTAAGAAATTGGAGGCGTTCTTTTTCTTCTTCAATTCTTAACTTAACGGCAGCGATCTCTTCTTTATGTTTTTCGATGTCTTTTTTTGGAACAAGACCAAGCTTTAACCATTGTTCAAGGTCGTTAATTTCCACTTCGAGCTTTTTTAGCCGTTCGCTTTTGACATGTCTCATTTTGAAGCACTCCGATAGGGTTAAAATACAGGTCTCTTCATAGCATGTTTTTGCATTTTATTTCAAGGCGTTTTTGATGTTTATACAAAATAATAATAAGAAAAAAGAGCTGGATTAGTAGAAATAAATAATAGTAAAGATCTTTGCCGGATCCAAAACCGTAACTATGCAAGCCCGTTCCTAAAATATAATTAACACCATACCATGTAAAACTAATGGCCATAAGCCCAAAACATGAACCAAAGGCCAACCCAAATCCGGATATTTTATGAAATCGATATCCATGAATGACAATAAGATAAATGCAACTTGAGATAAAAGCCCATGATTCCTTCGGGTCCCAATCCCAAAACCGGCCCCAACTTTCAGCAGCCCATACGCCGCCTAAGATTGTTCCGGGGATAAGCATGAAAACCCCTGTATACATCGTTTGTAAAATGAGGTTTGCTAAAAACTTCATTTCTTCCGTTTCTTTTTTATTAAAAAAGCTATAACCCAAATAAATTTGTCCAAGAACCCCGCATAAAAAGAAAACACCATAACTTCCCACAATAAGCAAAACATGGACAGTCAACCAATAATTGGAATCCAAAACAGCCTGAACATTTTCAAAATGACTGTTCATTCCGGCTACTTTCAAAACAATAAGAAGTACGATCGAACAGAAACAAGAAGCAATTAAAAGAAGAGAGTTTTTATTGAAATAATAAAAAATAAAACCTGCAATCAATGCAATCCAAGGCACATATATCACCGTTTCAAACATATTGGAGACTGGAGGACGGTTTAAGATATAACAGCGCAGACCAAGAATTGCGGTATGAAAGATCAGCCCAAAACTCAAAAAAATTAAACTTAAAAGTTTAAGAGAGCGTTGCGTCAAAATTCTGGAGATAATCAATCCGATTAAAGCAATCAGATAACAAAGGATGGAGGCTTCTATCAAGGGGAGTCTTTGATAAAGAAGCTCTGCTTTTAATTGTCCGCTAGCCGGGTAATAAAGCGTCTTTTGGTGTGCTTCTTTTGCAACTGACCCCTCAATTTCAGCATACGCCTCATTTAAAGCGTTTTCCAGTTTTACAAATGAGGTTTGTATATTTAAATGTTCATTATTTAAAACAGATTTTTTTAGCGCTCCATATGCAGCCTGTATCTTTTGAAAAGAGGTATCGCTGTAGATTGTAAAATTATTAATCGGTTTTAAGGAATTGGTTTTTAGATCATAGGTTTTTAAATCGAGAGAATCGATGGGATAAAAGACTCCATTTTTTTTGGAGGGAATAGAGTAAATTAAACTGCCAGACCCATTTAATCGGCTTTGTAAAGGATGTTCATTTTCAAGAAGGATTGCAATTTCTTTTGAGGATGTGCCGCTCTCTTGCATTTTAAGGAACTTTTTTTCGTAAATTTCATTTTGTTTTTGGCTAATGCCCTTCAAATTTTTATATTGGTTCATCAGGGCAAGCAAGTTTAAAAGCTCTTCTGCGTCATGCTTTATTTCCCGCTCGATGGTTGTTAAATTGTCTTTGACATTTTCTTGTAGGATCATTTTCTTTTTCAGAAAGTGCCAGGGTTTAAAATCCGGAACTTCTGCTACAATCAAATTTTCTTTGTCCAATGTCACAAAAAGACCTGGCGTCAAAGCCTTAAGCTCTGTTTTAAAGCTTTTTTTATGCGCTTGCATTTCCAAAGCATTTTTTGCGAAATGATATGTAATAATAAGCCTCATGACATTTAGGCTTGATTCCTCATTCTCATAAATAGCTTTTGTAATTTCCTCGTAGGAAAAATGATTTTCTTTAAGGTTTAAGCCTAATGCTTTTTTTACTCCGGCGTAATGAATGTGAAAAAGAGGGGAGTGATCAAACTGTTCATGGCCGTAAAAATAAAGTTTTTGAAAAAAGTCAAGAGCGGATCCCTCAATCTGATGGAATGCATTTAAATGATTTTTTTTTATATGCGGTTTTCCATAGAATTCTTGAAGGTATTGTTTTGCATAGGATTCTAAAGGTATGATTCTGCCTTTATAGGAAACGGGTGTAGCTTCTGGAGGTAAATCTGCTGAAGCGTTGCATTTTATGCAAAAAATACAAAATAAAAGTAGATATAAACGAGTTATTGTCTGTCGCAGCATTTCTTAAGACCTCTTTTATTGTTTTTGTAGCTTAAGGCTATAACCTTAAGCTACAAATCTTTCAACGATCCGCTCTTGTGAAGAGGTAAACCACTATTTCAGGATAAATCATCTTAACTTCCTCCACCCACTTTAACGCCTCTTCCTTATTATCAAAAAGCATTAATGCAGTCGCAATGGCATCTGCCACCATGCATGAATTTGCAATGACACTTGCACTCCCAATGCTTGAATGTTTGATCTTGCGCGGTTTCCCTGAATTTTTATCAAAAACATGAAAATAAGTCTTTAATTTATTATCTTTTTTTATGGTCCAGTTTTGCAAATAATCGCCGCTTGTAGCAATTGCTTGAGAGTGAAGATCAAGTGTTGCAATTGCGTTGTCAGGGTTTTTATCATGAAGCCGCGCGATAAAAATATGCCAGGGCCTAAATTCAGGGTGTATCCCCGTTGCTTTTATTTCGCCGCCCCATTCGACAAATACATTTAGATAGCCGGCAGCATTTAGGCGAGTAACAAGCAAGTCAACGGCAAAGCCTTTAGCGATACCCCCCAAATCTAAGCTTAAACTCTCGTGATCCTTAGAAAAAAAACCGTTTTTAATATGGATATTATCAAATCCTACAAGCGTTAATTTTTTTTCTATAGCAGCATCTGATGGAATAGTCCCTTTGGATAAGGCTTTTTTCCATAGTTTTTGCAAAGGCTCAATTGTTGGATCAAATTTACCATTACTTAAAGTGACCATTTCAGAGGTTAGAGTGAGGAGGTTTTCAAGCTCTTTTGATAGCTTTACTTGTGTATGTGCTTTTGCCAAGTTAAGTTTGGATAGTTCAGAATTAGGATTCCATTTATTATAAATGGAATTCACTTCATCAAATGTCGCATCGATTATTTGTTGAACTATAGCTTTTTGGTTGGATTCAAGACTTGATCCCACCATGATTTTGTAATCCATAGTCATTGCGTTGCCAGAAAAAAGACTAAGCGCTGATGAATTTTCTTCAGCAGTTGAGCAGCTTGCAAGAAGTAGGCACAAAAGAAGTTTAAAGCGCATGTTTATTTTCAAAGCTAAGAAGAGTATTATTTAGCAGCATGGCAATTGTCATGGGACCGACACCGCCAGGAACAGGTGTTATAAACGAGCATTTTTCTTTAACATTTTCAAAATCAACATCGCCTTCAAGACGGTACCCAGATTTTTTGGAAAGGTCTTCAATTTTGTTAATACCGACATCTATCACAACAGCCCCATCCTTCACCATGTCTGCAGTAATAAATTTTGGTTTACCGACAGCTACGATGATGATATCAGCAAGTTTGGTTAAATTTTTAAGGTTCTTTGTTTTTTGATGCGCAATAGTGACCGTGGCATTCCCAAACTCTTTATTCTGAATCAGCATAGCTGCCATTGGTTTGCCCACAATATTACTTCTTCCGACAACAATCACATGCTTTCCTTCGGTCTCGATGTTATAGCGTTCCAATAAAACTTTGATTCCAAGAGGGGTGCATGGATAAAAGCATTTGGTATCGCCAATCAGTAAGTTCCCGACATTCATAGGGTGGAAGCCATCGACATCTTTTTCCGGTAAAATGCTTTTTGTGATTTTTTCAGGGTTGATATGATGCGGCAGGGGTAGCTGGACTAAAATTCCGTCGACTTCTGTGTCTTGATTTAACTTTTCAATTTCTGCAAGGAGGGTGCTTTCTGCAACCTCTGATGAAAATTCTTTTTTTAGTGAAGTAATGCCGACAAACTTAGCCCTCTCCATCTTACGACTTGTATAGACAATGGATGCTGTATGCGATCCTACCAAAATAACGGCAAGACACGGCTTTTTACCCTTAAAATGAGCAATTTTTGCCTGTATTTCCATCTCAATTTCATGAGCTATTTTCTTACCGTCTATCAAAATCATACTTTTTTTTGCCTTATGGTCCATTTTTGTTGGATATTACTTAAAAAAACCATTTTGGGACAAGTTTATTTCACATATAGGAGAGCATTTTAATTAATATGTTTTAAATTATGTAGTTATTATTTATAATAATGATTGATTGATAGTTTTATTAATTCAACTGAAACGGAGATTTAATATGAATGTTAACTCGAATCTCAAAATTTCTCAATTTATTAACCAAAGTACTACCGTAAAACATCCAGGTCTCATGGGCGCAAGAAAAGTAGAAGTCGAAATTGCATCTGCAAGAAAAGATCGCAACGGTAAAGACGTTGAAGCAAAGATTAAAACTTTTGATTTTGACAAACTCATCGATAAAGTCGGTTCAGAAATTGATACAGCTTCGAATATTCATGAGATCAATACGATAAATCGGGCGCTAGACACTATCAAAGATCTTCATACAAATAATCAAAGCGATCTTACAAAATTATACTATAGCTTCTTTCCTTCCGATCGCGATACGAAAATTGATGCTTTACAGAATAAAATTCTAGTAAAAAAGGGTGAAATAAACGCTGAAATAAAAGCTGATGCAAAAGCTGGAGAGCGGAAGGTTGGTTTGGAAAGGCTTCCAGAACTTGAACCAAGGAAGGCAGCTAGAGAAGAGGCTGCTCAAAAACCCACCACTCAAGAAGCAAACCCCGCCACTCGTGAGCCAAAACCGGCCACTCAAGAAAGACCTGAAACATTAAAAACCGAGGCAAGCATTGCAATTGCATCAGATCATTCACGCGTAGAAAATCCATTAGAACAATTGCGTCTGGAAACAAAACAACTATATTCTCAAGTAAATCTTAAAAAATATGCTGACTTTGAAAAGGAAGATTTAAGGTCAGCTTTGAAAATTTTAATGGTTGTTGAAACTAGACTTAGTAGTGGTAAACCCTTAAGCGAAGAAGAACTTCAAGAACTGAAAAGCCAAAGTGATATAGGCCTGCAAACTGCTCAAAAAATAATTGGAGAAGTAGAAAAAAGAGTGGATCCCGAACAATTAAAAAATTATTCGGATCAAGTTGCGAGAGCTTTTGATCAAATGAGTTCACAGCTTAGACAAAGTTCTGTTGCAGAAAGAATGACCGTTATTGGAGCTTATAGCGTTATTGGGACCTCCTACACCGAATTAAATGGTGGTCACATTAATTTCGGAGTAATTGGGGAGCCTATGACTCAAGAAAGGTTCGAGCAATTAAAAACAGTCATAAAGAGCGGTATTACAGAGTTTAAAGAGGGAATGGCGAAAATACAAGAACAAAGAAATGCACCGGTTGATAAAGAAACTTTTGATAATGCAAGCATTGAAAGAAATAAAATCATTAAAAAATATGATGATTTTTATCAGAACAGCTATGATTGGGAAAAACGCGGTATGCAACCTGCTTATGATGGCCTTGTAGAAGCTACTCGCGCCCTAGTTCAAGCAAGAGTCAAGGCAGCAGAGGGCAAGCTTACAGCTGCCGAAACAAAAAAAATTGATGATAATTTTAAAGATAAAGCTAGTGAAATGGAAAAACATTTTCAAATATTTGATATAAAGCCATATGATCGCCGCCCTATAGAAGGAGCACATCTTACAAAACGCTTTGATAACTTCGTAAGAGAGGCCAAAAATGACTTTAGTAAAGCTAATGCTTTTTATAATTCATTACCAAAAGAAAATATTTTTTATGCGGACACTAAAGAAATGTATACAGAATTAAAAAGTTTGCACGAGGAGCTACCTGTTCTTGAGAAAAAAGTTGATGAAGGGGTGCTTCAATACGTTGAATTTAATCGTTTTACTGGAGCTTATTTTACTGCAATGGAAGATTTTCGCGAACGTTTGAGACAAGAGGATCAGAATTTTGATACTTTTCTCGGCGGTTAAAGATTTCAAAATAACATAAAAGTTGCTTTTGTTCCCCTTTTAGCATAGTTTAGGCTAAAAGGGGATTTTTATTATGTCGATCAATAAATCAATTTTATGTCTTATTTTTGTTTTTCTAACAAACAGTAGTTTAAAAGCATTCGATGCAAGCCCAAGATGCTTTAAAGACCTGGAAATCAATTTTTTTCAACCCTCGATTGTGTCTCAAGCTTTGAGCCTGCATCATGTAGATCAAAGCATCTGGACGCCAATTACCCAATTTCTTCATGAAGCTTCAAAGAAAGTCCCGGATATTATTAAAAAAAAAGCGGAAAGAATGAGCCCGAACCCCTTAACGCCAAAATTTATTCCGGAAGTAGCTTACCAACTTTTAAATGAAACATTGTTTCAAATATTTTCTGATGTTTTGATCACTTATAATTCGTATCAAGATCTTAAGATCAATGGCGATGATATGCGTTCCATGTTTGAATATATTAAGGATAAACAAGCCCATAGATTAGACCCATGTTTTATGATCCCGAAAAAATAGAAAAACCTTGCTAAGGCTTAAATTAATGTGGTATGATAGGCTTTTTAAGAAAACATTTAAAGTTTTTACATAATGATGTCGATTTATCGGAAGCCAAAAAATTATGACGGTCCAGGCGTAACTAGCGCCCTTGTTTCTGATCTTTTGACAAAAGCCTTATCTAATATAGGGCATTCTTATCAGGCACGCCCTGATCTTGTTTTAGCAGCATGGCCGGATGTCATTGGTCACAAACTAAAAGCCATGACGGAGGCAATTTCCTTTCAAGACGGTATCTTATATGTTAAAGTAAAAAATTCAACACTTTATAGTTTGTTAAATCAAAACGATAAACCTCGTCTGTTAAATATTTTAAGAAAAAGGTTTCCTAAAATGCCAATAAAGACGATCGTATTTCGTATGGGTTAAAAAAAGCTTTTATACGCCAAGGTTTTAAAATGAGCAATGAAACGTTAAATTCAGAAAATTCTGAGATAGTGAAAGATTATGATGCAAGTTCCATTACAGTCCTTGAAGGATTGCAAGCAGTTCGCGAGCGTCCCGGGATGTATATCGGCGATACCGGAGTAAATGGGCTGCACCAGCTTGTTTATGAAGTTGTCGACAACTGTATCGACGAGGCAATGGCTGGTTTTTGCACGGCAATTCATGTGATCTTGCATAAAGATAATTCGATTACGATTGAAGATAACGGTAGAGGCATACCGGTTGAGCGTCACGAAAAAGAATCCATAAAGCGCGGAAGGGATGTTACTGCTTTGGAAGTTGTCATGACTGTTTTGCATGCGGGCGGTAAATTTGACAAAGACACCTATAAGGTCTCAGGCGGTCTTCACGGGGTCGGGATTTCTTGCGTTTGCGCGCTTTCAAGACGTATGATCGTCCAGGTATTTAAGCAAGGACATATCCATGAGATGGAATTTGCCCAAGGATTTGTCTCAAAAGAGATGCATGTCGTTGGAGAGACGCAAAAACGCGGGACAAAAATCACGTTTTGGCCGGACAATACGATCATGGTCATCAAAGAATTTGATTATGACATTTTGACTAACCGTTTAAGAGAATTAGCCTTCCTCAATAAAGGAATCAACATCTATTTCCACGATGAGCGACACGACGATAAGGAAGATGTTAACTTTTGCTATAACGGCGGGCTCATATCATTTGTTTCCTACCTTAATGAAAACAAAAAAGCGCTTTTTCCAACACCTCTTTTTTTCTCAGGCAAAAAACAGGGCGATGATGGACCGATCGAGGCTGAAATTGCTCTCCAATGGAATGAAACATACAATGAGACCGTTTTGTGTTATGTCAATAACATCGCAACAAAACATGGAGGCACTCATCTTACGGGCTTTTCTACAGCATTGACCCGTGTTCTAAATGGCTACATCAAAGGGCATAACCTACTTAAAAGCGATAAATTTTCCATTAGCGGAGAAGATATGAGAGAAGGCCTTACGGCTGTGATCTCTGTAAAAGTTGCAAATCCTCAATTTGAAGGCCAAACCAAGCAGCGCCTTGGTAATAGCGACGTCGGTTCTGTTGTACAGCAAATTACAGGGGAAGAACTCTCAATCTATCTCGACGAAAATCCGTCAGTTGCCAAAATGATCGCAGACAAGGCAATTATTGCAGCGCAAGCTCGCGAAGCTGCAAGAAAAGCGCGCGAGCTGACTTTAAGAAAGTCTGCTTTAGATAGCGCGAGATTGCCAGGAAAACTGACTGACTGCCAGGAAAAGAACCCGGAATTTTGCGAGATCTACATTGTAGAGGGAGATTCTGCGGGGGGATCTGCAAAATCAGGGAGAGATAGACGTTTTCAAGCTATTTTGCCAATTCGCGGTAAGATCTTAAATGTTGAAAAAGCAAGATTGGAGCGCGTATTGCAAAATACGGAAGTTGGCACCATGATCTCAGCTTTGGGCTGCGGAATTGGAAAAGATGGGTTTCACTTAGAAAAATTAAGATATCACAAAATCATCATCATGACCGATGCCGACGTTGACGGATCCCACATCAGAACACTTCTGCTTACATTTTTCTACCGCCACATGCCGGCACTTGTTGAAAATAATTTTATCTATATTGCACAGCCGCCGCTTTATAAAGTGACGCGCAAAAAAATAGGCCGCTATATCCATACCGAAAAAGATATGGACGAGTATTTACTCGAGCTTGGCATAAGCGACATTGAAGTAAAATTGCCAAACAGGGAAGCGGTTCTGCCAAAAGATGAGCTTAAGGTATTGCTTACGCTTATTTTAGAGCTTGAGTCTTTTATTTCGCGCATTGAAAGAAAAGGAATCTCATTTCGCGAATTCATGAACGGAAGAAATGCTACAGGCATATTGCCGCAATACCAATTAAGCTTGGTTGGCGGATCGAAGTTTGCTTATTCACAGGAAGAATTGGAAGAACTTAGAGTTTCTAACGAAATTGCGCAAAAAATGCAGCATGAAGAAACATTAGCTTCTATTCCTGCCGAAGAAATTACCGAAGACATGAAAGTATTTCATCCAAAACGGTTAAATTTCCTTGAAATCTACGATCAAGCGTATTTGGACGATCTTCTCTTACGTTTAAGATCTTATGGCATGGAACTTTCCCAATACCAGATCGCAAACGGCATGATTTTGGAAGTTATCGAAGAAGACAGCAAATCGACCACGTATCATACGATGCATGAAGTGATTGAGTTTTTAAGAATCAATGGAAGAAAAGGCGTTGAAATCCAACGTTATAAAGGTCTTGGCGAGATGAACGCCGATCAGCTATGGGAAACAACAATGGATCCCGATAAGCGCACTCTGATCAAAGTGACATTGCCGGATGCAATTGCAGCAGACCATATGTTTACCATGTTAATGGGTGAGGATGTACCTCCAAGACGAGCATTTATTGAACAACACGCGCTCTCTGTGAAGAGCCTTGATATATAAGAAGAGGGTATTTTTTTATGTCCTACACGAAAAATGAAAAGATTGTTCCAAGAAACGTCGAAGATGAAATGAAGGATAGCTATCTTCGTTATTCGATGTCTGTGATTATTTCAAGAGCGCTTCCAGACGTTCGGGATGGTCTTAAACCATCGCAGCGCCGTATTTTGTATGCGATGCGCCAACTGAATTTGAGCCCGGGCGGAAAACATCGTAAATGCGCTAAAATTTCCGGCGATACATCAGGCGACTACCATCCTCATGGAGACCAAGTGATTTATCCAACGCTTGTGCGTTTAGCCCAAGACTGGGTGATGCGCTACAAACTGATTGATGGTCAAGGTAACTTCGGTTCAGTCGATGGCGACTCTCCAGCTGCCATGCGTTATACGGAAGCTCGTCTTACTGTAGCTTCTGTTCAGCTGATGGAAGATCTTGATAAAGATACCGTGGATCATGTAGCTAACTATGATGAGACCAAAAAAGAACCTACGGTATTTCCTGCCAAATTTCCAAATCTTATTTGTAATGGATCCTCAGGCATTGCTGTCGGGATGGCAACGAATATCCCGCCTCATAATTTAAATGAGCTGATAAAGGCAACACTTCTTGTCTTGGAAGATCCCGCAACAACAGTCGATGATATTATGACCGTAATGCCAGGCCCGGATTTTCCGACAGGCGGCATCATTTGCGGCTATAGAGGGATTAAGGAAGCTTTTCATACAGGTCGCGGCAAATTAACGCTTCGCGGTGTGATCCGCGTTGAAGATAACGACAACATGCCGGACCGCCAACGTCTTGTGGTCGATGAAATCCCTTATAACGTCAACAAGTCGCGTCTTATCGAGCATGTGGCAGATCTTGTAAACACCAAGACGATTACAGGAATTTCAGATTTACGTGATGAGTCGGATAAAGACGGTATGCGGATTGTTTTTGAATTAAAGCGCGGGGAACTTCCGGAAGTTACTATCAATCAGCTTTACAAATTCACGGACATGGAAGTCACATTTGGCTGTAATATGTTAGCCCTGGATAAAGGCATGCCAAAAACCATGACAATCAAGCATATGATTGCTGCCTGGATTGATCACCGCATTGAAGTTGTCAGACGAAGAACCAGGTTTGAGCTGAATAAGGCAGAAGCAAGAGCGCATATTTTAGAAGGCTACTTAAAAGCAATTGATCATCTGGATGAAGTAGTCAAGCTCATTCGTGCAAGCGATAACAAGGAAGAGGCTAAAAAAGAATTGATGATGCAATTTAGCTTTACTGAAAGACAAGCTATTGCTGTCCTTGACCTAAAATTGTACCAGCTAACTGGCTTAGAGCGCGATAAGATCAATGATGAGTACCAAGAACTCCTCAAAAAAATCGACCACTTGCGTGCCATTTTAGCAAGCGAGTCGATGGTAAGAGATATTATCCGAGGTGAGCTTTTAGATATTCAAAGACTTTTTAAATCTGAGAGAAAAACACAGATCGTTGCAGCAGAGAGCGAAATGAACATGGAAGATTTGATCATGAACGAAGAGATGATCATCACCATTTCACAAGATGACTACATCAAGCGTATGCCGGTTGCGACTTTTAGAGAGCAAAGAAGAGGCGGCCAGGGGATTGCAGGAGTTAACCTAAAACGTGTTGACGATGCACTAAAAGGTTTGTATGTTGCCTCAACCCACGATCATTTGTTGATCTTTACAAATCTCGGGCGCTGTTATTGGATCAAAGTATGGCAGATTCCAGAATCCGGACGCAAATCAAAAGGCAAGCCGTTAGTCAATCTCTTAGAAGACATTAAGCCGGAAGAAAAAATTGCAACTGTTTTAAGGGTTGCAACATTTGAAGATGAAGCATGCATTTTGATGGCCACGAAAAAAGGGATTGTGAAGAAGACCGATTTAACAAACTTTAGCAATCCAAGACGAAAAGGGATCTGGGCCTTAACTATCGATGAAGGCGATGAAGTAATTGCAGCAAGACTTGTCAAAGAAACAAACCAAGTGATGCTCTTTACGCATCATGGTATGGCTGTACGCTTTGATGAGAGCAAAGTGCGCCCTATGGGACGCACTGCAAGGGGAGTTAAAGGGGTCAGTCTGAAGAGCGAAAATGACTATGTCGTTGGATGCGAAGTTGTAACAGGATCAGAAACAATACTTGTTGTTTGTGAAAATGGCTTTGGCAAGAGAAGTCAAGTAGACGACTTCCGCCAGACAAATAGAGGCGGCGTTGGCGTGCGCTCTATTGTTACAAGCGAAAGAAACGGCAATGTCGTAGGAGCCTTATCTGTTAAAGATGATGATGGTGTGGTGATGATGGCTTCTACTGGTCAGACAGTCCGTATTAACCTTCGCGAATCAAGAGTCATGGGAAGAAATACGCAAGGCGTGAAACTCGTGAATCTTACAGATGATGGAGTTTTGGTTGCGGTTCAAAAAGTTGAAGGGGAAGAGCAAGCAGAAGCTGCTTCTTCAGAAAATGGTTTGGTAGATGTTTTAGAGACCAAATTGAATCCTGCCCTTGAGACTCCTACACTTGAGCTTGAGCTTGAAGAAATTCAAGACGATGAGATTCAAGATGAAGAAATAGAAGAGGAATTGGACGAAGAGGACGAAACTGAAAACCCAGAAGACGAAGTTTAGATGTTTATCACATTTGAGGGTGGCGAGGGTGCCGGAAAAACTACGTTGATCAATCGCTTGGAAAAAGAATTGTCTTTACAAGGCATACACCTTGTAAAGACAAGAGAGCCTGGAGGTTCTCTTTTAAGCGAACATATTAGATCCTGGCTTTTAAACTGCGATTTTAATGTGAAAGTTGGTAAGAGTGCAGAACTTCTTTTGTTTTTAGCTGCAAGAGCCCAGCATTTGGAAGAAGTGATTGTTCCTGCGTTAAATGACGGCAAAATTGTCTTTTGCGACCGTTTTAATGATTCGACCGTAGTTTATCAGGGATTGGCAAGAGGGCTTGGTGTGAAAAAAACAGAAGAGCTTTGCCGTCTTGTGTGTGGCAGTACTTTACCTGATTTGACTATTTTTTTAGATGTCGATCCTGAAGTCGGCCTTTTGCGTACGAAAAAATCGCATAAGGAAAATGCCGTAAATGGCGAGATGGATCGAATTGAGTCTGAGGGCCTCACGTTTCATAAACTCGTACGGGATGGCTTTAAAACGCTTGCGAAGGAGAACCCGGAACGCATCCACACAATCGATGCAAGCCGCAAAAAAGAGATCGTCTTTAAGGAAGCTCTCGAAATCGTGCTTTCTAAAATTAAGAAAGTCGCAAATTAGACTTTTCACTATTTTTCCGTTTGTTTCTTTTTAGTGCCGCGAATGCGGCAAAAGACAAGTCAATATGCGGTAAAAAACAGTTAATATTCCGAAGGTTTTATGACAAAAGACAATCATATATTTGATGAGATTATCGGTAATGACCAGGTAAAACATTACCTTGCCAATATGGTAAAAAAAGATGCCATAGGCAACTCCCTTCTTTTTGCAGGTATTGAAGGCATCGGTAAAAGCTTGTTTGCAGAAAACCTCGCAAAGCTTATCTTAAAAACAGACTCCTTAAAAAATCACCCCGATTTTTATGTCTATCGTCCAGAGGGTAAACTTGGACTTCACAGCATCGATTCTATGCGTCAGATGTGCGAGAAGGTGTATTTAGCGCCCTATTCTTCAACACGTAAAGTCTTTATTATTCATAACGCCGAAAAAATGCTGCCTTCAAGCGCAAATTCACTCCTTAAAACCTTTGAAGAGCCAAGTTTGGATACGGTGATTATCTTGCTTTCTAGCAATCCTAATGCGTTGCTTCCAACTATTTTGTCCCGCTGCAGAGTTATCCGTTTTCACCATATAGCAGAAATTGACATAGTCTCTTATCTAATCAAGAACTTAAATAAAAATGAGACGGAAGCTTCTTTCATAGCAGCAGAAGCTCAAGGCTCTATAGGAAAAGCTGTTCGCATTGCAGGAAATGAATCAGACCAGATACGCAAACAATTAATAGAGCTTATGAAATCGCAAAAATCGACGTTTTATTCTGACATTGTAAAGCTTGCGCGCTCTATTGCAGATCTTGTAGAGGAAGTAAAAAAACAAGAAGAAACAGCAGTAAAAGTCTTGCTTACAAAAGACTTTCAGGCAGAGTTAACGGCTTCTCAAACACAAAACTTGAATAAGGAAATAGATGGGGCTGTTGCTTTAAGACAATCCGACTTTGCTTTATCCATCTTTGATCTGATTTTGTCCTGGACTCGGGATTTGCACCTCTTAAAAAATAAAGGGGATGTAAAATTGCTTATTAATAGAGACTGCCTCGAAGATCTTGGAGAATCTCTCAAAAATAAACCTCTTCTATCCATAGAATCTGTGCAAAAAATGATCGCTGAAGCAAAGCTTTTGCTCGATAGGTCGACATCTTTGCACATCGTACTTGAGAATTTATTCCTTAAAGCCGGATTTATCAATTGGACGGATGAAAACCTAATGCTTTAGCATTAGGATGAAATCCGC
>JBEPVN010000020.1:0-27487 GCA_041691015.1 Parachlamydiaceae bacterium | reverse complement strand
TGTAGCACTACTTCGTAGTGCATTTTTTTCTTTTATTACCGGTGGTTGTCACCACCGGCTAGCTATGTAAAATCGCTTCGCGATAAGAAAAAAGCCTAAAGTCGAGACAGAGATCTAGAGAGGAACTTAATCATTTGATGTGATTTTTCGAAAGCGTGAACGGAAAATATTATTAAGTTCCTAAATGAGCAGGGAAACTGGTGCCTCCAAATATGCTTGGAGGGTTTTCAAGAATTCAGCGGCAGCAACACCATCAATTACGCGATGATCGGCCGATAAATTAAGGTTCATGACTTTCCCGGGAACAATAGCTCCATTTTTTACAACAGGAACATCTAAAATTCCACTGATTGCAAGGATTGCAGCTTGTGGCGGATTAATAATTGCTTGAAATGACGAAATCCCGAACATCCCCATGTTGGAAACAGTAAAAGAGCCGCCTTTATATTCTTCCGGATTTAGCTTACCGTCTTTTGCGCGTTTTGCTAAAGAACGCATTTCCGCTGAAATTTCGGAAATGTTTTTGTAGTCTGCATGACGAATGATTGGTGTGATAAGCCCCCCCGGTGTATTTACAGCAACAGAAATGTCAATTGTTTTGAAGCGGATAACAGTATTATTCACGGAATTAAATCCGCTGTTAATTACAGGGTGCTTTCTTAAAGCCAAACTTACTGCCCGAATGATGCAGTCATTATAGGAAACTTTAATTCCAAGTGCGCTCAATTGATTTCTAAGAGTTACCAAAGCATCCACATTCACTGTTTGCTGAACATAAAAGTGCGGGATAAAAGACTTTGACTCTTGTAGTCTTGTAGCAATTACTTTTCTTATCGGTGTTAAAGCTTCTTCGACAAAAGATCCCGGTTTTTCTGTCGGGGTTTTGATTTTACCAAACGAAAATTCACTTAAATGTTTTGCCCCTTCCAAATCGTCTAAAACAATACGGCCTTTTTGTCCTGTTCCTTGAACAGAGTTAATATCCAAGCCTTGTTCACTTGCGATTTTTTTGGCAAGGGGTGATGCTTTTATTCTATTGTCAGGCTCAGTTGAAAATTTAAAAGCATAATTTTCTAACGGTGGCTCAGGCTGAAAAGACGCTTTTGCATAAGTTGTTTTTGGAGTTTCCGGAGCGGCTTTGTCAAAATTTTCAGTTTTATTTTCTGTATTTTCTTCTTTTGCTGCGGGGTAATCACCGACAGGTTTATATCCCTCGATGCTTTCATTTTCCTTGTCTGTAAAAATCGCAATCGGCTGATTGACTATGGCTGTACCCTGATTTGGTACAATAATTTTTCTTAAATACCCGCTATCAATAGCAGTATGCTCAACTGTTGCCTTGTCTGTCGCAATTTCCAGCAACAAATCCCCTGCCTCAACATAATCCCCTTCTTTTTTATGCCACTCTGCAATTGTTCCCTCTTCCATTGTCGGCGATAGTTTTGGTAATGTGAGTGTTGTTGGCATAAGCTTAAAAGCTCCGATTTAATGATTTATAAACAGATTGTAAAATACGTTTTGTGTTTGGCAACGTTTCTTTTTCAAGAATCTTGGAATAGGGCATCGGTGTTTCGAGCTGACAGACGCGCATCAAGGGAGCATCCAGATAATCAAAACAATGCTCTTGAATTTGAAAACCAAGCTCTGCTGTAATCCCTGCAAAAAGATGTCCCTCTTCAACAAGTACTGCATGGTTTGTTTTGCGTATGGAGACACCAATTGTCGCTATATCCAAAGGCTTTATTGTGCGAAGGTCGATAACTTCTGCTTTAATGCCATTTTTGGCAAGTTCATTTGCAGCATTAATGGCTGCCTTTAAGATATTGCTATAAGCGATAATTGTAACATCAGTGCCTTCCCTCAAAACTTTAGCCTTACCGATAGGAATAAGATATTCAGCAGTCGGGATTTCCATTTTATCGCCATAGCTAAGCTCAGACTCTAAAAAAAGAACCGGATTATTATTGCGGATGGATGTTTTTAAAAGACCTTTTGCATCGTATGCATTGCTTGGAGCTACAATCAGTAATCCGGGAAAATTGCCGTAAATTGCCTCGACTGAATGGGAATGCTGGCTTGAAACTTGCGCAGCGCACCCGTTTGGACCTCTAAAAACAATAGGAACAGAAAATCTGCCGCCCGACATATAATGCATTTTAGCAGCATTTGAGATGATCTGATCTGCTGCTACAAATGAAAAATTAAAGCTCATAAACTCAATGATCGGTCTTAGGCCGCACATGGCAGCTCCAATTCCAAGACCTGCAAATCCAAGTTCTGCAATAGGCGTGTCAATGATGCGTTTTTCCCCATACTTATCTAGCAACCCTTTGGTTACTTTATAGGCTCCGTTATACTCGCCAACTTCTTCCCCCATCACAAAAACTTTTTCGTCTAGAGCCATTTCTTCATCAATAGCTTGACGCAAAGCTTCGCGCAGTTCGATATTTTGAGTTCCGTCTTTCATTACTTTTTAAACCTCATGGTGCAAAAACATCTTCTTCTAATGTTACAGGATCAGGTAAGGGGCTATTTTCAGCATATTCCATTGCTTTAACCACGCTCTCTTTAGCTTTTGATTGCATCATTTTATAGGTTTCCTCATCAAGAAAGTTCGCTTGGATCAACGCATTACTTAAAATAAGCAGCGGATCTCTTTCCATATGAATTTTTAAGTCATCTTTTGTGCGATATAGCCCAGGATCTGATATGGAATGACCTTTAAAGCGTTTTGTTTTAACTTCAACAAGAACAGGTTTTGATGTTTGTAAAACTTCTTCGCGGATATGTGAAAAGCCTGCATAACAATTAAAAAAATCCATACCGTCAAATGTGTAGCCTTTCATGTTATAGCCGGCAGCTTTATCTTCTGCAAGCCTTTCAACACTTATTGCTCTCTTAACAGAAGTTCCCATTCCCCACTCATTGTTCTCAATGACATAGATGCAAGGCAAATTCAAAAGAGAACTTAAATTCAGCGATTCGTGAAAAGCTCCTTGAGCTACTGCGCCGTCTCCCAAAAAACAGACGGAAACTTCCTGCTTGTTATCTTGATATTTAATCGCAAAACCAGCGCCTGTTGCTATTGGAATTTGGCCGCCTACAATCCCAAAGCCGCCAAGCAAACGCTCCGTAAAAAAGTGCATGGAGCCGCCTCTTCCCTTGGCATTGCCTGTTTCTTTGCCATAGAGCTCTGCCATAAGTTCATTTGGGGTAGCTCCAAGTAGTAATGCAAGCGCATGGCATCGGTATGATGTCGCCCACCAGTTTTTAACGCCTAGTGCTTGAACTGCAGCTACTTGAATAGCTTCTTGACCTGTATAGGCATGAAAAAAGCCCCCTACCTTGCCCATTTGATAAGCAGATTCTGCGCGTATTTCAAAATTTCGTATTAAGAGCATATTCTCAAGACAGGCAAGCAAAGCATCCTTACCTAAATCCTTGATTATTTTTTGTGTATCGGATGAAAAAAAATGATTCATTTTAGTTGGTTTCCAGCGCGATATTTTCATAAGCCGGAATCTCAGCCTTAACTTCCTTGTCAACCACAACAGCCACGCAAGAATCAGACCAGACATTGATTGCCGTTTCGATCATATCAATAATTGTGTAAAAAGGTAGAATAACACCCAAAATATTTAAAGGGACATTCATGGCTGCTAAAAAAGCACCCGAAAGAAAATAGCAGCCCATAGGCACTCCTGCATTACCAATAGCTGCTATTGTCGCAACTAAAATCCATGTTACCATCTCAATTGGAGTATAAACAATCCCATTGCTCATCGAAACAAATAAAACTGTAATCAGAATAAAAGCTGCGCATCCGTTCATGTTGATGGTTGTGCAAAGCGGGAGCGTAAATCCGGCTACTTTTCTTGAGACTTTTAAATTCTCTTCTGCGCAACGCATTGCCATAGGTAAAGCTGCAGCTGATGATTTTGTAAAAAAGGCCAATGATAAAGCAGGAAGCATGCCTTTTGCTGTTACAAGCGGCGATATTTTTTTGAATTTTAAGAAAAGCGGCAACACAATCAACCCTTGAACTAAATTAGCCATGACAACGCAGGCTAAATAAAGCGCTAAAGCTTTAACTTCCAAGCCCTCTTGCAAATCGCGCATAAATAAAACAATGAAAGCCGCAATTGCAATCGGCATCACTTGAACAAGCCATGAGGTGATCTTCATGACAGCTGCGTAAAAACTTGAGAAAAAAGTATGCAAAGGTTTTCTGTTTTCGTGCGGCAATTTTAACAAAGCAACGCTTAGGACAATTGCTAAAAACAAAACGCTGATCACATTATTTTCTATAAAGGGTTTAACAAAATTGGATGGAATGACATCTTTTAGATAAGTCAAGTAGCCGGAATGATTCAGATGTAAATTTTCCGCCCCTTCTACTGCTGGAAGATGGTGTATAATCCCACGGACCGGATTTACAAGTACGAATAAAATCAGAGCAACAGTTGCAGAAATAATCGTTGTCAGCAAAGTATACTTTAAAACTTTTTTGCCTAAGGTTTTGACTTCAACAACGCTTTCCATTCCAGAAGCTGTCGAAACAATGGACAAAAAGATAATCGGCAAGCTGACAAGCTTTAGTAGGTTGATGAAAATCTCAGCTATGGCATTTGCGATAGAATTAATGACCGGATGATTAAAATACCCCGCTAAAAGACCGCAACAGACAGCAATACCAAAAAAAATATTTGGGTTATACTGTGTTTTATGCTGTTCGCACATAGTCTCTCCTTGGATTTTTATTCATAATATATTGTTAAACATAAGCTTACTCTAATTAATTAGTGTAAAAAAGTCAACTTTTGGCAGGAAATTTTGATGGGGGTTTTAAATTGTTGCTTGCAAATTTTGATAAGTTTCGCATAATCTCCGGTTTTTATCAAAACAGGTAAATCGACATGTCATCTTCCACCATCCAGTTAGAACTATTTGAAGAAAACGATGAATTGACCATTCTTGGCAAAGAACTCGACTCGTTGAAAAAACAAAATGATAAGTTAAAGAAAAGTCTTTTTTCAAAACATAACGATTTGAGCAAGCTTTGTCTTATGCTTAAAGAAGAGCTCGATGATGTCAAAAAACGGCTTGTGACTGTTGAAAATAAGCAGGTAAATAACGGTCAGCCCGTTAATTCCGATATGCTCGAGACCCTGTTTAAGGAAGCCTACCTCGGCAGCAATTAGACCTTAACAAAAAAACGAGGGAATTAACTTTTTATTTTATGTCGTCCTTTCAGGACTTCCATTTTAAAAGATTTTTCGCATAATTCCATGCCTTAGAAGCGGCAAAAGCATCAGCTAGATTTGTAGCGTAGGCTTTTACCGCTTCTAAGGCAATAAATCCTTTAAAAAAACATAAAAAATGTCCGAACTATAGCGACATACTGTCAAGCTTAAGGCCCCAATATATTTAAAACACTTTCGCTTTGCTCTTTTATCGAGCATCTGCTATTCTCTTGCCTTTACTGTTTGAGAACCAGAATTCTTCAAATTTTTTTTTACATAGGTTGATATGGATAAGCGGACTTTTCTTTTTGTTTTAGCACTCACATTCGTCTTGTTTGGCGTAAATGTTTATTTTGAACAACAACACCAGGAAAAATTAAAAGAGTGGAACGCAAAACAAGAAAAAAAACCAGTCGAAGCTCCAAAATCTGAAAAAACTTCAACAGAAGCTGAACCCTTTAAGCCCTTTGTTAACACAAATGTTCAAGCAACAGCTAAAGACAATGTCGAAGAAAAATTTTATGTTATCGAAAACAAATACCAGCAGCTTGTTTTTTCAAATGTCGGCGGTGCTTTAGTTGAAATTAACTTACCCTTCAGAAACAAAGAAAATAAGCAAAGCGTTGTCAAAGAAACCGAAATTGATCGCGAACTTGTTAAAGACCACCCTGAAAACTCAACTTTCCCTTTAAGACCGTTTCTTACACCGGGAAAAGAAAACAATAGCTTTGTTGAAAATGCAAAAGGCAAACTTGGTGGCTATTACCCTCTTTTAAGACGCGGTTTTGCACAAGAATCCGGACAAAAAGCAGTTTCGATCCCACCGCAGTTTTATGCAGCAAACATTATTTCAGAGTACAAGGAGGTAGCTGAGCTTAAATATGAAGTCAAAGAATTTAATGAATCTTCCATCGTATTTGAAGCAAATCAACCGCATCGCCGCATCACAAAAACCTATTCTGTTGAAAGCGAATTAAAAGATGCTCCTTATTGTATCAATCTTACGATCAAGGTCGACGGCGACAGCCGTGGTTTGTGGGTGATTACAGGAGTTCCTGAAGTAGAATGGATTTCTGGCGCTATTGCTCCTGCGTTAAAATATCGCATCACACGAAACGATAAATCAGAAGTGATCTTACTCGATCTGCCAAAAGATACACTTGCTGTAAGCTCGATTTACCCGGACTGGGTATGTAATTCCAATGGATTTTTTGGAATTATTTTAGATCCGCTTACAACAATTGATGCAGGTCTTCGCGCTCAATATATTCCTGGAAAAATAGTTCCTTCCCGTTTGATCAAAATTGATGAAGCCTATAACAAATTTAAAGCCGAAGAATTGCCGGGCTATATGATGCAGCTACCTTTAAATAGCAATGGCGGCGTCATGGGTTTCCGTCTTTTTACAGGTCCATTTTCTGGCAGCATCCTAAAGGCTGTCGACCAAGTTTATACCAATAATGAAATAGGTTATAACCCAGATTATGTTGCCTGCCAAACATTTCATGGCTGGTTTTCATTTATTTCAGAACCCTTTGCGAAGTTTTTATTCATCCTGATGAGTTTTTTCCATAGCATTACAGGATCTTGGGGCTTTTCTATTATTCTATTAACTGTTGCTTTAAGAATTATGCTTTATCCATTGAATGCCTGGTCTACAAAATCCATGCTTAAGATGCAAAAGATTGCACCGCAAGTCACAGCAATTCAGGAAAAATATAAAAAAGATCCAAAGAAAAGCCAGTTGGAAGTGATGAATCTTTACCGCGAGCAGGGTGTAAACCCGGTTTCTGGCTGCTTACCGCTTCTTATCCAGATGCCGTTTTTAATTGGTATGTTCGACCTTCTTAAATCAACTTTTGAGTTAAGGGGCGCAGGCTTTATTCCGGGCTGGATTGATGATTTATCAGCGCCAGATGTTCTCTTTAGCTGGACTCAGCCCATTTTCTTTATCGGCAATCAATTTCACTTGCTTCCTATATTGCTAGGAGCTGTGATGTTCCTCCAGCAAAAAATGTCTAGTACAGCGCCAAAAGATGTTAGTTTAATGACCGAACAGCAAAGACAGCAGCGCGCAATGGGCTCCATCATGGCAGTCGTATTCGCGTTCATGTTTTATAATTTTCCTTCCGGTTTAAATATATATTGGCTATCTTCCATGTTACTTGGAATATTACAGCAGTGGTGGACGTCAAAGAGGTTGGCTTCTACAAATAATACAGTGATTACCAAAGCAAAATAGTGACTTATGCAAGCTTGGGAAAAGTTCCTTCTCCATCAAGAGAAGGAACTAGGGTTAGAAACAGTCAGTAAGTGGTTAAAGCCTTTAAAGGTTATTAATTTTGACGCATGCAATTTATTTTTAGAGGCAGAAGACCGTTTTCAGATTTTATGGTTTGAAGAACATATCAGAAAAAAGGTGCTTGCTGAATTTAAAAATAATAATAGCAAGTCCATCCG
Source organism: Parachlamydiaceae bacterium (assembly GCA_041691015.1). GTDB lineage: Bacteria > Chlamydiota > Chlamydiia > Chlamydiales > Parachlamydiaceae > JBBSJT01. The sequence continues at coordinate 19,784 of JBEPVN010000020.1, read as the reverse complement.
TATTCATTTAAACTTGCCTGAGTCCAAGCGCTTCCAAAAAAATTCCAAACAAAAGCCTGTTGAAGTCGTTTCCAGGCTCAGCATCCAGTATGAAGAATTAAATCCTCTTTGCACATTTCAAAATTACGCGTTATCAGATGAAAACTTGCTTCTTTATAAACTACTATGCGGCATTGCAGGCGTTGATGAACAAACAGGACAGCTTATCAAACAAGCAACATTAGAGCTTGGTGCTTTTAACCCTGTGTATATTAATGGAATAAGCGGAAGCGGTAAAACCCACCTTCTACAAGCTGTCACACATGCTTTAAGAAACCATGGGCTAAAAGCTATTTACGCAAGCGCAGAAACATTTACAGACCATGTTGTGACTGCAATAAGAGCTAGCGAAATGAGTCATTTTAGACAAGCTTACCGCAATGTGGATGTTTTAATTATCGACGATGTTCATATTTTATCGAGAAAGGGAGCAACCCAAGAAGAGTTTTTCCACACCTTTAACGCTCTGCACCTGGAAGGTAAGCAAATTATCCTATCTTCAAACGTGCCTCCAGCAGAACTTCGCCTAATAGAGCCGCGCCTTGTCAGCCGCTTTGAATGGGGCATAGTGCTTCCTCTTGCCATGCATACGACAAATGATTTAAAAGCTATTTTAAACAAGAAAGCAGAAGCCTTTAATTATTACCTGCACCCAAAACTTATCGAATTTTTACTCGAAACATTTACAAGCAATTGCAAATATCTGGTACGTGCTTTAGAAGCGCTTATTTTGCGCACGCATGATACCGGAAAAATGATGACAGTTCCTGTAGCCAAACAGATTCTTGCAGATTTAATTGCAGAAGAAGAACAAAATACGCTGACGCCTCAAAAGATTTTAAAAACAGTTGCTGAACAATTTGGAATCAAACCAGAAGACATTTTAGGAAAAGCTCAAAATAGGGATTCTGTTCTGCCAAGACAAATCGCGATGCATCTTTGCAGATCGGAACTGAAAATGCCTTTCGTAAAAATCGGTGATATTTTTTCAAAAGACCACTCTACTGTCATGTCGAGTGTAAAAATTATACAAAAAGCTTTGGACTCTGATAGGACAGAAATTACAAGTCACTGGTATTCCATCTTCAAAAAAATCAAAGGCTAATAACTATTTATTTTCCGCTAGGGGGAACAACAGAAACTGGCTCACTCTCTGTTAAAAAAAGCTACACCCCGCCCCTCTTTAGCTCTTAGCTTAAAAAAGCTTGCACCGTTTTGGAGCAATCTGAGTTAAAACATTTAAATTAAGATTTTAACTATATTTATTATGTTTCATTATTAACTTGAATTAAATTTTAATATATTATAATATTAATTTTTGCATTAATATTTCAAGAGAAAATATGAATAATTATCAATTTAATATTTTAAAACATCAACAAACATTCACTCTTCCACTAGCTCGTGAATTAGATGTTTCCAAAGAACTTTTAAGTCAAGATAGCTACCAGATTTCATTTTATGACAAAATTTTTCTTTATTTAAGAGACCAGGGAATCATCGACGAAAATCACAATGTAACTGCTCAATTTGAAAAACTTGCGCCTCATTTACAAAATTTGCCAATGCAGCGTCTAAAAACCTTACTTACTGACGAATTCCAAGTAAAATCTGAAACCTCAACACTGGAATTTTCAACAACTCTAACAGAAATTTTTATATACTTGAATATCAAATCATTTGAAATTATAGGCGGGACTGTTTTTCAAATTTTAGGTCCGGAATACATGCGTGAAGTCATTACACGCCTAAAAATTCCAAGCGATCTAATCCCGAAAAATTTCTTTGATCAATTCAAAAAAAAAGCAGCTGATATAGACATTCGTGTGCCAATTTCTGACGACCCCGAAAATTATAAAAGAAGTATTATAGAATTTTTTAAGATGAAATTGCCTAAGTTTTCCATATCCGATATAAAGAATTTTGCATTTACCAAATTTTACACACATAAAAGTAACACTGATCATTTTGGGATCGTCTCATTTGGAAATAGAAACAATTTTTTAGTCGATTTGCTGTTTATAAAAAATCTAAAACGAAAAAATTTGTTTTGTCATGATGCTCTAAAAATTACTATCTCCGGATTTGCTGTGCACTCCTTTTCTGTAAGGGTTGATTCGAACAGTGATTCGATCGCAAAACCTCTTATTTGCAGATTAACAAAAACTTTAGAAGCAGAAAATCATAAAGAAATTGATTATTCCGGCTCTGCAATGCTGTTTAAGTATTTGACGACAGGTTGGAGATATCGCTCAAAAGAACTTGAGGAATCCTTACTTTCAACGATTAGTTCTGGCAAAGACTTTACTATTTTTACTAAAACCTTAAAAAACCATTTCCCCAACGAATCCATCGCCCCTTTTATTTTTTGTTTCCATCTCTATTATTTGATGCCCGAATATTTAACCTCCAAACTGAGTTTTTTTTCTAAAACTGTAATTGAAAATTCTATTGAATCGGCTGATCCTTTTTTCAAACTATTTAAAGAAATTACTGAACATTTGATCTTAAGTGAAACAACCGCTCAAAATGATTTTAAACTGATGCTCGCTTATTTTCAAATTTTTGGCACGATTGCTTGCAGATTAAAAAATTCAAAATCACCAATTATTGTTCGAAAACTTCAATTAAAAAATGAAACGCATCTTCAGTTCGAATTTAAAACGCCAAATCCTCTTTATTTTACTCTAAAAGATGATTTGGAATCAGCTCTTGCTTTATTTAGACAACCCCAAACAATTAAAACTCCCCTATCTACTTTTTTTGAACGATTAAATGTTTTTTTATTTGGTCCTGATTTTGAAACTGTTTCAAGCGATAATCCAAATATCAAAAAGGCGTCTTGCGACTTTTTGGAATGCGATGATTTTGTGATCAATAAAACCGGTTTTTATCTTCTTTGCGCCGAGGCTAAGAGTCAGGATTTGCCCTTTTTGTTAGCGGAATTTATCAAACTCATTGAAAAAGAAAGAAATACATCAGTTAAACAAAATTTATTTCGTGCATTATTGACAAACCTAGATCGATACGCGTTAGATTCATCTGATATAAAGGCTTTTGAACTTCTTCTTCAAAATGAAAATAGTTCCTTTTCTGAAATTCAAAAAAACTTAAGCTTGATGTTTATATACTCTCAGAACCCAGCCATAAATCAATTTGTTTATCAAATCTGGACAAATCAACCGGGTATTTTTGACGGTCTTTCCCATTTGAAATTGGCTAAACAATTCGCAAGTCAATACCCCCATACTTCCTTAAAAATTCTTTCAACTTTAGACTCGCTTCAACCAGAATTGCAAAAACAACTTTTCGACACCATTTGCATAGGATACTTAAAAAACACTCTCCTATTAGAAAGAGATCTTTTGGCCTTGGGTCAAGTAGCTATTGCTTTGATTTTAAAAATGCCGCTCCTTAAAAGACCTTTAAAGAAAGATGAGTTTTCCAATTTTGAAGTCGTTGCTGAAAAACTTATCACAGTTGATTTTTTAAGAGGATTTGAAATCTTTCAAAATCTTAAAAGTAAAAATATGACCCTACAGGACATTGACCTAGTTTTAAGTGCAAGTTTCGCAAAAGAAAAAGCAACTAGGATCATTGCCATAAATAGAAATATCCCTTTAACATATAAAGATAGTGGATTGGTTTTAGAAAGACTTAAGCTGCTTCTTGAAGCTGTTTCTGCAGACCTTGGCTTAAATGAAATGCTTCATGAAGAGATTTTTAAGATTTTAAATAATATTATAAATTCAGGTACACCTTTATCCGACAAAATCAAAATCCTCTTAAAAACGAAATTTGAGTGGTTTTTGCTTACTATTCTCGAAAAATCAAGAAAAGCAGAAGATGGGCTTTCTTTGATCGCCTTATATTTTGAAATAGGGAAAGCCGTTGATATTCAAATATTTTTAAGACCTGCTCTTTTGAATTTACTTTTTATTACTTTTAATGAGTTGCTCCTAAAATCTAAAGATTCCTTTATTTTAATAAAAAATTACCTCGATAGCTTTATCAAAAGAAATCCAAAGCAATTAATGCCTGATGAAATGAATCTTTACCAACATTTGGCAGAAGTGGCAATGATAGGTTTACATCCCGAAATCTCAAGAGATTTTATACAGAGAATTTTAACTCATCTTCATTTCAATAAAAAATCTGTAGATACTGACACTTTAAATCTTTTGGATTTGTGCCTTTTAAATTTAAAAAATAGCCAGGCATTATCATTATTAGAATTTTTTGATTCTAAATTTCCCCAAACACTCCTCTTAAATCACGATTTGATATGGAAAAAAATAATTTTAGGTTTGGAAAATCAGGAACAAGTCATTACAGTAATTCTCAATAAGTCATTATATTTTGCAAAAGATGAAGAAGTATTAAAAAAAGTTGGAGAGGTTGTGTTTTTCCTTCTTAAAGATACCTTAAGAGTTCCTTTAGCTTTAAAATTAATGCAAGCATACCGCCTTACTAATGAATCCACTTTAGAATCTTTAAAAAAACAATTAGCCCGATCTACCGATAAAAAATTACCGGAACTTGCATGTACCGCTCTGCAAAGGATGGAAGTTTCATTAGTAAAACAGCTCCCATTTTTAGAAATTTTAGCTGATTTTGAATCCGAAATTTTTACTCTCTTTTTTGAAACTTATGGGCAGCTTGTATCTGCATTTGAAGATGCTCACCTCAAGAGAGATTTTTTGTATATTTTAACATTAGGTTTTTTAAATCAAAAGGCTGCCTGCCGCTTAAAAGTTCAAATAACAGTTTGGTTTCTTGAAGAAGAGTTAAAAAAACATGCAGTTTTAAGCCCTGAAAAACAAAACAAGATCAATTTAAAATTCGTTGAAACTTTTGTTGAATCAAAAGATTGGAATGTTTCGCTTCTCGTATTGCGTAAATTAAATGAGCTTCTAAGAAATTCAAACAGCGATCAAATAAATGACCTTCTTCTTTTGTTTGCTAGAACTTTGAGAAATTTACCGGCTGATAAAGATTCTTCTATAAACGAACAAATCGATATTTCTTACAATATTTTGAGATTAAAAGTGGATCTATCAAATATGATTCCTTTCCTTGAAAATTTAAGAAAAGATGATGGAAAAGATTTGGTTTTTATAGGATGTAGTCTTGCTGAAACCGTGATAAAAACACTTCCTGGTACAATACCCGAAAATGTTTTAGTTCCGTTTAAAAGCACAATAAAAAAATTTATTAATCTCTTCTTAGTTAGTAAATATAAATTGCTCGTGCAAATGTTACTCGTGAAACGCATTTTTTCTGATCAGGAAATTTTAATTTTTCAAAGTAAATTTGCAAGAGTGATGTTGAGCGATAAAAAAACCATACAAAGCGTAAAAGATATCAAAGAAGCTCTACTATATTGCTTGCCTGCTTTGCACTCCCCTGAAATTCCTTTAGATAAAGAACTCTTACAATTAGTTGTGCGTCATCTCGCAGCTATTATTTGTATGCATGATGACGAAGAGACCTACAGGGATATTATCAAAAAAATAATCACACCTTTATTCGTATGTCTTAAAAACTGTCCAGGATTTTCTCAATTTTCAAGCAGATATAGCGATCCGAGAAATTATTTTAATTATTTGCATTGCGAAACCTCCGAAAAAACAGTTTTTGATGCGCATGGTGAAAAATTAATGAAAGAAAAGTTTTTTCATTTTTTTAATTATTTTATAGTAGATATTAATAATTCCTTAAATAAATTAGATAAATTTTCTGTTTCTGTGCTAAACCTTCTATTAAGTAACATCGTACATTTCAATGTTTTATTTAAATTTTTTCCGGAACATCCGGAAAAAATCATTTGTTTACTTTTAGATTTTTTCCCAAATATCACATACACGTCTTTTGATTTAATAAAATCAACTTATGAAGCAATGAGTTCCGTTTTGACTTTGATCATTCAAAATAATAGCTTTATTCATTTAACAAAAAGTGATGAAAAAATGGTATTTAAATTTTTTGTACTTTTAGGAAGAACAAATGAGAGCAAATTTTTAATAAACGTTAAGGAACAAATTAATATCACAGTAGGTGTTATTAACTCTCTTCTTGAATTAAAGTATGATGGCTCTCTCATGCTAGCCCTACATTTGTTAAATCTTAATAAGTTTTTTATAGATCCTAAGCGTTTTAAAGAATTGAATGCAAAATTAATAGGGCTTTTTAATGAAAATAACCCTGAATTGGAAAACGATCCAAATGGCTTAAAAAACCTCTACGAAAAGTTTAGAAATGGCACAAATTGATGCGTTTTGCGTTGTAGAGTACAATCAGACTGCTTGCCATCATGGCAAAGGTTGCAAATATGGGTGACAACAGTCCAAAAACGGCAAGACCTATGCCTATCAAATTATAAAAAAATGCCCAAAAGAGATTCTGTTTTAAAATTGAGGCTCCAAAAAGGCTTAAATTTCTCAATTTTAACAGTAAAGTTAAATCATCCTTCGTTAAAAGAATATCTGAGACTTGAATGGAAATATCTGTCGCTTGTGTCATTGAAATCCCAATATCTGCCTCGGTAATAGCTGGAGCATCATTAATACCATCTCCTATCATGCAAACAATATCGCCATTTTTGCGTAAATTTGCGATCAGCTCCTTTTTCATAAGCGGAGAATGCTCGAAATAATATTCTTCTATGGAGCAAGCTTTAGCAACAGCAAAAACTGCTTCTTTTGCATCCCCGGAGAGCAAAATTGTTTTGGCGGGCTTTAGCGCTTGAACCAGTTGAACTGAGCTTGGACGTATGCTGTCCCCTAAATAAATTACAGACCTTAAATTAGCATTTACTGCAAAATAGACTTTGGATGATATATCGTTTAAATCAAAATCATCTTCTGCAATAATCCCTTCCAGATTAAAAAAAGCGCTCGATCCGAGATGATACACATCTTCTCCAACATGAGCTCTCAACCCCCTTCCCGCAATTTCTTCCATACGGTCTATTTTAAATGATTTTTTTAGAATACTTGCTGAAATTGCGGTTGCTATTAAGTGAAGAGATAAACTTGTCATCCCTTTTAAAATGGATAATTCCTGATCGCTTAAATGTTCAAGACCCTTTATGACTCTAAATTGTCCTTCCGTAATCGTTCCTGTTTTATCAAAGACAAAAATGGTTTCCTTACCAAGCAACGATAGCACCCCGCGGTTTCTGACTATTGCCCCGATAGTTGCAAGACTATTCATCAAATAGGATTCTGCAAGCGGAGCTGCAATCCCAATTGCGCAAGGACAAGAAATTAATAGAACAGACAAAGCTTGGACAAAAGCTTTTTCAGAACCTGCTACAACAAAAGAATAGAGTCCTGAGAATAAAGCAATGCACAAAACAATCGGAACAAAGTATTTTATGATGGGGTCGACAGCTTGGGTATAATGCGATTTTGTTTTAAGTCCAGACTCAAGCATTTGGATAATGCGAGACAGTGAGGAATCTTTTTCAACAGATGTTGCTTCCACAAATATTCTTCCATTGAGTAAAATAGACCCCTGAATGACGATGGAACTTGATTTCTTGGCTATTGGAAGAGACTCCCCTGTCATTAACGACTCATCCGCAGCAGCTTCTCCCTCTATAACTACGCCATCCAAAGCCACTTTTTCACCTTGAAATACTGCAAAAACATCGCCTGTTTTAATTTCTTTCAAAGGGACAAATTGCAAATCTCCATTTTCATGTCGTTTACGAGCGCGTTTTGGCAAAGCTAAATTTAGACGTATCCACGCATTTTTTACCGAAAATTTAGCTTTTGTTTCGATTATCTTTCCCAAAAGTACAAACGTGACGATGACGGTGAGCGAATCGAAATAAACATGCGTTCTTGCCTGCATTAATTCATAACAAGATAGAAAAAAAGCTGATAAAACTCCTATTACAACCAAAGATTCCATTCCGTAGGTTTTGTATTTTGCTGCAATCCAAAATCTTTTAAGGATTGGCAAAAAAGAATAAGTTACGACCGGAATTGTCATAAAAAAAGAAAATTTTGCAAATAGGCTCCCATATTTTAAGGGATCATAATCAAAATAGGAGGCATATAGAGGATAGGAAAACATCATCACATTAAATGAACAAAATGCCCCGACAACAAACTTGAGATACAAGCTTTCATTAACTTTTTTATCTTCCTTGTTTTCCGGCTTAAATGGTCTATACTGAAGCGATTCAATAACTTTCATGAGCGTAACTTTTGAAATATGGCGCGGTGAAAATTCGATGATGCAAAGATCCGTCGCATAATCCACAATAGCGTTAATAACACCTTTTTGCTGCATCAGAACATAATAAATAAGCTCAGCGCAGGATGGACACCACATATCTAAAACTTCCAAATAAAGCTTTTCGATTTCATTGTCTTTTAATTTTATTTGCTTGGATTGAATTTCAGTCAAAAGATGCGGATTCGAAATAAGGCCTGACTTAACAGCCTGCATAAAAACAGGATGTTCTTGAAAATTTATTAACTCTTTTTTTGAAGTTAAAATTTGATAAACAGCATGACAGCCATGACAGCAAAAAAAATGATCTTTTTCACCAATCGTAGTTTCAAAAATTTCATGCTTGCATAAAGCACAAGTTTTTTTAGTTTGGCATAAAACCATAAGAAGACCTATATCTTATAATATTTATTAAATTATGGTAAGCTATGGTTTATAATTCATCAGATTATTTGTCGCAAGATATGTTTCTGCATATTTCCTATTCATTTGACTCGAGGGATATAACACACACTTCTTCTGTCAACAAATTATGGTATGCTCATAGCAATCACGAGGATGTATGGAAATACCAATCGAGGAAGAAATGGCCAACCTATGTCAAAATTGAAGATCTTTCTTGGAAAGATCATTATAAATCCAATTACAATGGTTCTTTTGGGTCTGTCAATTGGTTTGATACCATTATCATAACAACTCAAGATCAACGCTTAAATTCTGTAAAGGGACGTACCGGCGATCCATCAGAGATCACAAGCTCGCATACTGGCTCCATAAACCAACTCTATATTCATCAGTCGAAAAAACCTGAAACTAAATTTTTTACATGCGCATCGGACGGTTATATAAATGTTTATAATAAACTTTCCGCAACAGATTCGATACATCGTCAAAAAATTCATGATAGAAGTGTTAACTGCATGGAAATTCTGGAATCTTGTTTATTTACTGGATCTAATGATCATTTAATAAAATTCTGGCGATTTAATTTTACTACAGTTGAAAAACCTAATACTTTTCCAGTTGAAAAGGTTAGTTCTTTTTCACTCAAATTAATGAAGGAATTAAAAGGGCATACCGATGATGTTGTATGTTTACAGTTAAGTAAAGAAAGTAATAACAGCTGTGTTTTATTTTCCGGATCAAGAGATAATACCATTTGCGTATGGTCAATGAATGATGAGAGTTGTCAATTACAACAAAGACTTATAGGTCATACATCTCCGATAACAGCCCTAAAACTGCATAACCGAACAAATTGCTTAATCAGCGGATCAGTTGATAAAACAATTAGAATTTGGAGTAAGGTTAACAATCAATACAATTGCAGTCAAACCATTGAAAGTCATAAAGCCCCAATTATAAGCATGATAGCTGCACCGTTAAGTTCTGCTTTTTTTTCAACAGATTTATGCGGAGAGATTGAAGGATACCAATATCAAGATGGCCAATGGCTCAAGATAAGCTCTAACAGCAACCGTGACTTTAAAATTATTTCTTTAAAATATAGACGCTCATCCGTCCTTAAAATTGATAATACTAAATGCTGTACGCTTTTAGCAACGGGTCGTGTTATTTTATGGGATATCGATTCAAATTTAGAGTTAAAACCAAATGAGTTCATTTAAATTATTTTACTTGAAAAAGAATAATTCAGTAAGGCAGAATCAGGAACTCTTTTGTAAACACAAGGTAATCACTCATGCGAAGATCTATATGCTACTGCGAGCCCGGACAAGCCATAGCCGGTGAAACTAACACCTGGATGTTTATTTACACAACATCCGTTGCTTTGCCAAAAGGCACCAAAATGAAATTCGATTTAATGAGCAAAGGTCGAGATCTTGACTGGGAATTGCCGACATCCAATCTCAAAAAAACAAAAAATGTTGTCTTTGCAAAACTTGACAACGGTAAAATTCTGCAAGCAAAAGAAATCGATGTTCCAGATAGCGTAGCTCCCGTTTTTGAATTTGTCGTCCCTGTTGAATTGCCACTTGGAAGTAACTTCACAGTAGTCATCGGATCTCCAAAAGATGATCCTGCAACTTTTAAAACACACGGCACAAGAGCACAAACCAACTCCCAGAGAAGACGTGTTTTTAACCTTTTTATCGATGCAACAGGTAAAGGCAGATACGATGAGCCTGAAGTTTTTTCAATGGACGTACGTGGCGGAGAACTTAACAACATCCGTGTTTTAACCCCCTCTTTTGTTGCACGAAATAAACGCTTTGATGTGATTGTGCGCTTTGAAGACCAATACGGTAACTTAACAAATGAAGCGCATGAAGATACCCTTGTTGAATTGTCTTATGAAAATTTAAGAGAAAATTTAAAGTGGAAATTATTTGTTCCGGAAACAGGCTTCATATCCCTTCCAAACCTATACTTTAATGAAGCCGGCATTTATACGATATGCCTTGAAAATTTAAGAACAAAAGAAGTTTTTCGATCGCCGCCTGTCAAATGCTTTCAAGATAATACGAGACATCTTTTTTGGGGATTGCTTCATGGAGAGTCTGAAAGAATCGACTCTACAGAAAACATAGAAAGCTGCTTGCGCCATTTTCGCGATGAACGCGCCTTGAATTTTGCAGCATCCTCCCCTTTTGAATCTCAAGAAGAAACTTCTAATGAAATATGGAAGCTAATCCTTCAAAATTTAACGGAATTCGACGAGGCAGACCGCTTTACGACTTTGGTCGGTTTTCAATTCTCCGGAGACCCTGTTAAAGAAGGTGCAAGACATCTCGTCTATGCCAAGGATAACAAGACTCTCCTGCGTAAAAAAGATCCAAAATATAGCTCCTTATCAAAAATTTATAAAAGCTTTGCACCAAAGGAACTTATTTCCATACCTACTTTTACGATGGGTAAAGGATATGATTTTGACTTTAAAAACTTTGAGCCAGATTATGAGCGCGTTGTAGAAATTTATAACGCCTGGGGTTCTTCTGAATGCACTAAAAAAGAAGGCAACAGCCGTCCTATAATGGGATCGAACAAAAATGGCGTTTCTGAATCACCTGAAGGAGCCGTACAAAAAGCATTGCTTCGAAATTGCAGATTCGGCTTTGTTGCAGGTGGCTTGGATGATCGCGGCATCTATTCTGATTTTTTTGAAAGCGATCAAGTCCAATATTCGCCCGGTATGACTGCTATTATATCCGCAGAGCATTCCAGATCCTCCATGATCGATGCTCTCTATAATAGGTCCTGCTATGCGACAACCGGCGAGCGTATCATTGTAGGTCTTTATCTTGCGGGACTGCAAATGGGTTCTGAAACTAGCACGGCAGTCAAACAAGGCTTGATGGTTAACAGACATTTATCAGGCTATGTTGCCGGGACTACAGCTTTAAGCCATGTTGAAATTATCCGTAACGGCAAAGTCATAAAAACCTTTGAAAGCAACGATTATAGCATAAACTTCACATTCGATGATATGACGCCTCTTGACAAAGTTGTCATCGATGCAAAAGATAAAAAGCCGCCGTTTGTTTATTACTACATCAGAGTCACTCAAAAAGATGGTCATATGGCATGGAGTTCACCTATTTGGGTAGACTATATTCCACTTGTCCTCAAAAAACCGGATAAAAAACCGGCAGTCACTAAGCCGATCAAAAAAGATGAATTTTTTGACGATGATGAAGATGAATTCGATGATGAATTCGATGAGGAGTTTTCAGACATTCAGGATGACAAATAATCATGGAAAATTTAGGCTTTACTTTATTAATCGCAAGCTTTTTGATACTCTTTTCTTTATGTTTATTGGGTATCAGTTTTTTCCTTACAGGAAAATCCCGGTTAAAACCTGGAGCTTGCGGTAAAGTCCCTACAAAAAATTTACCAAAAGATGACTCTTGCGGCAATACGTCCACATGCGAGCTTTGTAAAAAACCGGACAATAAAAAAGAGACTTAAATTTGGGATATAGAAAAGATCATCCAGAATCGATCCAAAAGATGTTTGGAAGTATCGCAAAAGAATACGATAGAACAAATGCTGTGCTTTCCTTGCAAATGCATCGTTTCTGGAACAATCAATTGCTCCATCACTTAAGCGATGCGCATAATAGAGAAAGCCTTCTTGACCTTTGCGCCGGTACCGGTGAAATTACATTCTCCTATTTAAAAAAATCCAAAAGCCCCCAAAAAGTCTACATGCTTGACTTTTGCGAAGAAATGCTAGGTTGCGCCAGATTAAAAGCCAATCAACCTATTTTCAAGCAGCACGATATTTCCTACATTCAAGCAGATGCACAAGCGATCCCGCTTGAAAATGAATGTGTGCAATGCGTAAGCGTAGCTTATGGTATTCGAAATATTCACGACCCGAAAAAAGCAATAGAAGAGGTTTTCCGTGTCTTAAAGCCGGGCGGCTCTTTTGCTATTTTGGAATTGACAGAGCCAAAAAATAGATTACTCAAAATAGGCCACAGGTTCTATTTAAAAGCAGTCCTACCCGTTATCGGAAAATTTTTAACTTCTAATAAAGAAGCTTATGAGTATCTCTGCAACAGCATTAAGAGCTTTGTAAAGCCGGAAAAACTTGAAACAATGCTTCAAGATGCAGGATTTCAGCAAACAACTATAAAACCCCTCTCAGGCGGCATCGCCACCATCATCAGCGGCAAAAAACCCCTCTAGAGCAATATGTAGCGTAGGCTTTAGCTTAAGTTACATGTTGCTTAAACTTGGCATATTCAGCTTGTAATTCCGCTCTTTTTTGCTATTTTTGTAAGATAAAATAAAAAAGAAAAAAAGCTTTGAGCATAATTAGACGATTTGCTATAGTATCGTTTTTCAGTTAAGACTTCGGAGTATAGCGCAGCTTGGCTAGCGCGGCTGCTTTGGGAGCAGTAGGTCGGGGGTTCGAATCCCTCTACTCCGATAAATCGACTCCTGCATTTAGATTTAATTGCAGGAGTTTTTTTTTGGTGAAAACATGTTCGAGTCTCAAATTTTTTCTTGGATTTATTGGAATCCAAGTCGTGATGCCTTTACAATTCCTTATCTAAATCATCCTGTCCGCTGGTACGGCATTTTTTTTGCTCTCGGATTTATTGTGGGTTATTTTATTTTTCGTAAACTTATCATGCGCCACCTAAATCAAGAAAACCCACTAAATACAAGTGAACAGGCTACAGATTTAACAGACAGCCTTGTCTGGTTTGTTGTGGGAGGCACTGTCATAGGCGCAAGACTTGGTCACGTTTTCTTTTACGAATGGCCAAGATACAGTCAAAACCCTCTGGATATTTTTAAAGTTTGGGAAGGCGGCCTTGCAAGTCATGGAGGCGTTATCGGCATATTACTTGCCTTATTTCTTTATAAGATAACAGTCCTTAAAAATTTTAAATATATTTCTTATATTGATCTATTGGATATGCTTTGTATCCCTACAGCTTTCGCAGCTTTTTTTATCCGGATCGGAAACTTCGTTAATCAGGAAATTCTGGGCACAGAAACAAACCTTCCTTGGGCAGTTATTTTTGGCGACCCATTGGATTATAGTCCGATCGTCCCACGCCATCCGGTTCAGCTTTATGAAGCTTTTGCAGCCCTTTTCACATTCTTTCTTCTTTATGCTATTTGGAAAAAGAACCCAAAATTAAAATCCGGAATAATCAGCGGCTTATTCTTCATCTTGATTTTTGGATCGAGGTTTATATTTGAATTTTTTAAAATGCCTTCCAGCCTGATGATTGATGAATCATGGCTGCAAACAGGGCAACTTTTAAGCATACCTTGTATTCTTGCCGGATTTTTACTCTTGTGTTACGGTTTTTGCTCAAAAAGAACTTTAAATATTTCTTAATTTTTTAATTGATTGACAAGAACATGATATCCTTGCACGAAGCGCTTCTGAAAAGTCTCTTTTTTCGAAAAAAGACTTGATTGGACGCGTTGGACGTAAAAATCAAATGGATCATCTGTTAAACTAGGGGGCTTAGTCTTATTTTCAATAATGACATCTGCCACATTTTGTAAAATCAAATCTATTTCATCTTTTGAATCTTCCATTTTTCCCTCATACTTAACTTAAGAGTATAGTGATTTAAGATAAATGGCATAGTTTTTTTTTAATGTGCGATTTCAATAAGATTAACATCAACGCCAGATTGCCATTTTTCAGGCTTTGTCATGGTGATAAAAACTTGGGTAAGATTGCTTAAATAAGAAAGTTGCTTAAGTTTCCTTGAATCATCCAAACTTATCCCTAAATCATCAATGAGCATCAAAGGATCATTTTCTGCCGCACTTTTAAGACGCAGCCACTCACTTAAACGAAGCGTCGAGATCAAACTTCTTTGCTGCCCTTCACTTGCAAATTGCCGCACGTCTTTGTTATTTAGAAAAAAATTCAAATCATCTTTATGGGGTCCTGCCAATGTAAGGCCGACTTCCATTTCCTTAGCTCTATTTTTTTTGAATAATTCAATATAAAATTTTTCAAGATCCGCAGTAATTGCTCCGTGAGTTTTATATTCAAAATTTAAGGCTTCATGGGATCCGACAAGAATTGTATGCAAGGGATTGCTGATCATATTTAAATCTTTAACCAATAAATTCCTTTGCACGGCAATATAGGCTGCAGATCTTGCCATTTCATATTCAAAACTTTCAATAGCTGCTATTTTTTTCATCCGCAAAAGATAATTTCTCTGCTGCATCGCTTGTTTGTAGCGGCCGAGGTAATACACGTATAAAGGGTCTGCTTGGGCTATTTGCAAATCAAAAAATCGCCTTCTTAAAGCAGGAGCCCCTTTAATTAAATCCACATCATCTGGAGTTAAAAGAACCCCTTGTAAAATGCCGAGCAAGTGCGTTGCGTTTCGTAATTTGGTATTATTATGTACAATGCTTCTCTCTTTGCCATCAAATGAAATTTTTAATGATTGTAGTATGCCATGTTTCAAAAACTGAGCTTCTATATAAAAATAGTTTTCATTTTCCATGATCAAATCCTGAAGTTTTTCTGTTCTAAAGGATTTACCGGAAATTAGGTAGTGAATAGCTTCTAAGATAGTTGTCTTGCCAATGGCATTTTCTCCAAAAATCAAGTTAATTTTTGGAGAAAATTCAAATACTTTGCTTTTATAAATGCGGAAATTTTTTAAATAGAGAGATTTTAAAAACACTTAAAGTCACTCTTCGTTTAACCGCATAGGCATCAAAACAAATAATGGTGAAATGTTACCGGGCTCAACTATTGTGTCCTTATAATCAGTGATAAATCCAGGATTATAGGCATCTATTACTCCCATAGTAACTGATTCATTTTTGCTGTGACGCAAAATATCTAAAAAGAAGTTTGGATTAAAAGCAATTTCAAGTTTTGGACCTTTATAATTAACCGGCATGCTCACATTCCCCTCGCCGATATCCATCGTATTGGCAGTTAATTTTAACTCGCCATCTGAAAAAGTAAATCGTACCGAATGATTGGAATCGACAGTAAATAATGCGATCTGACGAAGAAGAGTCATGAGCTCTTCCCTATGGAGCGAAAGAAGCTGGTCTGCTTTTTGCGGAATCACGCGATTAACGTCCGGAAAGTCGCCTGAGAGCAATTTTGTGACAACCATGGTATCTGAGGCTTCCACAGCAATTTTATCATGCATTAAAAAGACGGTAGCTTCGCCCTCTTCTGTCAAATTTTTATAAATTTCTTCAACAGCTTTTAAAGGAATGATGTAACCCCCTGTAAAACCTAAATCGACTTTGATCGAAATATGCGTTTTTGCAAGCCTTTTACCATCAGTACCTACAAAAGTGGCGATGCCATTTGCGATCTGCATATAAACGCCCGTTAAAACATAACGGTTATCTTCTCTAGAAACTGCAAAAGCCGTGCGATATAACATATCTTTTAAATCAGTCTGGCTAATTTTAAACTGAACGGCATCTGTCATGTTTGGAAGAGATGGAAACTCGCTTTTTTTCATACCGTTTAGTTTGAACCTGGATGAATCGGCAATAATTTCAGTCACTTCCGCTTCATTGGTAGAAATTTCGACATTGGTCGCTGTCAATTCCTTAATAAGCTGTGAAAATCGTCTTGCAGGTAGCGTTGTAGCTCCCTCTTCTAAAATTTTAGCTTCTGTAAAACAGCGTACTCCTACAGTCAAATCGGTTGCCGTAATGACAAGTTCATCATTTGCCGCTTCTATAAGGAAATTCGACAAAATCGGAATTGTAGCCTTTTGCTGCGATGCCACAACATTTTGACACTTATTGATTAAATAATTAAGTTCTTGGGTTGAGATCACAAATTTCATGCGGATGCTCCTTAAATTTAGTACATCAAGATAAAGTGTAATTTATCCGTTGTCAAGATGTTTCAAGATATTGTATACTTTTTAAATTATGAATGATAAACAAAAAGATCTGGTCTCAAACAGAAAAGCTACTTTTAACTATGAAATCCTCGAAACTTTCGAGGCTGGAATCGTCCTTGCCGGAACCGAAATCAAATCCCTTCGCGATAATGGGGGCAGTTTACAAGATGCCTACATCAAAATTATCAACCATGAAATCTGGCTTGTAGGCTGCCATATTGCCCCTTATAAATACGGTAATATTTATAATCACGAAGACAGACGGGAGCGAAAACTCCTCATGCATAAAAGAGAGATCTCCAAGCTAAAAACTGCTTCACAAGAAAAAGGTTTAGCACTCATCCCTCTTGCGTTTTATCTTATCAAAGGAAGAGCCAAAGTTAAAATCGCAGTCGCTAAAGGAAAAAAAATTGGTGATAAACGCGCTACAATCAAAGAAAGAGACGATGTAAGACGCATCAATCAAGCGATTAAAAACAACTAACATGTTAAAGCTCAAGATTATATCAATTGGTAAAACCAAAGAAGAATGGCTCGAAACTGCACTTGATGAATACATCAAACGCCTAAAACCTATTATTTCGATAGAATTTTGTCTTGTAAAAACGGATGATCAGCTTTTAAGCCTATGTGAAAAAGAACCCGTCATTATTTGTCTCGACCCAAAAGGTAAAAAAGTCACAAGCGAGCAATTTGCCGAATACGTCGAAAAAAAGTTTATAGAAGGCGGCACCAAGCTCTCTATTGTGATAGGCGGCTCAAACGGTCTTCCACCTATACTTAAATCTCATCCGAATCTGATCAGTTTTTCAGATCTGACGATGACGCATCAGCTTGTACGACTCCTTCTGCTAGAACAGGTCTACAGAGCCTTTGAGATCCTCAAAGGTACAAAGTATCACAAGTGATAAATAACGGTTGTCCCCTCTACCCCGAAATAAAAGGGACAACAGGAACTGGTTTTAGATACGGCAGGATTCCTTTTCTTGCATAGCGCTTCTAAAATAAAACATGGAGCCGTTGATTAAGGCTGCACCTACTGCCACATCAACCAATCCGCGAATATCTGTTGGAACTCCGGTCACTTTCATGAGCATGCCAAGACTTGCCATAACCCCTAGCAAAATATAATATTTAGCGCTGTAAATATTACTTAAAGAAGTAGGTTCTTGAAAACTACGAATGCGTTCAATCCCTCTCAAAGCAGATTTTCCAAGCACAAATTTTCCTTTAAAATAGCCTATAAATAAGCCAAAAGCAACAAGCATCAACGCTGCCTGTTCTTTGCTTCCAAAATAGGGTGTCATTTTGCTTAGCATCGGATAATTTCCGCTTATATCCCGGGCAGTTTTTACGCCATCCATTAAAAAATTTAATCCTTTCATAAGCAAAGCGATTCCGACAGCAAACCATATAAGTCCAGAGATAACCAAGAGGGCTTTTTGACGTAACATTATCATAAGAATTCCTTGTAAATTGTTTGATCGTTTTTATAGACAAAAATTGATCTTTCCATTATAAACTTTGATAAATAGGTGTAAACAATTTTCTGCATTCACAAGGAAACATATATATATGAACATATCACTCTCGTTTATACGAGCTTTCTTCTTACTCATTTCAGTTCTGATCCTCACAGCATACACAACAAGCCAAACAGTCGAGAGTTTTACTCCTTTAAATATTTTAATTGGCATATTATCCGGCACAGGATTTGCCTTAAGCGTTATGGCGACGGATTATTTTTTTAAACGCTTTAATTTACGCGCCTTTAATATTGCCCTGCTTGGACTTTTCATCGGTTACCTTATGGGAAGCGCACTTCTTCTTATCGCAAATAGTATTTTAAATATTTCAACACTTCCAATAAGCAATGAAGTTCAAACGCTTGTCAGAACCGGGATTTTTTTATTTACAGCGTATCTTGGAATGTGCATGACAGCAAGAAGCGCTGAAGAGCTTTATGTGAGCATTCCTTTTATCAAGTTCAAGCCGATTAACCAAAAAAAGAAAGATCTTTTAATCGATACATCAATCCTTCAAGACTCGCGTATCATTGATTTAGCATCCTCTGGCCTTTTGGACAACCATTTGATTTTACCGCGTTTCACGTTAAAAGATCTTTATAACTCAACTGAAAATGGCAATGAAGTCATTAACGCAAAAGCAAGACGCTCTCTTGAGGTTTATAAAAAACTGGAGAACATGCCCAATCTTGATCTTCGCTATGTCGATACAGATTTTCATGACGTACAAGACCCTATGTCAAAACTTGTCCGCCTTGCAAGACTTTTAGATGCAAATATCATCACGTCAGATATTAATCGCATTCAGCAATCCACAATTGAAGGCATTTCTGTCATCAATATTAATACGCTTGCAAACGCACTAAAACCAATCAGTCAAGCCGGCGAATATATCAATATCAAAATTCAGCACCCCGGCAAAGGCGCAAGACAAGGTGTTGGCTATCTCGATGACGGCACAATGGTCGTCATTAACGGAGGAGCTGACAATATCGGCGAAACAATCAAAGTGCAAGTGCTATCTGTCAAGCATACAACGTCTGGTCGTATGATCTTTTGCAATTCAACAGATGAGAGTCTTTTGACAGAACAGGAATCGGCGCAGTCGGTCGCTAATCTCGACATTGCCCATAAAAACTATTTTGCGTTGTAACTATGATTAAAGGACTCGGAAACGACATTATTGAAATCTCAAGAATCGAAGGCGTGATTGCACGCCTTGAAAAACGTTTTCTTGACCGTGTTTTTACAAAAAAAGAACAAGAATATTGCCTTAAGCATAAGGAATCCGCAAAAAATTTTGCAGGCAGATTCGCTGCCAAGGAAGCCATTGTCAAGGCGCTTGGCTCCGGGATTTCGTGGCTTGATATGGAAATCCTGAATGATGAAAACGGAAAGCCTGTGGTTTATCTTTCTTCTACAGTAAAAGAGCACTTCGATGACCCAAAGATCATGATCTCGATTTCTCACTGTAAGGAATACGCTACAGCAGTAGCGATCTATTCTTGAGACTTATGTTTTGTAGCGTAGGCTTTAGCCTGCGTATGTTTGCATGGGCTTTAGCCCTTGTTCGTTTTTGAGGGTTTTAACCCTCAATTATTAAGATAATACTTGAGGGC
>JBEPVN010000019.1:0-27863 GCA_041691015.1 Parachlamydiaceae bacterium | reverse complement strand
GATTTCATCCTAATGCTAAAGCATTAGGTTTTCATCCGTCCAATTGATAAATTTATCACAGAATCTTTTAGTTATGTCAAAAACTAACCTTGCTATCTGAAATGATTTTAAATCCCGATAACCGCCATGCTTGAGAAGTAACTTATCCAAAACAACCTCACAATATAATAACAACTTACATAAGTTAAAGAAAGTATTGAAATATTACAAGGTAATTCATAACAAAAGTGTCTTTAAATAAAGAATGTAAGAATTTAAGAATTTAACCATTCTCACAAGGCAAGAGCGACAGCACTTTATTTAAGCAATCTTCTTTAACAAGAATCATATCATTGTGAAATGTCGAATAGACTAAAACACTGATTTTGGCATTTGCTAAAACACTCAAATAAGAATTAAGTACTCCAAAATCATCAAAAGGAATAGGACCTTTAATGCAAAAGATCCTATACCCTTTTTCCATATCCTCAAAATCTACAATAACATCCTCTTTTGCAACGATAGTAGTGCAGCTACCCTCTTTTAAAACAAAAAGGTAAGAACTTTCTATATTTTCTTGATTCCAATTAAATTTCTTGGAATCAAAATAATAAATTGCATAAGTCTCTTTTAATAGTTGGAGAGGATATTTAAACATTTAACCTTTTTTAAATTCTAAAGTTGGATTTTCTATATTCAAAACACCGGATTGAATAACTTTCCAACCAATTTGACTGATTTTAGATTCTAGTAAACGGATCGCATTAATTGCGTTCCCACCTTCATTGTCAGCTTGATCTGCAAAAATCAGCACATCGATTTCTGTATCAGATTTTGCAGGCACACAGCAATGCTTGCCATCGCGATAGTTCCAAAGCCAAGTCAAAACACTTTTATCATCAGCATAAACGATATGGTCCGATGTTACAGCAACGCTTTCAGCATCTCTTCCAAGGGGAATAAATTCCTCTCCTGAAATACCGTAACGCAAATTAATATCTCCTTCGATAGCAGAAAAAAGAAGAGCTCCCATTGGAGTTTTTGTTTCAATGGACACACAATTGTAAAAATCAACAATATCAGAAATCTGACCCATGTTGGCTCTGTAAGGCTTTATTTTTTTTTCTTCAGCGTCTCTCATCTTATCACCTTCTAAAGCAGCACGCTTCAGGAGATTGTGAATGGTAGATTTCTTGTCATCTCCCAAATTAAATTGGTGATATACTTTGTCCCATGATTGACAAACAGGGAGTTCCTGATAATTTTTTGAAGTGATTTTTTCCTCTACAAGCTGCTTAACAACTGCTTGTTTGTAATCACTTAAAAAATTCTTAAAAGAACCTTTCTTACTAGCATTAACAGAACCTCGAACCAAAGCAACAGCTACTTTTGTTTGAGGAAATTGAGATAAAATCCCGGGGGAAATATGTATTGTCATAGAACTCCTAAATTGAAAGTGTTAAATAATTGATTAGTTAAAACAAGAGCAACGATCCACATGATAATTGCTGAAATTTTATTCACAAAAAAAGAAATGGATTGAATATATTTAATTTTTTTTAAATGAAATCCACCTAGACTCAATGTGAAAAACCATAAAAATTCGATTAAAAAACATCCGAAAAGGAATGCCTGCTTTTCATCTGTAGCATATTCGTTTGATGCGGCTCCTATAATGACAAAAAGATCCAGGACTGCATGTGGATTTAGTAAAGAAACAGATATGGCAAAAATAATCTGTTTTAAAACAGTCATTTGGTGAGGTGGGTTCCCATCCTCCATCTGAGATGCAGATTGCCAAACTCTAAGACCTATATAGGTCAAAAATAAAATCCCTAAACCTAAAATAAATGGCTTAAACCAAATAAAATGCGAAAATAAATCAACGCCAATGACGGCTAAAAAAATTAAAATAGAATCGCAAAGAATAGTCATAAGAACTGCAGGCAAAACGTATCTATATTTATCTTGGACCATTCCTTGATTGAAAATAAATACATTTTGTGAGCCAATTGGAAGGATGAGGCTAAAAGATAACATTAGCCCTTTAATAAATGCGCTGATCATGTGTATCTCAATTCAATATCAAAACCAATACTGCTGCGGTATCCTGGATTTTCCGGTGATTTGACCAGTAGTTTTGTCACATGATGCCAAAGAGAAGTATTTTTATCCGGCTGTAAAATTCCATACCCGGATTCCAATGTAGTTGTTAGAATTTTAGTGCTTTTGTCATCTCCAAAAATTTCACTAACGCCTCCAGAAACATTGCTTCTTTCTACAACGAGTGCTGAAACAATATAATCATATCCATCCTGGTGAATACCTTCTGGAGAGTTGCTAGTTACCCTTTCAGAAGATGTTTCGACAAGAACATGATGCACGGTAATTCCAAGAGATGTAATCGTTGGATGCAAATGAATAATCTTATTTGCAACTCCTTCCAGCACACCTTTAAATATCTCGGTATTGACAAACTTGTCATCAATTTCGGTAAAAATACGAGGTAGTTTACGAAAATCAAACCCTTCATCTTTAATGTAGGCATCAATTTGAGAAAAAGGAGGTGTCGAAATACGCTTAAAATTTGTATTTGAACCCTCTTGCCACACAATAAAATTTGAGACAGCTCTGCGTCTAAAAGGCTTTATTTTATTAAACTGCATTTTTTGATTATCTGAGAGTAAGTCATAAAGAGATTGAACAGTTTCGCAATTTTCTGAATTTTTTGTTGCATCCCTATAAAAGTCAAATAATCTCGCTTGATAACCCTGAAGAAAGTCCTTAGACAGGTTATTATCAAAAAAAACAATCTGTTCTTTTTTTGCATCATAAAAATCAAGAGGTAAATTATAAAAAATAGGACGGGTTTCTTTGTAAAAATCTTGAAGATCAATACCGAAATCCAGAACAGAAAAAACTTGAATGGGTCCATGAATGTTCAACATAACTACTCCTTGGAATTGTTAAGGCAGAGTTATATTCACTTTAGTTATTTTTTGCAAGAGAAGATAATCTATGTGATTACTTCTTCGGCTAAAGCAGAAGGCTTCTTAAAAGGGAATATCTCCCTGAAAACTTCAAGATCAGGGATTATTAAAAATGTTGACGGCGCCAAAGTCTAAAACAGTTGTGTTATTGTTGGCTTGAGATAATCCTGCAGTACTTCCCGGGAAACCTGCTTTTTTGATATTGATATCGCACGAACGAAGAGTAAATTCATCTGTCGCTGAAAGGTTATCATAACAGCCGTTAATATTTACGCGAGAAACATTCACCCCTTGAAATAGAAATGCACCTGCAGAGGCTGGTGGTAACTTGCCAAAAGAAGAATTATTCAAAAAGCCATTTGGAGTTGAATGAAAAGATGTTCCAGATGATAGGTATCCAAATCCCAAATGGGCATTGCCATTTAAAGTAGTATTGAAGCATTGATTATTCTGCATTGCGTTTACTGTTAAAATAGAAGTATTCAATGATTCAACAAAAATAGAGGCTCCTATCGGTTGAAAAAACCTTTGAGCTATCATCGTGTTTGTTCTAAAAGTATTATCTTGCACTTTCAGGTCCAATGCTGACGCATTAAATGTTTTTATATCGACACCATAAATGTCATTTTTAGTAAGAGTCACGCTCTGAGATCCTGACATGAAAAATAAAGTAATTTTATCAGCTGCTGTCACATTATTGATCAATAAAGAATTGATAGATGATCCTGCAACTGTGATTAATGAGCCCCCGGTTGCTACTGCTCCACTAACATTGCTTAAACCAATATTTTCTATAATGTTCGATCCACCGTTCGTGACCGTAATTAAGGGAGTGTTCATTGCTTGCTGCATTGCATTTCTTGCTAAAAAAGGACGTGTGGCATCAGAACCTGGTAAAAGTAAAATGTTTTGAAATGAAAAATTCCCCCCCTGTCCTGTGATGGTTTGGGAACCAATCAAATTAAACGTTCCAAAATTTTGGTAGGGAGCATTACCTTGATAAAAATATACTGTAGCATCAGGAACTGTTGCAATCGCTTCATTTGCCAAAATAGCTTGTGAATAAGGATTCTCAAATGTTCCATCACCCTGAAAACCTCCAGAATAAATTCTTGCATTATCAACAAAATACAAATCCGATTTAACAATGCGCTCGTTGGTAATTTTTTTGCCGCGTTGAATCCAGAAAAACTCTTCGAGGTAAACGGGAGCAAGTTGTGAATAATGACACCTCGACACTGCCGCATTCTCAGATTGCCCAAAAGTCACGATGACGCCTATTTGAGCAAGAGTTTGATAAAAAGAATCATAACCAAGGGAACCATTAAAAAAGACCTGATTGCCAATTGGACAATTCACTGATAATTCAGTTCCAAAACGATTCTTGGCATGCATTGTGGCGCTGTGAATGTTTCCTTTTAGAAGAACTTGCGCATTGCCAAAGCATTTTTTTAAACCCAATTCCAAAGCCAAAGGCGACATTAATTCCCGTTTGCCAATATTTCTAAAACGCAAATTATGTCCACGAAAATTAAACTGGAATTTGTCAAAGCCAAATTTACGACCAATTGTCTTACTTCTTTTTCCAATTGGGGTATAAATATTAAGAAACATTCCAAAATGATCGTTAGAGTACTCAGCACCAAACGTAAATCTGGAAAAGTAATGTTGATAGGGAGTTTTAAGTTTTCCATAATAGGAATAAATTCCAAAATTTTCACTCTCGCGCGAAAACCGGTAACCCAAGCCCACATTACCCTCTATGAAAGGATCGTGAGCATGAGGGGTAAATGTTTGGGTTGTTGTACCAACCCCTCCTCTTACGTTTCCAAAAATAACATTTTGCGGAGTCTCGTATAAGGCATACCGACTATCAATTGAAACACTCTGTTGATTTCCACCTTGCAACGAGAGGTCTGTTGCAAATTCAGATGCGGAAATAATTTGAGGAAGTAGTAATAAAAGTAATATATTTTTTTTCATGGTCTAAAAACGTAAAGGATTTGAGGCCAAAAATTTAAAGGGTTCGCGCTCGAACGTAACAAATTTTCAGTTGCTAGGTCTCTTGTCAGACCTTGTTGCATAAAAGCTTCTTCAACTTCTGCAGCAATTTTCTGATTAAAAAAGTAAGGACTTGAATCATTTCTAGAAAACCATGTGACAACGATTGCTTGATTGGCATGACGTTTAAGGTTGTCTATAAACATGGCCGTATTGTTTGAGGGATATAAGCCAGGCAGTGCCACACAAACCACCCAATCAAATGTTACTCCTAAGTCAAAATATTCAAAAGGGTCTAAAAGTATAGCATTGCCAGCTGACCCTGCAACGATATCTGCATAAGGACTTGCCCCAAGATA
The DNA here is from genome assembly GCA_041691015.1 of Parachlamydiaceae bacterium. GTDB lineage: Bacteria > Chlamydiota > Chlamydiia > Chlamydiales > Parachlamydiaceae > JBBSJT01. The sequence continues at coordinate 22,534 of JBEPVN010000019.1, read as the reverse complement.
GCTGATACCATTTAAAATTGCATCATTGCGCAAGGTTCCATCAACATAGTCAAGGTCCAAAATGGAAGAACTTAACTCTAAGTTCATGGTTTGCACTATTTGCTGACATAAAGTGATATCTTCATAAAAAGAGAAATGCGTTGGATACCAATCACCCATAGGCTGTGTTGGGATAGCCTCTAAATGAGACCTCCCAAATAATATGAAAAACAACAAACTCAAATACCGCATACTCAAAATACCGTATAAATATTTTTTTTAAACCATTTTCGATAACGCTAAGAGATATTTTGATATTTGTCTAGTTTTTTTAAGACATTAAAATAAATTGCAGAATTTAATTAAGAAGAAGAAAAATATAAAATCCAGCCCAACTTTTTTTTGCAAGAGAAGATAATCTATGTGATTACCTCTCCGGCTAAAGCAGAAGGCTTCTTAAGAAAATATCTTAAGTTTCAAAACGTATCTAGAATGGGTTACAGCTCCCAATTGTTCCCCCACACTTGCTGAAAAAAATTATGGATTAATATCCCACTCCCTTCACCACAAAGTCGAGATTGAGCCACTTACTTTAAAGACGTATTAAATTTTTCCTTCCATTCAGGTGAAGCATATTTATTCACACAATAGTCAAAAAGAATGGTTTTCGGCTTATGATATTCATTATCTTTCTCTTCGGGCATAACATAGGTCAATTGCCTTTCTTTCCATTTTAGGGAATCCTTTAACTCCAAAAATTTTTTAAATTCCTTTTCATCAGATCTATTCGGATATGTCATCATGATATCAATAAGTGTACTAAGGGCAAAAAAAAGAGAAGATAAATCTTCCAAGCTGTTTTGCGTAATTATTTTATCATCTTCATCATAACAACTTACTTGATTAGGGTCTTCGATCTTTTCTAAATCTTCAAATTTTTTCAACAATAAGTTAGAGAATTCTACAACATCTGAAAAATGTAGCCGTGAATGCAATTCAAAACGATGTAAAGCACTTTGTCTTGGATCCAAACCCAAGCATGTTTGTAATTTTGAAACATCTTCCAGATTGATTTCGTTCAATTTAACACAAATTTTTTTTATAATTTTGCAATATGAAGAATCTAAGATTGGGAAATTTTTATTTTTTAATTTCGCCCAAATAACCGGAAACAGCTGCCATTTGGAAGTTGGATTTAAAAACTTTAAAATTTCGGCAATTTCAGACAAACATTCATAATCAAAATAAGATTTTTTACCATGAAAATCACAAAAGTAAACTTGAAACATATTTTCTGGTAAATGTTGAATCCATCTAGGTAAATTTTTGCGCATTAAAATTTCTTTCAATTCATCTAAATTCATGAACATAAATTCCGAATCTTTAATCTGCATGAGTTTTACATTACATTCTCCATTATAATTAGAGACAGAAACACCTAAAGGGAATTGTTGAGACCCACATAAAAGTCTAATTAACTTTTCATGTGTTAAAAAATCTATATCTGAAAAGTCAAGAGAAGCTTTGATGTGTCTTAAATCCTTACTTAATGTTTTATCGCATTTGAGATTTTTAATATAGGCCATGCTTTCATCTTTTATATTGCCAAATAGATTAAATATCACAACGCATTTGATATCACATGGAGAAGTTCCTATCCACCATTTCCACTTAGCACCAAGCTTTTCATCTATAAAATGATAACGCATTGAACTATTAGGTAATGTTATCGGTCCTGCCATATTCAGATTCCTAGTTAAAAATTCAAAATTAATGTCATTTAAATTTTTATTCTCAAAAAATAAAAGAGTCAATGTAAACATTTGATTTTACGACTTCCTGGTAGATTCTAGCATAACAACTTTACTTCCAAATAGGATGTTGATATCTTAATATTTTTTTCAGATATTAAAGGATTTTTTTATGGATTCACCTTTAGGATTATATCCTTTAACACCCTTTCAGCCCACTTTCGAAGAAATTAATTTTTTTCCTCAACGCAACATGCCGCTAGAATTCATGTTTGACAAATTGATAGGAGACGAAATTTTTATACTTGCCAAAGTTTGTAAAATATGGAATCAACTTTTACTCAAAAGAATCCAGAAAAATTTAATGCTCTCTCTTCCGGAACTTAAAAAATTCATCACTGTTGTATCTTCTGCTATGGAAAAATGTAAATGTGTTCAAGTTCAGTTTCTCAAAACTTTTAAAAATGATGGGACGTGCGTGTTAGAAAATGAAGTAGCAAACATCCCTTATTTGACAACACAAACCCCTTTTTTTACAGATCAAATTATTATGCGAGTTGCAGGGGCAGTAGCTGAGGTTATTGGCGAAGATTCTACATTCGTTAGCGATAAAATTAAAAATGGTGATTGTTTACAAGAATTAAAAGATAATTTTTATTATTGCCTCGAAATTAAACGTTTGGAAAAAAAAGATACTTCGGATGAATTAAAAATATTAAGACAATATCTGAAGTTTGAAGACACATCTCCTAAGCTTCAAATTGTTTCTAAAATATCATTTTTAAAGATTAGACATGATATGTTTTATCAGAATTACAAAAATGCAGCCGTTAAAAATATCATAACTGAGTTGATTGATATTAAATATTTTAATATCGCGTTTAAGTTTGCAGTTACTGTAAGAGCGATCCATTGGATGGTGGCGAAGCATCTTATCGCAAAGCTATCTGATGTTGATGCCCTTTGTATTTTAATGAGACACATAACTGAGAGAAAACTACAATTTACAATCTTAAAAAATGCTTTGACAATAGATTCAGGAAGAGTTTTATGTTACCCCCATTCTGTCGTAGAAATATTTAAAATTTTTATAGATCAAAATGATTATATGAGCTCTGAGGATGGATTGATTATGTTTCAAACATTATCTGAAATTGAAGAAAGTTTTTTAACAATAGAGTCTATTTTTTCCAAATTATGTACAACAGGACAAACACGTTTGTTAAACTACATCGTTGCCAAAAAAAATATAAAACAATTTACGAAAATCTCTTTTTATCTCTTCAAAAGCGTAACAAAGATATACACAAGAGGTTTACCTGAATATGAGTTAAATATTCTAAATTCATTATTATTAAATTTCAGAGAGAAAGGGAATTTTGTAGAAGCTCATGAAACTCTTGCCCTGATGGAGAACGATAAAAACTATAAGATATTACATTGGAAATAGATATGTTAAAAGAAAATGAGAAGCTCATTTAAAGTGACATTCCTTTAATCAAAACGTGAGATAAATTATATGAAAAGTATCTTAATAACAGTATGTTTGGTTTTTTTCCATACAAGTCAGATTACAGCACAAACCGTGGAAAATGTTTTCATCAAAGACCCTATTGATCTACCTGAACTAGAATTATATGGTGTTTCCACAGCCGCATATCAAATTGAAGGAGCATGGAATGTTGATGGAAAAGGGATAAGCAACTGGGACTTTTTCACCCATTTAAACGATATGGAAAATGGAGATGTTGCGTGTGATGAGTATCACCATATTGATGAAACGATCCAATTACTAAAAGAATTAAATGTTGATGTTTACCGCTTTTCAATCTCTTGGACAAGAATACAGCCAGACGGCATCGGTGAGCCAAATCCAAAAGGAATTGCCCATTACCGATATTTAATTAATGAATTAAATAAAGCAGATATTGCCCCTATGGTCACCATTTATCATTGGGATCTTCCACAAGCACTTGAAGAAATTGGAGGATGGACTAATCGTGAAATCGTGAGTTGCTATGTCACATATGCAAAAATTCTTTTTAAGGAGTTTGGACAGGATGTGAAATATTGGATTACACATAATGAACCTCGCGTTGTATCTACAAGAGGTTATGGCACTTCCGATATGGCTCCTGGACTAAATAATCCAAGCTTAATCCCTATTGTGGATCATCATTTATTACTATCGCATGGTATGGCAGTTGAAGCTTACCGTCAGTTAAATCTAAAAGGCAAAATCGGAATTTCTCTAAACCTTAAACCCATCTATTGTTTTGAAGGCGGCGATCTTAAAGAAGCAGCAAAGCAAGACCAATTAAAAAACCGCGCGTACCTCGATCCAATTTTGCTTGGGAAATATCCTGGAATTTCTAATGCACTTTATATTCAAGAAGGTGACATGGACTTAATATCTAAAAGTATAGATTTTTTAGGTGTAAATTATTATGCGCGTTTAGTTATTTCTCCAAATGAATTTGTCCCTGCATCTACAAATAGCTTAGGGTGGGAAGTTTATCCTCAAGGAATTTATGATCTTCTTGTGGAACTTAAAACAAATTATCCTTTGATTCCATCTGTCATTATTACAGAAAATGGTTTTGCGGATGAATTGAATTCTGATTCAGAACTTCCAATTCCAGATCATTTACGGATTGATTATATTAAAGAGCATATTAAAGCCGTTAAACAAGCGAAAGCTGATGGAGTACCTATCATTGGATACTGTGTTTGGTCTTTGCTAGATAACCTGGAGTGGTCTTTTGGATATCGTCCACGATTTGGACTTGTTCACGTAAATTACAAAACGCTAAAACGTACGCCCAAATTAAGTTATTATGAATATCAAAAAATAATTAAAGCAAGGTATTAAATAACATGTAATTCTAGAGATTTAGTTCCATTTGGTAGTGAAGCACAGGATGCCAGCTCGCAATAAACTCTCCGATGATTTTAAAACCAGCTTTTTGGTAGACATGGATGGCTCGTTTATTTGTAGCTTCCGGATCAATCAAAACTTTTTTCATATGCGAAAAGTGATTTATTAAAAATTCCTGTATCATCAACACAGCAACTCCCTTCCCAAGATAATTTAGATCACAAATGAATAGATCCAAGGTAATTGTTTCTTCTCCGCATTCAGATGTTATCAAATAACCAAAGGGAACATCATTGTCATAAGCTATCCAATGAGTACCCCATGATGTCCCTTTAAAAAAATTGTCTAAATCTTCATAAGTATTTGATAAACCATCTCCGTGAAGCCACTCCTTAATGTGGTCTTGAACTAACCAGTTGTGAACAAGTGATAATTGACTTTCACGAACAGGCTTAAATGCGAAGCGGAAATGAGTATTCTTTGTATTATTTTCTAAATTCATTTTTTTATATCATAAATGTTTTGATAATAGTTTTAGTAAAACTTATCCTTGGCTTTAAGTGTTTCCTTTAGAGACTTTTCAGCCTACTCTTGAAGAAATTGATTGTAATTCTAAAAACGCGACATGCCGCTGAAATTGGTGTTTGACAAATTGATAGCCGACGAAATTTTTAAAACATTATATCGTTTAAGACTCCTGTAAAGATTTAATTTCGAAGATATTTTCTAAATAAAAACTCATTTAATTCCAATTATTTTGCCATGCATCATACTCAGAGGGTCGAAGGCGATACCTTGCAATATTACCTTCATGCAATCCTCTTAACTCAATTTCAACAGTTTCGATAAATCTCAATTGATCTTCTGCATAGATAACCTGACTTGCCTTCTGTTTAATTAATGCTATAGCCTCTTTTTTACCTAAACATTCTCTAACAATATTACTAACCATGTCAAAAATCATATTCCGATAACGCATGCGAAAAGGATCAGGCTCCCCAATATTCTGAAGAGTAACCGAATATAAAGTGCAAGAACGCTCATAAGCCCATATAAAAACATCTCGCAATAAGCTAACATTATTTAATTCATATACAGCTAAAAGACCATTTATATATATTTTTCGAGGAACATCCATAAATGACAACGGGGACAAATTTAGACGAATTAAGGGGATATTAGCAACAAGCCTTGATACTCGTTTATTCACATCTTCAAACGGTTGTAAATAAGGAAGATGAACCATAAGAAAAAAAGCCTGCTCAAAAGGATTTTTTATAGCCCTGGCTGTATCTAATACTTGATCAAAACACTCATTTATAACTCCAGGAATTTCCAAAGGGTGATAAACTGATTTTCTAATTCCCACAGACTTTGATCTTACACGACCGCATGCGCTCGGGTCTTTTAGTAAATTATTTGAAAGTAGAGCATGCACATTCAAAACCGTATACCTATTAATATCAATTTCTTCCGCAGAATTTACAAGAAATTCTATAGCATCTTTATGATTCAAAATCATTTGAGTGTCTGTCAAATTCTTTCCCTCACCAGCTTCATTTAATTCTAACAAGCGTTCAGTTTCGAGAAGCGAATAAGTATTTCCTTCTAATCGACTAGAATTCCATGACAATTCAATAAGTAAACGGTTAAAGATTTCTCTTGCATAAGTACCAGCAGGCCTTTCTCCATCCGTTTTTCCAAATTCTAGAAGTCTTTTTCTTACTTCTGCAGAAAGGTAAAAAGAAACATTCGGACGATATTCATCAAGAAATTCTCTTTTGTAACCAACAGGAATGCGAGATTGAGATGGTTGTCGTAATGCTACTTGTATGGCTTTTGATTCTTCAGATAAAGGAATAATTCGATCATTTGCTTCTTCTGTAAAAGAAAAAGACTCACCCTCTTCTAAAACTAAAGATAACAAATATCGTCGTGCTCTTCCTTTTCCTTCTATTTTTAGTCTTCCGTTTTTAACTAAAAACGCTAATCGTCTTTGAAGCGTATAGTTTGGCAAAGGGATTTCTAAAGATTTATTGATTTCTTTTAATGATAAACTCTGATGAAAAAAGCCGAGACAGTGTATAATTTCACTAAGCTCATTTTTTGGTATCTGTCTTGCCATGTAACCTCTATTACAACATTAAAATAATTTAATGTTGTAATAGGGTAAATTACAACACTAAACCTCATTATAAAGTTGCAATTCATTCATTACAACACTAAATATGCGGAATGTGTTGCAATAGCGTAAATTACAACACTAAACCTCATTATAAAGTTGCAATTCTACCACACTAAACATGCAAAATGTGTTGCAATAGCGTAAATTACAACACTAAACCTCATCATAAAGTTGCAATTCTACCACACTAAACATGCAAAATGTGTTTTATAAATACTATAATTTATCTATTTATTTTAATTAGTAAATATAGAATATAATGTTTTTTTAATTAATTTAAAAGTATTATTATGTATCCACTTACAAGTTCTAGTATTAAGCTCTCGGATGATCAAAAAGTATCTTTGAACTGTAAAACCTAATTGAGTATAATGATCCACAGAAATCACAGACGCGTTTGTTATTTGCAATATTGCAAAAAGCTTGCGCTGTCATCTGAAAGAAGTAAGCTGACAGCTGCATTGATTTCTGCATCAGACCAGTCCCACCAGGCAATTTCAAGTAATTTAAGTCTTGTTTCTTCATCAAATCGGTATCTGACAACGCGTGCTGGATTACCGACTGCAATGGCGTAAGCCGGAATGTTTTTTGCAACAACAGCTTTAGCGCCAATCACTGCACCATCGCCGATAGTAACTCCAGACATTATGCAAGCGCCGTTTCCAATCCAGACATCATTACCAATAATCACATTGCCTTTTGTCATAGGATGGCCTATAATATGCCCTGCAACATGTGGTCTTAAAACATTAAAAGGATAGGTCGTTATCCAGTCCGGGCGATGGTTTCCTCCGACAAAAATCTGAACACCATCAGCAATGGAACAAAATTTTCCGACACTGACTCTTGCGCCCTCCCCCCAGGAAAATACTGCAGGATTGCCATAAGAGCCACGTCCCATTGAGATAAGTTCACTTGATATCGCCTGTAAGTGAAATCCAAGAATTAAAACAAACAATAATTTTTTAATCATAATAACCTTTATTTGAACTCAAAAAAAGCACGCCTGAATATGAATTCAAAGCGTGCCAAATTAAAATAGTCCTATCTCAAATCAATGACTACAGGAGTGCTTACAAAACCACCTGCATTAATTGCTGTTAATGAATAGACATCAGTGCGTTTGCAGCGATTATGGTCCAAATACGTATAGGGACCAGCTGCCGGTATCGTTGCAATTAAAACACCATTTCTTGTTAACAAATAAGAAACAACTGTTGGATCTGCAGACGGTACAAAAGTAATAATATGGATGCGGTCTGTTTGAGAAGCAAACTTATTATTACACACTCTTCCAGAAACTCCAAGCGGCGGTGTTGGATCAGGAAATGGAAGAAGCGCAGCTCCAGCAAAAGTCACAGTTTCTCCAATTGGAAATATGAAAGCAAATCCTCGACCACCAGTTGATAGCGCGCTTGTTGTGATGCTGCTCATTCGAGCATTTCCTGCAAGGAGTAAATTTCCCCATGCAGCGCCACCAACAGGGAGCTGTTCACTAAAAATTGGGTCGCTAATCCCCGCTTGACCAAATAATGCAAGCGCATTTCCTAGAGCATCTACAGAAACCGTAACGCTTCTTTGCGGACCTGTCGCAATAAGCAACATCGGTCCATAAGTTGTTCCATCATAGGCGCGAGATTGTGCATCATCAACACCATCAAGCCAGGCAATCACTGCTGTTCCATTAGCAGCCATGCCAACTGCAGGGTCTATGTTATTAATACCAGTTGACTGAATAACCGGCGCTCCCCACGTTGTTCCATCAAAATTACTTGTAAAGATATCGCCGGCACTTGTCCAGATGGCAATTGCATTTCCTGCATCATCTACACCAAGACCAAGTCTTGACGGATCCGTATTGCCTAACATAACAGGCGGCTGAAATACTCCAGCAACAGAGTGACTTGCAGTAACGACACCTACATTATTCCATATGGCAACAGCTTCACCACTTGCGCTATACTTGACATATGGAGTTGTCACACCAGCTCCAATAATTGCAGGAGCACCCCAGGAAACACCATCAAAAAAAGCTCCCCGTACAGTTGTAGCTGCAGGATCAATCCAGATGCCAACAGCATCGCCACTTCCATTCATGGCAACAGCTACTTGTGCAGTGGATGCGGTTAAAGTATCTATTGGATCAGGCGGTAAAATAGTCCAAGTGCCCAAAGCTCCACCGCTATAGCGTGCAGAACGGATATTATTAGTTAATTGTTCGCTAAATAGCGCAATTCCATTTCCAGTTGCATCCATATCAATGGCATAATTACCAATAGACGGATCTGCCACAACACTTTGAGTGTTAGTCCAGCTCCTTGACACCGAATCAAAATAGGTAGTAGTTAGGTTGTCTCCCGCTAATGTATAAATGGCAAGCGCATTTCCAAGGCCATCTGTTGCACCAGTTGGGGTACCTTGTCCAAAAGCTATTGGAGTAAATTGTACTTGCGGCTGCCAAGCACTAGCTACTGCATCTACTTGCAAAGTGTTTCCAAAAATAAAAAGCAACGAAAGACATACTGCCTTAATTTGCCCTTTAAAAAATTGTTTTATCATAAGGTCCTCTTGTTTATTGTTTGAATTCAAATTCTAATTTTTTAATGCTTATCATCTTCATAATCATAATGTTCAATACTAGCGAAAGGAAATTCTGCCCAAACATTTTTGTTCTTTTTCAACGGGAATTTGGTGGCATCCGCGATCGTTTCTGATGAGACAATGGAAGCTATCAGCAGCGTCAAACAGTGAAGAGCTTTATGATACATGGAATTCCTAAAAAATGTTTTTATAAGATTTCTTTGTAATGGAATTTTTTAATTATTTACAATCAAAAAACGTTGGAGCAAGGGAGATTTTGAAGAAGAGATCCTAAGGGCATTGTCTTGCAGTTAAAAAGAAGAACCCCCTGACGGGCTTCTTCTTTTTAGCTCAAGGCAACACCGTAGTATTTGATAAACCATCTCCGTGAAGCCACTCCTTAATATGGTCTTGAACTAACCAGTTGTGAACAAGTGATAATTGACTTTCACGGACAGGCTTAAATGCGAAGCGGCAATGAGTATTCTTTGTATTATTTTCTAAATTCATTTTTTTATATCATAAATGTTTTGATAATAGTTTTAGTCAAATGTACTATGACTTAAGTGTGAAAAGGAATTGCTTTACGAAAACTGTATATTTATAATAGAATTTACCATTAATCTTTATAATTACATAGGAAAAAATTCATGATTCCTTTACCTACTATTACAGCATGGGGCATTGATAGGTCTAACCAAACAATACCTGCTAACGCACGAATTGAAGATGTTTGCAAGGGAGGTCACATCAATTATAGTGGAATGGAATCTGATGAATCTGTTGTCCATAATACTTACGCAGGGCTTCCTGAGGAGTCTTTAAATTTTGACAGAAGGCTTTTCGAAGCAGTTGAAAGTATTCACAAAATCATCAAACCTATACTTGAAAAAATTCAATCAAGCATCGACAAAACAGCCTTTTCTGAAGGGATAGAAAATGGTTTCATCGGTAATTCTGTAATTGGTAGAGCAAGTAAACTGATTGTAGATTCATCATCGACTTTGTTACATTCTAAAATAGGCTTCCATTGCCATGCCTATATTACAAACTTTTCAAATGTTGATAATTTTGAGATCAAAAACCATGCTTTTGTATATGTTTCACGCTGTAATTTAACAGGTAGTACTGCCCTTTCATTTTTATACAACATATCCATAGGATTAATAATAAATGTACCTCCCGGGCGTACAAAAGAAGATATGGAACCAGAAGCTATAAGAAGAGGAATGGAGATAAATAAAGACATGACAGAAAGGTATTTACGCTTTCAACTTTCTTCTTTTAATATGATTAAAACCTGTCCTGAATACCGTGTATTAAATAGCGATTCTTTCTCAAATGAAGAATATGAATCCATCATAAAAAATATAAAATCGAGTCCAACTTTTTTTGAAGATTTAGCCATTTTCCGCGAAATGCTTGCTTTGGACTTAGACGATCTACAAGTATCTTTGAACTGTAAAACCTAATGAAGGATCACTAGTTTTCCTTTTATATTTGTAAATTTAATTGTAATTTAAATTTACTTTTTGCTACTGTTTGACCAATTTAAATTTTGCAACATGTTTTATAAAAATTAATTGGAGAGTACTCTATGAATATATTAAGAGGCATTAGTCATTCCCAAAAAATATTTAAACTTAACAGACCGGGTTTGAAGCGTTTTTTTTCTCCAAGCAATAACATACGTTCTTTCAATCCTTTTGTGGTATTAGCTGGGGCATTTATCTGCTCAACCGCTACATATTTTTTTTGGAATAAAAAAATAGATTTGTTAGATGATGCTAATAAAAATGATCCATCCTCAGTGATTTACGATCCTGAATTAAAAGTTTTTGGCATGGATCCTAATGTTTATCATGCTACATTGCAAAAGCATTTAGAAGAAACCGGAAAAAATAGCGACCCAAAATATCGTCAAATAAAAACAGCACAACTTGTTGAAGATGTAACCAATGCCTGGCTTAATACTGAAAAAACCAAATTCGATCTGGATGTTATTGAAGCTTTAAAAGAAATTGGGGCTCTAAAGCCTGGCAGGAAACTTCTTAAAGAACTTTATTTACTCAATCCTTCGCTGAAAATTAAACTTGATCCTGAGAAGCCAAGTGAATATATTCTTAATGAAAACGTACTACTTTTGGGGAGCAAGCATGACGTATATAAGTATGTTCTTGGACAAGATAAAATTGAATTGATTAAAGATATTAATTTTAATACTCGCCTTGCACAACAGTTAATCTATGCCTTGCATTATTCCAAGTCCAGAGAAGAATTTGACAAAAATTATAATCAAACCAAAAATTTACTGAATACGACCTTCGGAAATCTAGAAGCACAACGGACGATTTGTGGAATCGTAAACCTTAGAGGACCAGTTGATTCTCTTTGTGAAAATGCATTCCGCAAAGCATGGAATCAACCCCTTAGAGTAAATCAAAGTGGTTTGTCTACAAAAATAGATGAGCCCTTAACAATTAAAGATTGGATACAAGCATATTCAATAATTCTAAAGACAGATCCTAGAAAAAACAAGATTACCCTAAATTTTGATGCAAAATTTGAAGAATCTATAAAAAATTATACTGAGCCACATACTTTTCTTATAAATGCCTTAGAAACTGGTGGTGAAAGGCTTGTAAAAATGCTTATAAATGCAGGTGCGATAGTAACACCAGATATCGTAAAAGCTGATCCGAGAGTTTTAAAATTTACTCCGCATTTATTATCTGATGAAAATATCATACTCGCTCGTCTTTTTAAAGAGCCTGAATCTTTTAGCGATTTAAGTCCTGAAATGCAAAATAGCAGGGAATTTGTTTTAAAAGGTGTAAAAATACAGCCGCGTATACTTCTACAAACAAGCGATAAAATGCTTGATGACGATGAAGTTGTACGAACCGCCTTCAATTCGGGATGCCCGGCTGAAGTATTTGCTAAAGTAAGTTTAAGGTTACGCAACGATCTGGATTTTGTTGAAACATTGAAATTCGATAACTTTTTAGAACATGCAGGTGAGAAAGTCGTAGGAAATAGACAATTCATGTTTCGAAAAGTAAGTGAACGTGGCGCTCAACTTGAATTTGCAACACCTGCTTTACAAGATGATAAAGATTTGGTATTAGAAGCTGTAAGAACATCTCGTTCGTCCTTAAAATATGCAAGTTTACGCCTGCGGGATGATTTTGATGTAGTATGGGAAGCTATTAGAGACGGCGCACCTACCCTTCATGATGCGGGTCCTTCAATGCGCGATAATGAAATGATTGCTTTAAGAGCGCTTGCAAATAATTATCATGATTATAATGCGTTATCTGAAAGATTGAAAAAAGATCCAAAAATAATTGAGGCCAAAAACAAATACTCTCCTAAACCGCGGTCGAGGTATGGTATATTTTCTTGAAAAGTTTCATCATTGCCGATAATCACATCGCCTTTTGTCATGGGATGTCCTGTAATATGTCCTGCAACATGCGGTCTCAAAACATTAAAAGGATAGGTCGTTATCCAGTCCGGGCGATGATTTCCTCCGACAAAAATCTGAACTCCATCTGCAATGGAACAAAATTTTCCCACTTTAACTTTTGCTCCCTCCCCCCAGGAAAATATTGCAGGATTCCCATAAGATCCACGACCCATCTCTATAAGCTGATTGCCGGAAAGAAAAGCCGCTTGAATTTGAAAAACTAGTAAAAAAATAAAAAATATTCTTTTAATCATAATTCATGCCTCAAGTTAAAAATAAAAAGCGCGCCTGAAAAATTCAAGGCGTGCCTAAATGTAATCCTATCTACCTCTCTGACTAACCGGTTCTACAATGTTAAACCATGGGTCAAACTTATCAAATAAAGACATGAATGTTTGAAATGAATCGCTTCTGCCTTTAATAATTATTTTTTTTGCTTCCATAAGATCGTGCAAGTTAGCAGGGTTCAAAATCAGAGAATTGAATACCGGTCTTGTGATCGTAATGGTAACGTCCGCTTTATCAGAATTTTTGCCGGTAAAATAATTCAAAACTCCATTTTTTATCTGAAGTATATATTTTTGTTTGGTATCTTCAAAATCAAAATTAATTGTCATGGGATTTAAAGCAGCTTTTTCCCCGTTTAGTTTGATGGACAAATAATCAAAGAAATTTTCTATAGGCATTGCAGCGATAATATCCGGACTATCTGGGCTTATCATGCCTTCTTTTTGTACGCCATTTCTTAATTCTTTGGCACCTGTCAAATAAAAATTGCGCCAAGTTCCATTTTCAGATTGAAAACCAAGCTGCTCCAAGGTATCTGCAAGCAATTCTTTTGCTTTTTTATTTTCAGGCTCTGCATACACCACATGATTTACAGCTTCAGCTACCCATCTATATTGGCCCTGATCATAATCTTTTTTTGCTTTTTCCAGTACAGCATCAGAGCCTCCCATATATTCGAGATATTTTTTAGCGCCTTCAATTTCTGGCAATGGATGCAGTGTGGAAGGATTGCCGTTAAACCAGCCCAAATAAAAGTTGTACACGGATTTTGCGTTATGATTTAAGCTGCCATAATAGCCCCTATTGTACCACTCTTTAGCAAGGCTGTCCGGCATTTTTATTTTTTCTCCGATCTCGACCATGTGGTAGCCTTGATTTGCAAGGCGGAGCGTTTGGTCATGGATGTATTTGTACATATCGCGCTGCTTTTCAAGAAAATCAATGCTATTGACATTTCCCCATTTCGGCCAATGATGCTGCGCAAAAACAACTTCTGTTTTATCGCCGAACATTTCAATTGCTTGATTCAAATATGTAGCCCAAGCTTTTGCGTCCCGGATTTTCGCCCCTCTTAACGTATAAATATTATGCATTGTATGTGTTGCATCTTCTGCAGCTCCAAGCGCTTTAAATTCAGGAAGAAAAAATAACATTTCAGAGGGCGCCTCAGAGCTAGGCGCCATCAAAAAGACAAATTTTACTCCATCAATTTCTTTTTCTTCACCTGTTTTTGTGATAAGATCAGTCGGAAGAATCAGGGTCATTTCACCCTTGGATGTCGTTAATCCAAGACCTGCAGATAATTGTCCGGTGGGGCTTGGCCTTAGTAACTGTCCATACATGTACATGGCACGTCTTCCCATGACATTTCCTGCCATCACATTTTCATCTAAAGCAGCTTCCGTAAATCCGTTAGGCGCATAGACTTTAACTTTTCCTGAATCCACATCCTCTTGAGAGATGACACCTTTGACACCCCCAAAATGATCTGCGTGACTATGGGAATAAATGACTGCTTTAATGGGTTTTTTTGGACGATTTTGATAATAAAGCTCTAGGGCTGCCTGAGCTGTTTCTTTTGAAAGCAGAGGATCGATGATGATAATTCCTGTTTTTCCCTCAACGATTGTCATATTCGACAAATCAGCGCTCCGCACTTGATAGATGCTTTCGACAACTTTAAAGAGACCTGCCTTATCCAGTATTTTGAGTTGCCTCCAAAGACTTGGGTTTGCCGTATCAGGTACAGCTTTTTCGTCTCCATTTACAAAATTATAAGATTCCAAATTCCAAATAATATCTCCCTTATCATTCTTAATGACCCCATTATTGGGTAAAGGAGCGATAAGTCCCCGGCTTGCATCTTCAAAGTCTTTGACATTATCAAAGGGAAGTTCTTTCAAAACATTTTGATTGATTTCGGAAGTAAATTTTGTGGCGTCTGCGATCGTTTCAGAGGAGATCATGGAAGCAATCAATAACGTTAAAGGAGGTAAGATTTTTTGATACATAATAAATTCCAAGGTAAAATTGAAATTTCTTTGTAAATCAATTTTTAAATTATTTACAATCAAAAATCAATAATTTTTAAATTCTTAATAGATCCAATGACTTCTTTTAAACCCCACGTTCCATTCACTAACGCTTTTATTAGGATAATACTTGAGGGTTAAAACCCTCAAAAACGAACAAGGGCTAAAGCCCTTGCAAACAAACTTAAGGTAAAGCCTACGCTACAAAACTTGGATCTTGATGCGTATGCTGTAACAGTGAAAGAAAAATATTACGTTTCTCTTCATGCTATAGATTTAATCTTCTTCAGCTTTTTCCAGATCAAGCAAATGCAATAGAAACTCCGGTGTATATTTACCATTTAAAACTCTTTCTATATCTATAATTTTAACTTTCATTTTGGAGCATTTTCCCATTAGCTTTACAACAAACCCTTCAGAAAATTTATATTTTAAAGCAGTACTGATGTAGGCATAAGGGATGTCTTCATATTTATCTATTAAGTCTTCAAGCAAATATTCATACATCGGATGAACGCCCTTCAAGAGTGAATTTAATGAATAGAGCTTATCATAGCTTGCTTTGATTTTTAAGAAAAAATCAGGCAGGAGAGGAAGCAAATAAAGCATTTTAGATGCGGCAATGCAAGCTTTAGCTGTAATAAGAGGGCTTTCTTGCAACATTTTATAAACTTTTTCCAAAGAACACCAATCTTGAGAAAGAAGTATTTCCATGCTTTTTGGATTTAAAGGATCAAGTTTTGAAAAATCAGATGGTTTTAAAATGGGTGTTATCTGCCAGCCTTTTGAACGAAGAAGAGAGATAAGGCCGCTATTGCCTTTGACTTTTTTATAAAAATGCGCGACACCAACCGCTATAAGAGGAAGTTTATTTTGATGAAGTAATCCATCAATTTTTACAGCCATAGAGCAATTTCTCTCAAATATCACAGCTCTTATCAGTTTCTTATTCTGTTTGTTTTCTAATGGAATTCCGATTTCTATGATTTTTTTTCGCGATCCTTCAAGATAGGCAGTTTCAATAGATGCCCGTCTATCAGCAGCTTGCGTAATATGAGTTTTAAAAATTGAGCTTTCTTGATCCAGCAGGAGTAAAGGTGCAGTAATCTTATATAAAGTCTCTAATTGAAAGTCGATGGTTTCAAGTTCGATGATTGGTTTTTGCTGGATGTTTTTTTCAATCAATTTGGACTCAACGCCCGGTAATATTCCACCTCCAAGGATAATCGTTAGCAGTTTTACAGATTGACGAAGCTCTTTTGAATTGATCAATTTAAAAAAAGCATACAATTTATGATCATCCCCGTTGCATTCAAGAACTAGGGACTTTGTTTGTTCAAAAATATCTAAAATTTCATTACTTAGAATATAGGGATAAGTGAACAAATGACACGTCCCCAAAAGAAAACCTTTGGGTTCACATGTTTTTGGATCTGATATCTTATATAAAAACTGATGGTTTATTTCTTTTGTTTCAATATTCATAAGGCACCTAAAAAAATGTTATTTTATTTTACAAAAGTACCAATTGCCGCCTCATGAGACTTCCATCCGGTCACTTTATAAGCAAGCGCTGCGACAGCCGGATTTTCAGACGCATAAATCCCTCTTCCTATTATTAAAACATCAGAACCACTCTCTCTAATCACGGATTCCGGAGTTCTATATGTTTGACCCAAAAGATCTTTTTCCTGTATGCCATTGACCCCTGGAGTCATGTATAAAAACGAAGGATCTCCAAAACTTTTTTGCGAAATATATCCAATGACCATATCCTTATGCTCTTGAGCTGCTTTGATTGTTTTTTCCAAAAAACAATCAAAAACATTTCCAAGAGAGCTCATTTCGGCAAGCAATAATAACGCATTATTAGAAGCCTCAGGAACTTTATTGGCAGTTTCCATCCTGCCTTCTTCAAGAGCATTTAAAACTTGCGGCCCTGAGGCAATCGTTGCATTTGTGAGCCTCGACCATTCAGCAATTTTAAAAATGCCTCCTGTATATTGCATTTTTACAGTATTGCCGATATCCAAAAATTTTCGATCTTCAAAAAGGATAAACTCATGCTTTTTTGCAAAGGTCTTTAATTTTTCAAGTTTATCGCTATCAAAATCGCTATACGTATCCATATGTGTTTTTAATATCACAATATGTTCTCCAACAATATCTGCAATTTTTAAGAGTTGATCCATCGACTCTACATCTGCTGCAAGGCAAATATTGCTCGATTTTTTTTCCATCAAATTTCTGATTTCTATTGCCAAGGGATGACTAAAGGGTCTTTCGCTATAAGGGCATCTTATATATCCTGTCATATTTCCTCTTTAAACTTTATATTTTATAGAATCCAAATCCGGTCTTTGATCATACACACAATATTCCGGCTTTACTTCTTTTGCAATTATAAATTTGTTGTCGACAAATTCTCTTAAAAGTGATTTCCAAGCAATCATCGCAGTTTCGGATCCAATTTTATAACAACGCATATTGCCAAAATAGCGATGTCCTTGCCCGACGCTTGAGAAATTTACTTTAATATGACCCAAATTATGGGTTCCTGCAACATGCGTACGATGTTTTTTGACGATCTCTTCAAAAATTTCGAAATTATCATCATTAATACCCTCTAATCTAGCGTGGAATTCAAAATAATTACCATTTGTAGCCTTTATTGCTTCCAAATCAGTCTTTGGGCTTTCTTCATTAAAAAGCATGGCTTCCAAACGTATCCGGAGTATAGGAAGACCTCTTAGTTGAAGTAGCTGCGCAGTTTTATTGGCACCCTCTAAAGCTTTTGCGTAGTTTTCAAAACGGTGATATGCAGCTGTTTGCAATTGCATCGGTTTTGTTTTTTTGTTCATTTTAATATGAAGCGCTTTTACACCTATTTCTCCACAAGCCTGATCAAATTTTTGCAAATATTCAGGCTCTGGAATAAGTGGGTTTAAAGGATTATTTCCATTTAAAATTTCCATACTGCAATTATAAACTGTTACATGCAATTCATACATGCCGCAATATTCCTTGCCCGTGATCTGCGTTCTCATTTCAGCACATGGAAGATAGCGCATATTGACGATATGCTTAAATTTTTTAAGCTCTGCCAAGCTCTTTCCATAACCATTTGGATGAAAAAAAGGATCCCAGCCGTCCACATCCTCAAAATTATCTCCCGGGTTGACAATTTTTCCTTTGCAATCGCCCGTAAAAACATGAGCTGTTTTTCCATCTTTTGTGTAAGCAAATACAGACAAGGTCGTTGCGTTAAGTCCGTCATACTGTTTTGCAAAAGTTTTTTTGCCCATCATTCTTTCTACCACTTGGCGGTATTGATTGCCTGGAAATGGCTTTTCATAGCCCGGGACATCCACATTTAAAGCAGCCTCTTCGATAAAGCAAGGCATTTGGAGTTGTTTAAATCCTTGAAAAACGCGGTACACTGCGATATTGATTAAGTTATCCTCCTGATCTAGCGTAGTGAGTTTTATAGGCGCTTGTTTGATGCTTAAACCCTCAAGAAGCGTTTTGACTTCATCAAATTTTGCTGCCCTGTTTGTGATAAAACAAATATCCTGATCCGGGTTAAACCCTTGCATTCCCCAATAAGACTGCAATTTTTCTGCAACGGTGTTCATGCCAAGAGTATTTGCCCATCCATTATTTGTGGCTGCAAAAATCCTGTGGGAATGATAGTCTTCTGTTATTTCCGTAAATTGCAATGCAGGGTGAATAAAAGTGCCTACTTCAGATAACATGAGCTTTTAGTCCTTGTTGTAAAATTATTAAGAATCTATCCTGCCAAAACATTTTTTTTTAGTATAGTTTTTTTTTAAGCAAAAACATCTGCTGCATTTCTTATCAATGTTTGACTATAATTAATTGATAATTTATTCTAAGGGCTTAAAATTACATATTATAATAATTGAGTTTAACCAATGAATAATCAAGAATTTCCATGCCCTTGCAGTAGCGGCTCAAAATACCATGAATGCTGCTACCCCTACCACCAAGGGAAAAAAACTGAAAATGCGGAGTTGCTCATGCGCTCCAGATATTCGGCCTACGCATTAAATATTCCAGAATACATTGTGGAAACGACACACCCCGCAAGTCCGCAATATACAGAAAATAAATTTGCCTGGAAACGGAGCATCTCGCAATTTTCACAAAATACGACTTTTCAAAAATTGGAAGTTCTTGATTTTAAAGAAAAAGAAAATTTAGCCACAGTAACGTTTACTTGCCATATTTTACAAAATAACAGTGATGCGAGCTTTACGGAAAAAAGCTATTTTGAGCTATACAAAGGAAAATGGCTTTACTCCCGTGGTCTTTTAAAAGAAGGTCATGCTCCAAATATGATTACATCAGATGAAATTAAGGTCTTGCCCCTTGTTTATTATGATGATCAGATCTTACGAAAAAAAGCAGATCCCGTGCATGAAATCACTCTTGAAATCAAAAAACTTGTCGAAGAGATGGTTGAAACCATGGATGCTTGCAGCGGTATTGGCCTTGCAGCCGCTCAAGTGCATTATTCGATTAGGATTTTTGTGATACGAACACCCATTGAAAAAGAAGATGGCAAATTTGATTTAGGAGATGTAAAAGTTTTCATCAATCCCTTATTATCTTCGCCAAGCGAAGAAAATTGGAAAGCATCCGAGGGCTGTTTGTCCATCCCGACGATCCGAAAAGAGGTCGAGCGTCCAAAGGAAATAACCGTTGAATACACTGCCTTGGATGGAACAAGACAAAGAGAGCGGTTCAGTGGGTGGGCAGCTCGCGTCATCATGCATGAAAATGACCACTTAAACGGCGTTTTATTTATCGACCGTTTAAGTGTGGAAGATAAGCTGGAGCTTAAACCTATCTTAAAGCAACTGGATGATAGAATTCATGACCGCGGCGCCCTTTAAAAAATTTACATAATTTCAGCAGCGATTGCAGCAAGCTCTGAGCGTTCTGTTTTTTCCAAAAATGCATGTCCATAAATTTTTCTATCTGAAAATTTGCCTATGGTATATGTCAAACCGTTTGAGTCTTCGCTTAGGTAAGGATTATCGATTTGTGTCGGATCGCCTGTCAACACAACTTTTGTGCCCTCGCCAGCTCTTGAAACAATAGTCTTGATCTCATGGGGTGTCAGATTTTGCGCCTCATCGATGATCATAAACATTTTTGGAAGTGAGCGGCCTCTAATGTAAGTGACTGCCTCCATTTCGATTTTTTTACTTTCCATGACCCACTTTAAGGTATCATTAGCTTCTGTTCCTGTAGAATCGCAAAGGTATTCCAAGTTATCGTAGATTGGCTGCATCCAATTAAAGAGCTTCTCTTCCTTGGTCCCCGGCAAATAACCGATATCTCTTCCAAGCGGAACAATCGGACGGCTAATTAAGATACGGGAGTAGACTCCTTCATCAAAAACTTTTCTTAACCCGCAGGCTAGTGCAAGAAGGGTTTTTCCGGTTCCAGCCTGTCCGATCAAAGTGACAAGCTTAATATCGTCCCGTATCAAAAGATCCATAGCGCAGCGCTGTTCCACGTTTCTTGGCTTGACTCCCCAGGTATTGGTTGATTTTAAAAGAGGGACAAGAGATTTTTGAACGGAGTCATATTTACCGACAGCAGAAGAATGTTCTGGAGATGTCATGATAAAATATTCATTCGGGCGGGAATTTTCAAATACAGGCAACTCAATGCGATTATCTTTATAAAAAAGATCGATATCGTGCTTACTTGCCTCAATTTTACGGATTCCCTTATAAATGGATTCATAAGAATATTTTAAATTCTCATAATCTTCCACCTCAAGGCCAATAGCTTCCGCCTTGATTCTTGCTGCAAAATCTTTGGACACAAAAACAACTTTTTCGCCTTTTTCATGTAATAAAACAGCTGCCATGATGATTCTGTTATCATTGACAAGCAAACCCAAATTCAAGTTTGTATCATTCTTATACTCAAGTTGAATTCTTACCGTGGATTCATTGGGGAG
Source organism: Parachlamydiaceae bacterium (assembly GCA_041691015.1). Classification (GTDB taxonomy): domain Bacteria; phylum Chlamydiota; class Chlamydiia; order Chlamydiales; family Parachlamydiaceae; genus JBBSJT01. The sequence goes on along the minus strand of JBEPVN010000019.1, from coordinate 1,370 downwards.
TTTGACTCCGTGGTGCATATCTCCTTTTCCAAGTTCGTTCAAAGAGTCTAAAAACCTAAAAACAGCGCGTGAATTTTTTCCAAGATCATTTGGAAGACGCTTCATCTTATCTAACTCTTCTAAGACAATCACGGGAATAATGATGTTGCTTTTTGGAAATTTAAGCAAAGCTTCCGGGTCATGCAGCAGAACGTTTGTATCGATTACAAAAGTTTTTTTTGTCATCAATGCTCCTATAGTTTTCAGTTTTTAAAATAAAAAATATCATCAGCCAACTTTTCGTAAAGTATCATTACTTGTATTTTCTCTATACTAAATATTTTATAAAATATTTCCTTCAGCACTCTCTTAATATGAGTGCTAAAAAATATTGTTCGAAATCTCTTTTATTGCTATGATAGGATTCAAATACATATGATACTTTTAAGATCAATTTCAGGAGGAAAAATTTAATGAAAATTAATGAAAAAATATTAAGCATCCCTCCCTTTATATCGACAACATGGGGAAACATTTCCTCAATTAAAATGAAGGCAACCCAAGTTGCCATCACATTAAAAGATGGCGACACTGTCCATATTCCGGGTCTTGAAAAGGAAACAATCGATTTGATTTTTACAACGCACGCAGAACAAATCGAAAAAAATTGTTTTCAGGAATCTTCGCAAAAAAAAAATGTCCAGGAAATTGAAAAAAAACAATTTTCAAGCTTATCACAAACAATGTTTGGCGATCAAAACGCGAATGATTTTCCTTTAAAATTCGGTTTTTCATCACTTGACGGGCTAAATACCGTAGTTCAGCATAACCCCCAAGAAATGGACGCTCCAAACCTTCCGGATGCAGTTTTAGAAAAAATAGGCTCAATTGCCAAAATCGTTGCGCCGTCTGACCTAACACTCCTTCCAAAAGATGTTCCAAATTGTAATTGCTTTCATTGCCAGATCACACGGACTATCAATCAAACCATCGAAAATGAACTAAAGGAAGTTATCGCAAGTGAAGAAATTGTCTTAGATAATGAACTCCAATTTAATCAATGGGATGTCGAGGCAGATGGCGAAAGTGTTTTTAGAGTCACGAATAAGTTGGACCGCGATGAGCAGTACCGGGTTTTTTTAGGAGCTCCTCTCGGCTGTAACTGCGGTCATGCCAACTGCGAACACATCGTCGCTGCATTAAGAGCTTAAAACTGTTCTAAAACGGTATAAGCTTTTCAACTTAAAAGCTACAAAAGACGCAAAGGCTAAAGAGGCTAAAGTATCACCACGTTGTGGTGAACAAATTGTTTTGATTTCCGGTGGTTGTAACCACCGGCTAGGGTGTTAATTTTGTGTGTTTTTTCTTCATAAAAATCACATCAAATTAAG
>JBEPVN010000018.1:0-27962 GCA_041691015.1 Parachlamydiaceae bacterium | reverse complement strand
CTAAGAGAAGGCTTATTATACAGGAAAATTTTAATAACGCAAGAAGTTCAATATTGCGCCTTTTAACGCATTTTGGGGTCGATTGCATCGCGTAAACCATCTCCGACTAAAGCAATTGCAACAAGCAAGGTGGTCAGTAAAATTGCTGGAGGCCACAAAAGATAGCTTTCAGCAGGAAAGGCACTTCTCCCCTCATCCATTAAAACACCCCATGAGCTTGACCCCTCTTCGCCAAGACCCAAAAACGAAAGGCCAGCCTCTGCTGTGATAGCACCCATCATAGCAAAGGGTAAAAGCGTTAATAGGGGCGGAATCGCGTTTGGTAAAATATGTGAAAACATGATGTACGATGAGTTAAACCCGAGTGCATGACAACTTTCAACATAAGGCAAATTGCGCTGCTTAAAAAACTCTGCTCTGATATACCTGCTAAAGCCCGTCCACCCAAATAATCCGATCATGGCGATAACTAGAAAAATAGATTTACTTTGTGTGATTGCAATAATCATAAGTAGCATAAAAAATGTCGGCATAGCTTCCAATACTTCCAGCATGCGGCTTACGATGATGTCAAAAGTGCCTCCATAATACCCGGCATAAGCGCCTATTGGAACGCCTAAGATAAGAGACAACAAAACCGCAAGAATACCTACAACCAACGAAACCCTTATACCAAAAATAAGAGCCGCCCCTAAATCCTTTCTATTGGTACGGCTAAGCTCCCACCAAGGCAAAATTCGATTTAAGCTTTGCTCTCCGCCGGCATCATCTTCAAAATGAAAATCGCGAAAAAGCGGCATGACTTCGTATTTAATTTTTGAGCTCTCAAGAGCGAGCCATTTATCCTTGTCTTCAATATATTTTAGGCGTGCCAACTTCATCTGATTTTCCGGATTTATCGCAAGATCTTCTTTTAGGCTCAAGATCTCCAAACGTTTATTTTCCGCATGTGTATTAAAGAGTGTTGGAATTTGCGTCTCTGCTCTAATTAACTCATCCGGAATTTCCTTCAAAACATTTTTTTGTAAATCTTCCCTTTTTGGAATATCCTGCAAGGGAACGCCATTTCTTAAAAGCAACGCGCGCTTATCCCTTGCAGCCATTTCAATAAGGTTTTGCATCGCATTTTCAGCATACGGAAGACTTGATTTCATGAGACGATCATTCTGATGTTTAAGATGCAAATTGTTCAAAACAAGATTTAATTTTTTGTAATCATTCATATACTGAAGATCAAAATCAAAGCTTGGCATTTTATTTCCTTTTATAAGTGCCTCCTGCCTCATTTGATTGAGCTTTTGATCTTCTGCCGGATCTTTTTGTTTTGAGATAAGAAAATAACCGAATATGCCAAGTTGAAGAAGACATAAAAGCCCAAATATTAATAGGCATTGCTTTTTTTGTTTTTTAAAAATGACCCATGTCAATACCATTAAGGGAAATGTAAACATCAGCAAATTAAAAAATAAATCTAATGGCTTTGTATAAAATCCAGTAAAAAAAAGATAGCGAAACAGAGGAAAATACCAAGTAGCGTTATAATTGACGATTAAAGGCTTGCTTGATGCTAAAAACGGTGCGTAAATGCCCGCAACGCAAAAAATATAGATAACCCACAGGGAAAAATAGGCAATCTTTCGCCTTTTAAAATTAGCATATACTGTCTGAAAGTATGTCATACTCATATTCACTTATTCCAGGGTAAGGCGTGGATCTAGCAATGTGTACGCAATGTCTGCTGCCAAGTAGCCAAGCAGCGTCAATACTGATCCTGCAATTGCTGAAAACATGATGACGTTATAATCGCGGTTTAATACGGCATCATAAAAAAATTTTCCAAAACCATTGATCTCAAACAAAGTCTCCACAATTAAAGACCCCCCTAAAATAACTCCGAGGGATCCGGCAAGGGATGTTACAATTGTAATGGACGCGTTTCTTCCGATGTGTTTTATCATCACAGCAAGGGGGGATGCTCCTTTTGCCCATGCTGTCCTGACATAATCTTGTCGCATGACTTCCAAAACCGCCGTTCTTGAAAGCCTTGATTGAAGCGCCAAACTTCCATACATGATTGCTATGATCGGTAAAAAAATATGTTTTGCGACATCAAAAAAGCGCCCTAAAGAACTTAAATTGTTGTAGATGCTGTCCGGACTTGTAAAGCCGGTATAGGGAATAGGAATATCTGTAAACAGAAATTTACCATGGAGAGCCACTTTTTCAATTAAAAATGGAGCTACCACAAACACAGGAATTGCAAACAGAATAAGAAAAAATATGTTTAAAATGAGATCGGGAATCTGATTTTGCTTAAAAGCCATCATAAAGCCAAATATTTGACACAAAACGAAAGTAATTGCCATAGGCATGACAGATAGGGTTAAAGAATATTTAAAGCGTTTTGTTACCTCTGAAATAACAGTTTTATTAGGATCATTTCTCAATGTTCCAAAATCCAAAGTCAAAACGCGGCTCATGTATTTAAAAAATCTTGTTTCAAAGAAAAAAATTTCTACTTTTTTCTTAAAATCAGGCTCAAAATCATATAGGACTTTGTTTTCATCATACCAAGCAGTGATCCCTTTTACTTTTTCATCCATTTGCTCTTCCGTATCTGCCTTTAAAAAAAGCAGATGGCTTAAAAAATCATTATCTTTTCCGATTTTTTTATTATAAGATTTTTGATTCTCCGTTAAATCGGCCCCAAGATAGGCTTGTCTGCTGCCTCCCCGGATAAAAAAACGGACGGCAAGCTTTCTGATATCCAAGGGCTCGCTTTTCTCTTGGATGATCTTTAAAAGATCTTTCATAACAAAGCGCGCCTGATCCCCAAATAAAATACGCAAATGATCATATTCCTTAAAAGTTAATTCTTCTTTGGAATCTGGATTCTCCTTGCGAGTATATAAGCGCCATAATTCTAAGTTTACTTCCTCAAAAGTAATTGAAGGCCAATTATTAAAAAGTATCGGGAGAGTAAGTCCATAATATTCACGAAATTGCAAATATCTATCATCGTTTGAAAAAGCACTCCCGCGGTCATCGCGCCTGCCGGCGCCATCTGATGAGACTTCAGTCACAGTTGTAGGGTCTCCTGGAGCCATATTGATAATGACGAAATTAACTAAAATAATAAAAAACAAGGTAATCGGCAGTAAAATTAAGCGTCTTAACAAATAATTAAACATCTTGTTTTTTTATCCAATAGACGGTGCTGTCTGGTTCCTGAACGTCAGCTCCCGGCAATATATCCTGTCTATCTGCCGGTATAAAGACATTTTGCAGGTAGGATCTGTATAAAAGCGTTGATTTTGGCGTATACAAAAACGTATAAGGGGCTTCATCATGAATGATTGCATCAAATCTGTGGTAAAGTTTGATCCGCTCCTTTTCATCATATTCCATTTTGAGCTTATTGATGATTTCGTCAGCTTCTGCATTTGCAAATCCGACAGCGTTTGATGAGCCTTTTATCTTTCCAAGTGAAGAGAGCCATAGCTGCTCTGGGTCTTCTGGCGGGCTTCCAAGACCCCAAATAAAGAAAAGAGCATCAAAATTCTTATCTTCAAAGGCAGCTGAGAGATCCGCTATGTCAACTCCGTTTAGCCTGCAATCAATCCCGACTTCTTTTAAAGCTGTAGCGATATATTCTGAAATGGCTTTACCAAGCGCGTTTTTAACATAGTATGTGAGATAAAATCTAAACGGAATACGATTGCCGTCTATTTCCTTATCGATGATTCCATCTCCATCGCTATCATACCAGCCTTGCTCTTCAAGAAGCATCTTTGCCATATGCGGATCAAACGGCCAGGGTTTTATTGATTCATCGTATGCTTTTGAATATCTAAAAAATGGACCGTTAATTTCAACGCCCATTCCGTTTAGGTTTTGTTTGATGATTCTTTTGCGATCTATTGCCATTGTTAATGCCTGGCGCACTTTTTTGTTATTAAAAAAAGGCCTTGCCTCATTCCACTGGATATTCACATAACGCCTCGAGACATAATCCAAACGTTCTATGCCATCGCCTTTTGCTTTTTGGCTTGCATATTGATCTGATTTTATGAAGTTTTCATATTCGATGAGTTGGTCTGGAGAAATTCCGTAAGAATCCAAGTTATTGCTTTTGAAATCCTGCCACATGCTCTCAATCGACTGTTTAAATTCAAAAACTTTGGTGTCTGTCAAAGCAGCATATGGGTTATGAAAATTAGGATTTCGCTTAAATTGGATTTGTCTTTCTGTCATGCCATCAAAAATCCAAGGACCGCAGCTTACGATGATATTTTTTGCAAAATGACGCGAAAAGTTTTGGGCCCAAATTGTGTTTGTGCGGTAAAAATCGGGGGCTTGATCCTCTTCCACAATTTTTTTACCGTCCGGAAAATATTGGTAAACAAAAGAAGCAAGTGGCTTTAGAGCCCCTGTCCAAAGCTTTGCGATATATTTTGGTCTTTTTACGATTGTGCCGCTCTCTTCTTTAAAAGGCTCTACTTTCCATCTTACGACAAAAGTTAAGTCATCGATCACTTTTAATTCTTCTATATCCATTAGATAAGATCTTAGTGCAATAGCGCCCCCTTCTTGAACGTAGGGGTTCATGATTGCATCTAAATAAAACTTAAAATCATGCGCGGTGACTTGATGCTTTTTTAAAAAATGAGAATCTAACTTGATGTCACTTGAGAAATAATCTTTTCTTAGAGGCTCAAAAAATACACCGTCTCTTAAGTGGATCCAATATTCCGGTAATCCTGTTTCCTTATTTTCCCGAAGCTCCATTTTGATTGCCATATCCGGCGCAAAGCTCGCGTAAAATCCAAACTTTCCGGTCGCAACAGACACATTGCACATACTTGTCCAGTCAATGACATCGCTCCATTGACTAAAGGGATGCAGGTTTTCTGGTTTTGAAATGACTGCCGCATTGATATTGCCGTGGGGAAGAAAATTTCTTCCGAGCATTTTTGGAAGAATGGAAATGTAAAAAGGATCGCTCTCTAAAAGATTTGGCAAGCTTTCATCAATATGTTTTCTTGGGCTTAAGTCTAAAAGTGCTGGTTCCTGTTTACTTTCTGATGGTTGTACAGAAACGACACCGCCTTGTAGACCCTTTAGTTTAAGCTCGATATTTTCAAGATTTGCTTTTACCCCCAACATATCCTGCTCAAGAAGATTGGAAGACCAATAAAGCATGCATAGCAAAAAAAATATTCCGGCAGTAAAAACTATACGGATAAACTTCAAACCAAAAGAGTCCCTATTCATTAAAGTCTCCAAACTTAAGGTGACATTTCATATGTGACGCGGCATATAGTAAGCTCACAATCTTCGCAACTGTAATTTAGCGACTCAAAGCTTGCGATATTTTCATAAAACTTTTTCACTTTCTCATTATTTCTTTGATGATGCAATGTTAAAATAGCTTTACCGGCTTTTTTATTTTTATGAATGATTTTGTGCATCATTTTTTGGCCGATACCATGGCCTGTCTTATCGGTAGCTATCCAGGAAACATGGTAGTGGCAATCTGGTCCATCATCCCTCAAAACAGCATATCCTACAAGATCCTTTTCATTTTTTGCAAATAAGCAATAGCGCGGATTATTTTCGAAAATAGCAAAAATTTCCTCGTTATCATGGCTCCAGTCATAGATTGCGTTGATTCTGGCAATTGCTTCTTTGCCGGCTTTCAAATCAATCTTGTTACCATGGACAACAAGGATATTTTCTGTTGAATTTTGATTTACGTGAATATGACTTAACATTTTCCTCCTTCGGTTTCATTATTTTTTTTTAATGTTTTTGGAAGGGAAATGCAATTCATTAATCTAAAATCCAAATTTTAGATTAATAATTAATTGGGTAAAAATTAAAAGATTTTAACACGAAAAATGGCACTTCGCGCCACCTTAAAGCTAGGGCCTCATATATTTTCAGCGCCTAGATCGTTTTAGAGCAATTAGAGCCTTAATTTGTACTATTGGTTTTTGGCGGCAACAAATAATTCTTGTACTAATGCAATTTTATTTTTATCCTTACTGTTCAAAATTTCTGTCACATGTTCATTTAAGGCTTTTTGTATGAGTGGAAGAAGAGTATATGATAATGTATCGTTTTCAGGATCAATAAAGCCGCCATTTTTCCTAGCCTCAAAAGAATCTAAAAGAGTGCCTAATGTCTCATCTCGTAATTGTGCTTTAAGATTTGCCTTATCTGAGCCCGCTTTATTATTACCTTCTGCTACATTCATTAGTAAATCTTGAATAATCCTTGGGCCAGATGAAATGTTGTCTGCATGATCATCTATTAATGTATTTATTTTTGCTAAATTATTAGAGTTACCAATCCATACGCGCAATTCTTTTGGACTCATCTCCTCAATTTCATTTTCTTTTTTCACAGCCGGTTCAAGAACAGTTTTCATGTCTGCTTGAGGAATAAATCCATCTTCCATTTCTTCTGCTTTAAAATCAGCAAAAGCCATCTTGAATTTAGCTTCATCTATTATCATGTTTAATGCAGGTTTTTCTGATTGCTCAAGCTGCTGGATATCCACAAATTCACCAAGATTTGATAATTCATCATCCGATAGATCACCTAATTGAATTTTTAAGTAAGTCAAGTAATTAAGGACATCTGGTTCTTGTTCCTTAATTTCTAAGTGATCTAAAAATAATTGTACAAAAAGTTCTTCATGATCACTATCTGCAAAAAGATTTTTACGATCAAGGATTTCACCTTTATCATTTATTTTAGTAACATCAAGTATCCCTACAGAATTCGGGTCTTTTTTTAGAGCACTTAAAAAATTTTGCAGCTCAGGTTTTAATGCATCGGATGAAATCATCGTATCAAATGATTTTCCACCTGTTTTTAATTCTTCTACAGCTTTATCAAATTCTTTACCCTTTTCAACTTCTATTTTTTTGTCTTGGATATCACCTTTAAGAAAATCGACAAATATTGAAACTAGGACACCTTCTGCATCAGGAGCTTTAAAAAGTTTTTCTCGGTCTTTTATAGAACCGTCCGCTCCAATTTGTTCAAAATTCACGTCCAAAGAATCATCGCCTCCTTTTTTTTCTTTCAGCAAAAATTCTTTCAGTTTATCTTTAAACTTATCATTTTCCATAATCTGGTCTATAGGTTTTTCTCTTAAGCCTTCTATTTCCTTAGCTTTTGCATCAAAACTTGTTCTAAAGATATCCCCCACTTTAGCTTCAAAACGCGCAACGAGTTTGTCAACTTTAATGGAATGCTCTTCACCTGCTTGAAATTGATTGTTTCGTATACTGTCATTCAACTTATTTAAAGAATTACCTTCAACCAATTTTATAAATTCATTATAATGCTGAAATATAGTATCTGCTTTATCTGTTGGAAGATTATGAATCATATCTTTTATCGATTGATTAGTAACAACTCCTTTACCCTCAGACATTAATTTAATTGAAGACCACATTCTTCCGCTAGAGGAGGTATTAGCTCTAAACTCTACGATATCTTTTAAAGTAAGCTCTTTTGAGGCATTTTTCATTTTGCCGACATTTACGTCTTTGATAGAGGAAAGATTTCCCGTAATATCTTTATAATCTTCTATACGCATAAATAACCTATAGTTTAATTATTAAAAGCAAATCCTATATATAATAATAATCTATAATTACATTTATAAACAATTATTTTAATTTAATTTATAAATTAATAAATAACAAGGTGAAAAAGCTCAGAAAACCCAAGGTTTAAGCTTAAATGATCGATAAGGTCAAGATCTGCAAAACCTCTGCATAAACTAATCAATCCCACGGAAATCGCGGAAATACCGATCAAATGATGGTAATATTTTTTAAATTTGAACAGAAAACTATCTGCTTGCATACTCAAAAAAAGGGAGGGGGAAGTTAAAAGAGCAAAGCTAAATCCATTAATCATCCCCGTAAAAAAACTACCAGAGAGTGCGCAGGCTGAAAAAACAAGCAATGTTTGGCCGCAAGGGAGCATGACAGTAAAAAAACCGAATAAAAAGGTGGATAGAGCTTTGTCCTGAAGCATTAAATGCGATAAATAATGCGTGATATTTGCTAATTTTTTATTAATCAACCTATTAAATTTTAAAGACCTAACTAAATTCATCGAAAAAATACTTGAAAAACCGGTAGTAATAAAAACAAAACCAAATACAAACGAAGTAATGGTTTGAATATGGAATTCTTTTAGTACTACATTTAATACCTCTGCAAGTGATCCGGCAATTGTTCCCGCAATCGTATAAGAGACAAGCCTACCTAAAAAATAAAAAAGTCGGAACTTATGCTTGCCAAGCATCATAGCAAGAGGACCACACATCCCAAGACAGTGCAAATTACCAAAAATATAAATAGGAAGCATAGTAAGAAGCAGGCTCAAGGCGCCTCATTTTTCACTGCATGAAAAGCTTTTGCCCGCATGAGCTGGACTTTTGACATATCAAGACCTGTAGAGCCTGATGTTTTTTTCAATGCAACGACTAAAACAAGTGCCATTAATCCCATAAAAAAAAGAAAAATCCCGATAGCTACTTTTTGAAAAATTCGGATGCGTTTAAAAAAAGCAAATACCATCTTAGTCTCTTTTAAAAAAATCAACCATAACAACTTAAGGTAAAATTATCTATTAAAAAAATATTTTTACGTTATATTCAGCTTAAAAGATGAGGACGTACAATGGATATGGATTTGGATTATCAAGCAGAAATGCTTGCTGCAAAAACGAAGCATTATCTGATCACGACAATGGGAAGAACATCAGAGGAGGCAAACACGCAGGAATTTTATAAGGCCCTATCCTACGCTCTTCGAGAAGAAATCATGATCAACTGGCTCTCTTGTAATAAGACCTATGAAAAACAAGACAGCCGCATGGTCTATTACCTTTCGATGGAATATCTTCCAGGAAGACTTCTTTGCAGCAATATTGCCAATCTTAATTCTACTGAAATGGTGCTTTTAGTCCTTCAAAAATTAAACCGCAATTATTCAGATGTTATGTCACGAGAGCCAGATCCCGGCCTTGGAAATGGTGGCCTTGGAAGGCTTGCTTCCTGTTTTTTAGATTCTCTTGCAACTCAAAACTATCCGGCGCAAGGTTATGGTCTACGCTACCAATATGGAATATTTGAACAGCAGCTTTGGGATGGACTGCAAGTTGAAACTCCAGACACCTGGCTTATGAATGAAAATCCTTGGGAATTTAGACGCGATCTAAGAAAAACAAGCGTCAAATATGGAGGTCAGACAACAGCCTCTACAAATATTCATGGAGATGAAATTCTATTTTTGAAAGATTTTGAAGAAGTTTCTGCAATGCCCTATGATATTCCTATCATTGGATTTTCAAAAGAACATCGTTTTTCTGTCGTCACGCTAAGACTTTGGTCAACTAAGGAATCTCCAAGAAATTTTCAGCTGCAACGCTATAACGCAGGAAAACTTGATCAGGCAGCGGAGAATACAACTCTAACAGATGTTCTTTATCCAAGCGATCATCATGAACTTGGAAAAAGAATACGCCTTAAGCAGGAATATTTGCTAGTTTCTGCCTCTCTTCACGATATCATCAGGCATTATTTGGCAAGGCATAATAATTTTAGAGCATTTGCAGATAAGGTGCGTATTCAAATTAACGACACACACCCATCGCTCATTATTCCGGAGCTGATCCGCATCTTGACCTCCAATTATGATCTTCCATGGAAAATGGCAGTGGATATGGCAATTCAAGTCACAGGATATACGAACCATACAGTCTTAAGCGAAGCGTTGGAGCATTGGGATCTCGGCCTTATGTTTTATCTTTTGCCAAGGCAATTTAAGATCATCGAAAGACTGAACTTGGAATTTTGCAATTCCGTCCGCGCAAAATACCCAAATGATGAAGAAAAAATCAGACGCATGTCAATCATACAAGACGGCGTCGTTAAAATGGCAAATCTTGCAATTGTAGGCTCACATAAGGTTAATGGCGTATCAGAAATTCATACGAATATCTTAAAAAACGATGTCTTCAAAGATTTTAATGATTTTTTTCCGAATAAATTTTTGAATATCACAAATGGTGTGACGCAAAGACGTTGGCTTTTAGAAGCAAATCCGGAGCTTGGGAAATTCATCACAAAGCGTATTGGAGATGGGTGGATCAAGGATTTTTCCGAAATTAGAAAGCTTGAAAAATTTGCAACGGACTTGGAATCGCAAGAAGAATTTATTTCCGTCAAACAAAGAAATAAACATCGCTTAATTGATTTTTTAGCGCAGGACAATAAACTAAGGGATGATACAGGATTTATCTATGCTCCCTCTCCAATCATTTCGATAGATTCTCTTTTTGATGTGCAAATAAAGCGTGTGCACGAATACAAAAGACAGCTTTTAAATATCCTGCACGTCATCATGACGTATCAGGAAATCTTGGAAAACCCTCATTCCCATGGCAGGCTAAAACGCACATCCATATTTGCCGGAAAAGCAGCTGCCGGCTATGAAGTTGCAAAACAGATCATTGAACTTATCTATAGCGTAGCGCGTAAAATCAACAACGATGAAAGACTCTCAGACCATCTCAAAGTCATCTATATCGAAAACTACAATGTTTCAAGAGCAGAAGTCATTATTCCGGCCTCTGAATTATCCGAGCAGATTTCAACAGCCGGCACAGAAGCCTCCGGAACTGGTAATATGAAACTTGCCATGAACGGTGCCCTTACAATAGGGACAGAGGATGGCGCAAATATTGAGATGAGACAAGATATCGGCGATAGAGCCTGGCCATTTAGTTTTGGAACTACAGCAGATGAAATAGCTAAAATGAAAATGAATCAATCTTACCATCCTCAGAGCATAGTAAATGATAATCCTAAAATAAAAAGAGCATTAAATAGTTTGATCGATCACACCTTTGCAATTAATGATAAGGAACATGCTGCCTTTACTAATCTCTATAAAAGCTTAGTCGAAGGAGTAAATGGCAATGAGCCCGATCAATATTTTCTTTTACAAGATTTTGATAGCTATATAAAAGCGCAAAATAAAGTAGAACATCTCTACCAGGAGCCTCTAAAATGGGCTGAGTGCGCTATTTTCAATATTTCAGGGATGGGTAGATTTTCCGGCGATGTCGCGATCAAAAAATATTGCGATGAAGTCTGGGGGTTATCGCCTTGTCCTATCGATGAAAAGATCTATAAAACAGTTGAAAATGAATTTCGCGAGATCGATAGATGTCGTATCTATACCGGCGCCAAATAACACTTATATCGATGGAGCTACAAAAGACTAGAAAGGCTAAAGAGGCTAAAGTATCACCACGTTGTGGTGAACCAATTGTTTTGATTTCCGGTGGTTGTAACCACATATGCATTAAGCTAAGCAATTTTTTTGACATTATATACTTATTTTCAACGGTTTATGGTAACAATTCCCTAACCTTACATTATTTCGCTATGTGAAATCGCCTCTTAGATGTTTGGTTACATTTAACCACGAAGTGGTTTTTACATAGGTAGCCGGTGGTTACAACCACCGGAAATCTTCGAATTTAAAATAATTTTTTATATGTAAGGATTTACGATTTGCTGTACTAGCCTTATTTTCTAACTTAGGTCAACTAAAAAAAAGTTTACACCAATTTGAATTGCTCTCAGTCAGTAAGCTTAAATGTTTAGATATCACTTAGGGTGCTAATTTTATGTTTTTTTTTCTTCATAAAAATCACATAAAATGAGCACTCTAGGTATCTGTTACTCGTTGATGTGCTTGAGTTCGAGTCTAAGCGATTCCACTTTTTCCTGTAATTCCGTTGCAGGAAGTGGTGATGGTGTTATCAGCATATTTTTAAAAACAGACAATTTCCCCATAAAACTTTGTACTTTGCTTGATGTTAACACAACATGCAAATGCCCGTGATCCACTGTTTGACCGGCATCTTTTCCGAATTTTCGGAAAATATACGCTTCTTCTAACTTTCGCTTTTCAGAAAAATAGCTAATTATTTTTTTTGATAAATCATCAATTTCTGAATATTCATCATTTGTCAAAAGATTGAAATCTGCTTCATGTCTTTTTGGCATTAACAGGAAATGAAGCCTTTCTCCCCCAAAACCAATCGGCGCATAGTTATAAAGAACACGAACATTTTTCCCTTCTAACACTGATTGTTTATTAATGACAGCCTCGTTGCAAAACGCATCTTTTCCAGGAACATTTTCCGCAGGTTCCACAACTTCTACCGCCAAATTTTTTTGTGCCTCAAAGTCTTTCCTATAAGCAGTTTCTTTATTTTTTAAATGTTCTTTGGAAACTTGCGAAGATCCAAAAGTAATTTTCCAAAGAACAACAATTTGCTGCAAGATTCTTGTCAAAAAATTACTTGTCTCATAATAAGGAACGACTTCAAAATTAAAAGAATTTTCTTTAATGACTTGTCTCCCATAAACTAAATATTGCGTTGCAGTTTTTGTTTCTTCCCAAACATTGGCAATTTCCTTAAATGCTAAAAATACCTCGCTAGTTTCTTCATTCGACCATTCGGTATAGGCTTTTTGTTCTTTTGGAAGAATTCTCAGGGAGTTTTTAGCCAATGGATTTTTGGGCAGTTCGATACGGATGTCTTTGTATTCCTTGATAATATGCGGGGTATCTAAGGGTGTGGCAAGAGTAGACATTAATAATCCTTTTTTTCTGGTTAACTTTTTTTTAAAAACATATATTAGTAGTTACCGAAAAAAAATAACAGAAGAATTTAATATGTACCTTAATTCAAGAAAAATTAATTTGGATGGCCAAAGGCTATTTCTGGATCTATGAGCTCCCACCTTTGCAAAAGTTTTTCATAGCTTTTATCTTCTTTTGCCTTTTTAATGCCCGCATCAAATATTTTGACTAAATGCTCCCCAAAAAACTTATGTAGTGTAATCAAGCGGAGACCATCCTTATTTAAAGGAGGGGTCACAATTTTTAATTTGTCTGCATAGTAGCCTTGAACGTAAGCATATGCATCTAAACTATCCATAATCAGTCCATCTATTTTACCCGCAATAAGTTCTGATAACGCAACATTCATGTTGTAAAACGGAATTGTTGACGTTAAAGGCTGCCCTGAATCCATAAACGTTGCTGAAAATCCTGTTTTAATTCCTACGTTATGCAATTCTGCAATCGTTGTCGCTTTTGATTGCAAAGGAACTATTAAAACAGGTCCTGTCAAATAAAAAGGTTCTGAAAATACATATTTTTCCTGATTGATCACATCTGGAGACAATGAATTAATGACGGCATCATAATGACGTTTATCCAAGTTATCAAAAAGTTGTGAGACTCCAACAGTAATTACCTGGATTTTAATTTCTTCATCTTTAGCGATCTGCTCAATTAATTCAGAAACAAATCCCTGCATGTAGCCTTCCTGACCGTGCAAATCAAGGGAAGTCCAACGATTGTCAACAGCTACTAAAAAAAGATGTTCTTTTATCGATTCCCTGGTTTTTGCGCGAAACCAATGCAAAAGGCCAAAAAGAATAAAGATGGAAAGTACGGCAATTCCAATCGATTTTGGAGTAAGCCATGGTTTTAGCAAAGTAAAGAAATGTCTTATTTTATTCATAAACATCCTTATATCAAAATTAACTCCTATTTTCAATTGTTTAATTTAATTTAAAGATTTTTTTTGTTACAACTTAAGAAAAACTTGGCATTTATTCATATTTCCTTCATGATTCTCTTTCTTATTATAACCTTTGAAAGGAGACAAACAATATGCACATAAAAAAAATACTGTATTCTTTAATCAGTTTAATCCTACCCCTTTCTGCTTTTGCAGATCAGTGCGGCGGGAAAGTTGATGCCGGCCCTGTCTATGTTCATTTAGATGTTTTAGAATCAGGTCATACAGTAAAAAAATTAGATATGTTCGGTTTTAAAGTAAACGGAACAGTCATGTTGAAAGAAGGTTATGGTTTTTGCATTAAGCCAGATATTCTTTATGCTTCAGGACACGGGGAATTAATTGCTGGCGCTCTTGGGCTTGGGCATGTAACTCCGATCAACGATTCTTTTTGCCTAACGCCAACAGTCGGACTTAGCTTAACAAATTTAAGAACATCGCTTAATTTAGAGTTGATACCTGGTTTACCTAAATTTCATTTCCGCGAAAGATTTCGCTCACTTGCACCCTACATTGCGCTAGAGGGAACCTATACGATTGTTAAAGGTCTAAGAGTTTGTGCAAGCATCCAATATTCATGGAGCAGAACGCATACCAAAATTGAAAAATTGGATGATGTCACTCAAATAAAAGGCTCAGGTAAGGTCAAAGGCAATTCAAAAGGCCCATCTTATGCTATGATGATTGAAAAAGACTTAAACGAAAAATGGTCTCTACATTTAGGTGCAGCTTATAATGAAGGCTTGACTCATGAGAAACATGGTCTGCGCGGTTATGGAATTAAGCTCGGACTCGCCCACTGGTTTTAGAAGCTAATTAAGACTTTAACTGCTCTAAAATGCCGCAAGCTTTTTAGAGCATTTAGGGTTGAAGCTTATCCTCTTTTAGAGCAGTTAAAGTCTAGACGGTCTTGTTCTGGACGTCTCTAAAGGCGTTGCTATTTCTAATATTATCAAACTCTGACTTTGTTAATATTGCTCGGATATTAGGCAAACCATCGCGTATTGCGCATTTTAGCCAACCAATTGCAGCAGTCTCTTCGTTCATTAATGAATAACTTAAAGCATTAAGTAAGGCTATCTCATAAGACGGAAAAGTTTGATAAGCCTGGACGCCGGCTTTTGCAGCTGACTTCCACTCCCCGCTGTGAAATGCTAATTTTTGAAAAAAAGGATAGGATTCCGGCTTTAACTTTGATGCGATGGGAAGAAGATCCTGATAAGCTTCCTTGTATTTTCCAAGCTGTTCTAAAACTTCTGCCATCAACACAGTAGCTGTTTGGTAAGTTACACCCTGTTTTGAAACCCTGCGTATTTCCTGAAGCTCGCTTAAAGCGCCTTCTAAATTTCCGATAGAAACTTCCCTTTTTGCGCTTTTTAGCATATTCTGAAGAACAGAATCTTGATCAAAATCAGTAAGCGGCAAACTGTTTTGAAAAAGCCTGTAATTTTCAAAAGCAAACATAAAAAAAATGACCCCGAGAAATACTTGATGATAGAGAAATCCGATAAGAGTCATGACAGCTGCAAGTATCATGCTGATAAAAAGAGAAATCTTCAACCCTTTTACACCAAAAGCGCCTTCCAAAGTAATATTTAAAAGATGGCCACCATCGAGCGGCTGAATAGGTAACAGATTCAGGATCGTCCAAATAAAGTTAATTAGAATAGTCGATTGCAGGATATACCTGATGATTCCATTTTCGCTTGGACCTATAAATTGATAAAGACCATAACATGCAAGGCAAAATAAAAAGCCAAACAAAGGTCCATTCAAAACAACCAAAAAATCTTGCCATTTTTTCAGTTTTTTTCCATGCCTATGCGTCAACCCCCCAAAGCCTAATAAATCAATGTGGGCATGCTGACCAAAAAAAATAGCTGTCAAAGCATGGCCATACTCATGGATCAGTACGGAAACAAAAACAATACCAACCCATATAAAAATTTCAAAAATAGATGAGCTATTTAATAAGCCGATAGCAAAGCTTAAAATCCAAAAGATGGGGTAAATATGGATCGGGATAAATCCGCGTATTCTAATCATAATAGTCCTTCAAATGACAGATTTTTTTTATCCTTCATCTTGCCAATCTTAAAGGGCTCTGTCAATAGCAATTTCTATCTCTATAGTTCGGACATTTTTTATATGCAGGGATTTACGATTTGCTGTACAAGGGCATGAAGCATAGTCTCACCCATAACAGCTGGACTCTTAGCGATGTGAACACCTGCTTTTTTTAACGCTTCTATTTTTTCCAAAGCGCCTCCCTTGCCACCTGAAATAATAGCTCCAGCATGGCCCATGCGTCTTCCTTCTGGAGCTGTGACTCCTGCAATAAAAGCAGCGACCGGTTTTTTGCAATGTTCTTTAATCCAAAGAGCCGCTTTTTCCTCAGAGTTACCGCCGATTTCTCCAATCATCAAGATTCCATGCGTATCAGGGTCATTTTCAAACATTTTCAAGATGTCAATAAAGTCCGTACCATTTAATGGATCCCCTCCAATTCCAACGCAGGTTGATTGGCCAAGCCCTAATTTGGTCGTTTGGTAGACAGCCTCGTATGTTAAAGTTCCAGATTTTGATACAATCCCGATATGACCTTTTTTGTGAATGTAACCTGGCATAATGCCAATTTTGCACTCTAGAGGAGTGATTACACCTGGGCAATTTGGACCGATCAAGCGACTTGTTTTGCTCTGCCTTATCACTTGAGAGACTTCCAGCATATCACGGATCGGAATTCCTTCTGTAATACAAACAATCAAAGGAATTTTTGCGCTTTCAGCTTCCAATATGGCATCTTTTGCAAAAGGAGCCGGAACAAAGATCATTGTCGCATCGCAATTTGTTATAGCTTTTGCCTCTTCAACGGTGTCAAAAATAGGAAGCCCAAGAAAAATCTGTCCGCCTTTGCCGGGCGTTACGCCTCCAACAAAATTCGTGCCGTAGGCAATGCATTGCTCGGTATGAAAGCTGCCAGCTTTTCCTGTGATCCCTTGAGTGATCACTTTCGTCTTTTTGTTCACAAGTATCGACATAAATTTTCCTTTTAGCGTATGCTCGCAACAACTTTTTCTGCGGCAGATGCCAAATCGTCTGCTATGGTAATATTTAATCCGGAATTTTCGAGCATTTTTTTTCCAAGCTCGACATTGGTCCCTTCCATGCGTACAACAAGAGGCACATTCAAATCCACAACCTCGGAAGCTTTCATTATCCCGGCAGCTAAAGTCGCGCAATTCATAATTCCGCCAAAAATATTTACAAGAATTGCCTTCACATTTTTATCAGAAAGAATAATTTTGAAACCCTCTGCAACTTTTTCCTCCGTTGCGCCGCCTCCGACATCTAAAAAATTAGCGGGCGTTCCGCCGTAAATTTCGATAATGTCCATCGTTGCCATAGCAAGCCCTGCTCCATTGACCATGCAACCGATTTTGCCGTCCAAAGCTACGTAGGCAAGATCATAAACTTTTGCCAAAGCATCATTTGGCAAGCTTTGAGTTTTATCATAAAAAGTTGCAATCTCTTTTTGGCGGTAAAGTGCGTTGTCGTCTACGCTAAGCTTCGCATCCAAGGCTAAAAGATCCCCGTCCATAGTCTGAACAAGAGGATTGATCTCAAGCAGCGAGGCATCTGTCTCTACAAAGCTTTTAGCCACTGCTAAAATGAGCTTTTTACCCTGTTCAAACGTCTTTCCGGTCCAACCCATGAATTTTGCGATTTTGATCAGTTCATAATTTCGAAGATGTCCATCCAAACGAAGTGGTAATTTAAGGATTTTTTCAGGATGATTTTGAGCTGTTTCTTCAATATCGACGCCCCCCTCTTTTGATGCTATCAGGACGCCTTCTGCATTTTCCCTGTCGATGACTGCGCCAAGGTAAAATTCTTTTACGTAATTTACAAGAGGCGATATCAAAACTTGGTTTGCGACAATTCCTTCTTTTCCTGTTTGGTTGTTGATTATGCGAAGACCCAAAAGCTTTTTGGCGTTTTCCAAAATTTCAGGCTTTGATTTTGCAATTTTAACGCCGCCGGCTTTTCCCCTCCCCCCTGCGTGAATCTGTACTTTTATGACCGCTTCATTAAGTCCCAAATCAGAAATCGCTTTTTTGCATGCGTCCAGATCAGAAAAAACAACAAAGTCAGGGACAGGCACTCCATATTTTTTCAAAATAATTTTAGCTTGATATTCATGTATGTCCATTAAAACTCCAATGTGTTAGAATTAACACTAACTTTAAGTATTTTCAAGGAATTTTTTTCATGGTTTTCGATTTTCTAAAAAAAGGCTACTCCAAAGTTAAAACAGCCTTAAGTAAAACGCGCTCAATTCTCGGAACAAAAATTACTTCCCTTTTTAGCGGAAAAATTAACGAGGATACATTGGAGGAGCTAGAAAAACTTTTGTATGAGGCTGATTTAGGGGTCAAAACAGCTACAGAACTTACCTCAAAAGTCAGAAATTATTTGGTTAAGAACCCCGAAATGAAGCCGGAAGAAATCATATCTTTTCTAAAACAAGAAATCTTAAATGATTTAAATATCCAATCAAGCGATCTAAAAACCAATTCCCCTCTTGTTATTTTGATAGTAGGTGTCAACGGAAACGGAAAAACGACATCTGTTGCAAAACTTGGGAACAAATTTAAAAGCGAAGGCAAAAAAGTCTTGGTTGCCGCAGCAGACACTTTTCGTGCAGGCGCCATTCATCAACTTGAGCTCTGGGCTGACAAAATCAATATCGACATTGTAAAAGGAACGCCAAAAAGCGATCCATCCTCCGTTGTTTTTGACGCTGTTAACGCAGGAATAAATAGAAAATCAGATGTCATTATTATCGATACAGCAGGACGGTTGCACACCAAAATCGATTTGATGCAGGAGCTTGAAAAAATTAAGCGCTCCTGCAAAAAACTTATCCCGGATAGCCCTCACGAGACTTTGCTCGTTCTTGATGCGACAACCGGTCAAAATGCGATCGAGCAAGCAAAAATCTTTAACCAATATACCCCGATATCTGGCATCATTCTCACAAAATTAGACGGGACTGCAAAGGGTGGCATTGTTTTATCCATCCAAAAACAACTTGGGATTCCGGTCAAATTCATAGGCGTTGGAGAAGGCATGGAAGATTTGGAGCATTTTGATTCTGAAAACTTTATTAACGCCTTATTTGATGTCAATTAATAAATTAAAATTATTTTTATAGTATTATTGACATAACTATCACTTTGTTTTATAATGAAGATGTAAAACAAGGAGGTAACACTTAAGTTACTATCTCACCAGTTTAATAACTTCTCCTGATTATTATTCGGGATTAATCTCCTGAAAATAAAAAGTGGAAAGCCAAAAATTTTAAATTTCCATTATTACAATCCTTGATAGGATTCATGCATATAATCTAAAGAAGTTTAAACTGGTGTATTTTTCTTGCTCATTGATTAAACAGGGGGTTTGTTGTGAAAAACATTAAACCGAACTTATTTCGTTTAGTTATTGTATTATCTTTTGCAGTCTTGCCTATGACTTTTACCAATTTATCGGCATCAACAGCTAATGAATCAACCCTTATTGCTCACGGCGGTGGTGGTGGCGGCCATGGTGGTGGCGGTCATGGTGGTGGCGGTCACGGTGGTGGCGGTCACGGCGGCTGGGGTCACGGTGGTGGCGATCATCACGGTGATTGGGGTCATGGAAACAACTGGAATGACGGCGGCTACGGTTGGGGTGGTGGCTTGTATAATGGAGGCGGACTCTATTATTCTCCTTATTATGATTCCGGCTATTATAATTCGTATCCTTCCAACTATTATGATGATGGTGGAAGCGGTCTTTATTTTAGCTGGTAATCAGATTAAAGCCATCCCTTTTAAAAGGGGTGGCTTTGATTATTAATCATTTTTAAAATGATAGGGATTGCAATATGTATAACATGAAAAATAAGCTTTTTAAATTTCTTATGATATTTTCGCTTGTGTTCTTATCGTTTGGCTTTAATGATGCCTTTGCAAAAGGGGGTCATGGAGGCGGCGGTCACGGGGGCGGTCACGGCGGCGGTCACGGTGGAGGACACCACGGTGGTGGCGGCGGTCACCATCATGGAGGAGGCGGGCATTACCATGGCCATCATCATCACAATTTTGACAATAATTGGGGCGGTGGATGGGGTGGTAGTTGGGACTCTTACCCTTATTATTATAATTCTTACCCTAATTATTATAATTCTTACCCTAATTATTATAATTATAATTCAGGCTACTATCCATACGTTAATACCACAACCTACTCATACCCGTACTATTATTACCCAGCAGGAGCAAGCGACACTCTCTATTATTACTCTTTCTAGGATATTAAAGAGACTTTGTATGTCATCATGAAACAGCATACAAAGTCTTTTTTTGTTTTTTACGTTAGATGTGTTTTGAGATTTCAATACAAAGTTCAAACAAAACAAAACCTAAAAGAGCTATTAACACAGGTTTACCGCCAGGAAGGGAATAAGCGGATTTAAATCCAAGACGATACCTTCCCTGCCAGACCATCAAAATTGGCAATAATCCCAAAAGAAGTGAGCAACCAAAACCCCCTGCAAAATCAAGAGCCTGAAGAAAAAGCCCAGGATAGCTAAAGCCGATCAGCAGGGGCGGTATGAAGATCATACAGCAAATCAAAAACCTGTTAGCAGCTGTTTTTTTGAGTTGCAGACCATCTGCCAAAAAGTCAAGCAGTCCAAGTGTTACACCCAAAAACGATGTCAGAAGCGCAAAAAAAGCAAAACACTGTCCTACAGGATATACAAGAGGGTTTTGAATAAAATATTTTAAGGGATGGACTGCGTTATCTCCATTTTCTAATGCTTCAGCAAGACCTTGCGGACCAAAAGTCGGCACTATCCCCAAGATCAGCCATTGCCACACAATATAAGTGATAAGGGGTATTAAACTGCCGATAATAATTGTTTTTTTTATTTTTTGATGATCATAATTCATGTAGGACGTTAGCGTCGGGATAATTCCTTGATACGCAAAAGCCGTAAATGCAATAGGAAGCGCTTTTAATGAGGCACCCCAATTTACATGAGTTAAATAATCCGTTTTAACAAAGCTAACCCCAAGGAGTACGAAAGCAAAATAAAAAAACGCGAGGGAAAAGACCAGATAAATATTTAATTTTCCAACAGCTTTAGCTCCTGCAAAAACAAAAGGAGCAAAAATAGCGACAAAAATTAAAGAACCGACCCATTCTGGTATATTGAGAGGTAAGCTCTCTGAAACCAAATCTCCACAACCGACAACATAGGCCAGAGTCAAACAGTAAAACAAGAAAAGATAAAGTACCCAGGCAGCAATTTTTCCCGGAATTCCGAGTGTCTTTTTTGCCATGGTGATAATGTTCGCGTCAGGACCCATCCATAAGGATACTTCCAAAAACAGTAAACCTGTGCACGCCATAAAAGCCCAGCAAAGAAAATAAATGACGAGCGATGGCAAAAATCCGCCTAAACTCGTTAAAACAGGAAGCGCAAGCATTCCTCCACCAATTGTCGTTCCGGCAACTAAAAGAGAGCCGCCAAAAACCGTGCCATTATGCTTCATTAAAAACCCTATTATTTGTCATTTGTTAATATGAAATATTACTATAATCTTGCAAAAACCACAATTAGGAAATTGCGCATGAACCAAACTCAAATTACTCCAAAGAAGTGCAAGCTTTATTCGACGGTGACGGATTTTGCTAAATTTCTTGGCTGATCGATGTCCGTACCTCTTTCTTTAGCAATATAAAAGGCAAGACCTTGAGTGACAATAGAAGAAGTCACGGAGAGAAGTTCATCAATATTTTGTGGAATATAGATCACATCATCGGCAATTTTTTCAAGACCCTTAGCTCCCGTTTCTGCAATCGCAATAATTTTACCGTGGCGCGCTTTAATTTCATTTAAGTTGCTGACAAGTTTATCATAAGTGGTCTTATTTCCACACAAAGCAACAGTCGGGCAGTTTTCATTGATCAAGGCAATCGGTCCATGCTTCATTTCTCCTGCGGGATAACCATTTGCGTTGATATAGGAAATTTCTTTTAACTTTAAGGCCCCCTCCAAACTTGTCGGGTACATATAATTTCTGCCCAAAAAAAAGAAGTTTTCGTAACCAGCGTATTTTTTTGCAATTGTTTCAATAAGCGGGAACATTTCGAGTACTTGTGAAATCTGATCAGGCAGCTTTTTGATGGCATTTGAAAACACTATTCCCTCATCAAGACCCATATGGCGCATTCTTGCCATCATTAAAGTAAATAAGCTAAGAACAACTACCTGGCTTGTAAATGCCTTGGTGGAACAAACACCTACTTCTGGCCCTGCATGCAAATAAATTGTCGAATGGGACTCCCTTGCCAATGTTGAATTTTCCACATTGCAAATACTCAAAATTTTAGCCCCTTTTGCCTTTAATTCTTTGACGGCAGCGACTGTATCTGCTGTTTCACCAGATTGGCTGATCGCAATCACCAAGGTGTTCTCCGGTATTACAGGATTTTTATAGCGAAATTCAGACGATATCTCAATGCGCACAGGAATTCTTGCTTTATCTTCCAACATATATGCCGCAAGAAAACCCGCATGCCAGGAAGTTCCGCATGCCAAAATTAAAATATGTTGCACTGTTTTTAATTCATGCGCATCAAAATGAATGCCTTCAAAAACAGCTGTTCCATATTCCTCTAACAATCTACCGGAAAGCGCATTTTTTACAGATTGGGGCTGCTCGAAAATCTCTTTTAGAGTGTAATGGGAAAAATCACCTTTGGAGTGCTCATGAAGGGAATTGCTCAATTTTTCAACTTCCTTATCGATGCACGTATTGCCCTTATCAAAGAATTTCAATTCATCGATTTTTAGTAAAGCGACTTCCCTGTCAACAAGATAAATCACCTCGCGTGTGTGTGAGGCAAATGAATGAGTATCTGATGCAAGAAACACTTCTCCGTCGCCAATTCCGATAATCAACGGCGCTTCATGAGCAAAAGCTATGATTTGGTCCGGGTAATCTTCGTGAATCAAAGCAATCGCAAAGGCGCCTTCCAAAAGTGAAACAGCTTCCAAAACAGCTTTGACAATATCTCCATGATAAAGACTTGAAATAAGCTGTGCTACAACTTCAGAATCCGTATCAGAAACAAATTCAATTCCTTTGTCCTTTAAAGCATCCTTTAAAGACTGATAGTTTTCGATAATCCCATTGTGGACAATAGCAAGAGAATGTTTTGTGTCAAAATGCGGATGGGCATTTACTTTGCTCGGACGCCCATGCGTTGCCCATCTTGTGTGAGCAACTCCGATATCCAGCTTAAGGTCTGATCTTGAAACTTCCCTTTCAAGCTCGGAAATCTTTCCGACTTCCTTCGCATAAGCTATTTTACCTTCATGAATTCCGGCAATGCCTGCAGAGTCATATCCGCGGTATTCTAACTTTTTTAAACCGGACAAAACTGTTTTCACAACATTTTTAGGACCAATGTAGCCAAAAATTCCGCACATAGTATTATTCTCTATTTAATTCCGATTTCGTTTTGTACTTCCGAGGCAATGGATTTTGCCATGCTGTCAACTTTATGTTTGTTCTCGCCCTCCACCATCACGCGGCAGATATTTTCTGTTCCTGAATAGCGGACAAGTACTCTTCCTTTGTCCTTAAGAGCTTTTTCGACGTCTTTAATTGATTTTTGAACTTTTTTAAGTGTTTTTAGCTCGGGTTTTGATTCAACTTTTACGTTAATGCAGACTTGCGGGTAATGCTCGATTATCGATGCCAAATCAGAGAGCTTGGAATCTGTTTCAACCATAATCCTTAAGACCTGCAACGCGCAAACAAGACCATCTCCTGTCGTATTCTGGTCCCTAAAAATCAGATGTCCGCTTTGTTCTCCGCCCAATATGGCATCATGCTTGATCATATCCTGAATCACATAACGGTCTCCGACTTGCGAGGAGATCACTTCGATATTTAAGCTTTTCATTGCCTTTAAAAACCCAAAATTTGCCATGACAGTTGAGACAACAAGATTATTGACAAGCTTGCCCTTTAGCATCATATCTTTTGCGCAAATGGCAAGCATAGTATCTCCATCTACAATTCTTGCATTTTCATCGAACATGATGACGCGGTCTGCATCCCCATCAAGAGCAATGCCGACATCTGCTTGATGGTCTATTACGGCTTTTTGAATCATTTCCGGATGCAGGGAGCCGCAAGATTGATTAATGTTCAATCCGTTTGGGGAGGCTCCATAGAGAAATACTTCTGCGTCGAGCTCTTTAAAAACAAGAGGGGCTACTTTGTATCCGGCACCGTTTGCGCAATCAAGAGCGATTTTTAAATTTTTTAACGATTTTTTTTTGGGGAAGGTTGCCTTGATAAATTCGATGTATCGTCCGTCTGCATCATTGATCTTTGTATTTTTCCCGATCTCGTCGCTTTTTGGTAAAAAATCCTTAAAATCGTTTTTTGCAACCAAGGCTTCTATCTCTTTTTCCCAGGCATCAGAAAATTTAAAACCCTCGGATGAAAAAAATTTAATGCCGTTATCGTAATAGGGATTGTGGGATGCGGAAATGACAATTCCTGCATCTGCCCTGTAGGCTCTTGTAATAAAAGCAACTCCCGGCGTTGGAATTGGTCCCAACATAAAAGTATCCACTCCCATGGAGCAAAGCCCGGAGATCAAGGCGTTTTCATACATATAACAAGAAAGCCTCGTATCTTTTCCGATAACGACACGCGGCTTTTGAGTTTCTCTTTTGAACATTTGACCAGCAGCCCTACCCAAACTTAAGACCGTCTCAATTTCCATCGGGGCTGTATTTGCTTTACCGCGTACGCCGTCTGTTCCAAAAATTTTTAAATTTTTTGCTTTACCCATTTTTTTCCTTTATATCTTTCTGGAATTTAGCATATAACGCTCATTTTTCACAAATAAGAAACCGTTGACTTTTTTAAAAGTTCTCAAGTAAAATAAAGCTTCTTTCATGAGAAGAATTTTCAAGGAGTTATTTTACTAAGTGCAACTAAAGATCCACCTTCAGGGTGAACATAATATTGACCCCTCATACATCGATAAAGATGCCCTTTATGTCTTAAAAAAATTAAGAGATGCAGGATATACTGCTTATTTAGTAGGAGGAAGCGTCCGCGATCTTCTAGTCAAACGCGTTCCAAAAGACTATGACATTTCAACGTCTGCAAAACCAGAAGAAATCAAACAACTATTTAATAGAAGCTGCATCCTGATCGGCAAGAGATTTCGTCTTGCGCACATTCGATTTGGCCATAAAATTTTAGAGGTCGCAACGTTCAGGTCCGGGGAAAACGATGACGATCTGATCGTCCATGATAACCAATGGGGAACTGCCGCACAAGATGTTTTAAGACGGGATTTTACAATCAACGGTCTTTATTATGATGCGGAAAATGACTCTGTCATCGATTATGTCGATGGTTTAAAAGACATTAAGGATGGCATCTTAAAAACTATCGGAGAGCCGAAAGTCAGGTTCAGACAAGATCCTGTCCGCATGATTCGACTTTTAAAATTTCAAGCAAGATTTGGATTTAAAGTTGCAGATGATGTGGATCTTGCGCTTTTATCATGCAAGGAAGAGATCACAAAAAGCTCTCCTGCCCGTATTTTAGAAGAGATTCTACGCATGCTTGAATCGGGCTCCTCCTCTCTCTTTTTTGATCTCATGACAAAATCGGGCATTTTAGAGCATCTCTTCCCTTGCTTAACACACTTTTTAGAAGGCAAACAAGGAAACCTTGTCTTTCAATACCTTGCAAGCGCAGATCAGCTAAATCTTAACGGCAGATATCCCCTTGACAGATCTGTTTTAACATCGTGCCTTCTTTATCCGATTTTGGAACATGAAGTCAAAGCGAAGTTCCTCGATAAAAACGAGATGCCGCATCTTGGAGACATTATGACGCTCTCTAACTCCCTGATCAGCGGTTTTGTAACTTCTTCTTTTTCACATTTTCCAAGACGTATTAGCTCCACAATGAGCTTTATCTTAGCGATGCAATATAAGCTCACTCCAATTTCTGGCAAAAGACACCCCCGCCCAAAACTTGTCCGCAACAAGGAGTTTAATTTGGCTTTAAATTTCCTAAAAATCCGCTCGCTTGTTCATGAAGAACTCATGGAAACCTATAGCTTTTGGAAGGAAATCATCAGACAATCAGAGCATCATCACGATAAAAAAGCGCACCCGGCGCCAGCTCACAAATCCACAGAATGAATCCAGTCAAAACTATACCAAATCACCCTCTCATCTGCTATACAGGTCCAGATTATGACAAAGGAGCTCTTCCTGCGTTAATTTATTTTGCCCTCTCCAAAGAAGAATCGTTAAGTTTGGATCCCTACAATCAGCCTGTACAGTTTCTTCAAGGGGAAAAAATCCGCGTTTTTTCATTTACCCTGCCGTTTCATGGTCCTGAATTTGACAAAAAAGACGCGATGCTTTTTTTAGCAAAAGCACTTCAAAAAAATGCTGATTTTTTTTACTCATTTTTAAAAGAATGTTCAGATGAGATCAACCGGCTAATTGAAGAAAAAATCATCGATAAAAATCATATAAGCATAGCCGGGTTATCAAGGGGAGTTTTTTTTGCCGTGCACTTAAGCGCAATCAATGTTCATATCAATAAAGTATTAGGGTTTGCTCCTTTGACAAGTCTTGAACATTTGGATGAATTTCATTCAAGTTTTAATTATAAAACATTTGATTTAAATAGTTTGTGTGATAAACTGATACACAAGCATTTACGTTTTTACATTGGAAATCACGATTCTAGAGTAAGCACTGAAAAATGCTTTGATTTTACCCATAACCTTACAAATAAAGCCTATGAAATGGGTGTCCGTTCTCCAAATGTGGAACTTATTATCGGCAAATCCGTTGGCCACAAAGGACACGGGACACTTCCACACGTTTTTCAAGACGGAATAAACTGGCTTCTTTCCAAATAGCGATAAACATAAAAAGGATTTTATGAATCAAACACACGTCATTTTCAGTCAAAATTTTGCGACCAGATTTTTAGACATTTATCCCTCATTAACAACAAAAGAAGACTCCATAATAGTTGGTGGAATTGCCGGCGATTCTACTGCAAAAGTTATGGATTTTCATATTGCGATTCAAAAAACACGTTTTATGGAACTTACCGGCTCTTCAGATATTGCTGAAAAAATATGGTCCGATCTTAAAATATCCTCACATAAAAGAATTTTAGAAACCTTGGTCACAAATTTCATTCGAAAAGAACGTGTTTTTCATGATTGCGTTTTTTTTAAAGCTTCAGAAACAGAGTTATATATTTATCTCAGACATTCTAGCAAAGTTATCACACAGCAACCTCAAGCATTTTCTCCTCTTTTCCATGAATCTTTTGACATTTTACACGAAATCATACAAGGAGGGTACGCGATTACAAGTAAAGAGAGCTCAAAACCTGTAATTGCTACTTGGCATATGGCAGATTGCGTAAGCTTTGTTGCCTTTAACGTACTTCGCAAAATTGGGATAGTTGCGCATATTGATACGTGCGCAGACGTTCCTGATTTTTTTGAAAAACTCACAAAAAATATACAGCCCGTCAAGGATGAATGTCTTGAATTTGATTATGTACTCATCGGGGGTACTATTAACCCTTATAACCATAAAGAACATATAAAACTAATCGCAGAAAAAGCAAATAATTTGCACTTAAAATTTAATTTTATTAAAGATAACAGTGAACTTTTACCTCCAAATGTATTAGCTAAAGATTCCGGGTGGTGCGTCAGCATGCGCTTAAATAGAAGTGTTGCTTTAGATACAAGACAAAATAGCTTGAATGAAGCTCTAAAAAGTTATGAACCGGATTTAAATATTCATTCTTCTTTACACCGTCGTACAGGTACTATTTATGAATCTTATCAATTTGAGAATAAACGCGAAAAAGAAAAAGTTCTTACCCTAAGCTATAGCGGTCTTAACTAAAGTCCATGTTTGGGATCTTATAAGGCCCCAGATCTCTCTTGGTCTCTGTGGTAGTAATAAACACTATTTATTACTACCACAGAGACCAAGAGATCTGAGAGAGAAGGGCCTTATATAACGCAGAGCTAAACAAAGATCTGAGGGAGTGAATAATCCCCCAGCTTAAGCAGGGGGCTTCTCCCAATCTCAGTTTTCACCG
>JBEPVN010000017.1:0-28251 GCA_041691015.1 Parachlamydiaceae bacterium | reverse complement strand
TCGTAAACGCATTTTAACCCCTCGGGGTTCTTCTTTTTTCAACAAATAATTTAAATAGGAAGTTTAAAGAGATTCAAAATTATGAATTCCTGCAATCAGATTGAAGCGTAAACCAAATCGTTTTCTCCTATTCCAGTTTATGCAAGAAGTTTATTATTTAGGAGGAGCTAGAGCAATCTATTGTTTAGCGCTTATGTCTTGAAAGTATCCGGGCTTGCTGTAAGCGTTTCATTGATGCTGTCAAAGACTTTGCCGACATCGAAAAATGCGGTAAGCTGCCTGTCAGTGTCCATATAGGTTGCAAGAGCATCGAGAAGTTTTGCTCTATCTACTGGATCCATCGCATCTAATTGAACATGAATGCTGGCTACAAGTTGAGCTTCTAGGCCATCTTGCGGCTTCATTTTGTTTGGATCTGCCGGATCTCTTGAGATCAAGCCTAAAAATTCCTGAGCTGTAATTCTTCCTGTCAAAGATTTATAAATGGCAGCTAAAGCACTTGCTAAAAGAATTGTTTTTAAAGCAGAAGAGAGTTGTATTTTTCGATTTTCTGAAAGAGGTTGCCCTTTTTCTGTCTTATTTATCAGCATAGCCATGATAAAATTATTGAGTTGATCGCTATTTAAGAGCTTGAGAATTTTGCTTGCATACTTTTCTGCAAGCATCTTTTCATTAATAGGCTTATCGCCTTTTCCAGCAACTGTTTCAAGTGTGCTATTATTGATCAAAGTTCCCATAGCCCACGCTCCGATCAAACCAAGCTGCGCTCTAAAATCATCTCCGATTGCGCTTAACCCTCTAGTCGTAAAATCAACTGCAAAATTTATTTGGGGAGTCACACCGACAAGCGTTGTACTTGCAACATCGACAACAGCTCCAGCTGCAGCTCCAATAAAAGCGCCTGTTATCACAAGAGCGCTTGTAACAGAACCAAGCATTGAGTCATTTTTATCGAGTTTCAATTGGTCGGCATAGGATTTAACGCTTTCAACAAGTCCAAGGCGCCGAGACCTTTCTACTTCAATTTTTGCCCGATTTGCGGGACTTTTTTCAGCTTGTTTTGCTTCTTCGTCGACTTTTTTGATGCTTGCAGACCATGAATCTAAAATTTCCATGCATATTTCATGATATTTGTTGCTTAAGTTCATGACAGCAGAAAAACCGTCTATAGAACCTGTAGAGCCAACCTTTCGGTCTACTGGAGCTGAAAGTACCGGATTTTCAGCATTAATTGTCCACATCATGACAAGGGATGCTGCTAGATCTGCAGCAGATATGGAATCTTTATTCGAATAACCTGTTTTTTTTGGGGCGTTAGTAGATGTGACTGAACCTGAAGGAACTATCTGTGATGGTCCGCCAACTTGACTAAACGATCCGCCAATATCTGTTGTATCAGCCATAATCCTATCCTCCCGTTATTTCCATTATAACACTTATGCTAATTTAATTGGATTCTTTTTCCTTTTTAATGGGTATTTGCTACCATAGGATAAAAAAGAGATAATAAGTTATGGAAAAGAAACTCCCCACGCATTTTGACGGAAAAGAAGCAATCAAGCACGTTACGGAAAATTACGCAAAAGGGGTCATTGCCTCCTCTGAAATTCATGGAGCCGAGATACCGGGAGCAATTTCTGCAGGAGCTGATGCCGCAAAAGAAACAGCTGTCATTTTTTTGTTTTTTTGGACGATTTTACATTTATTACATCTACCAAAAGCACAAATTCTTGTAATCCTTGCAAGCTTCTTCCTCGGTTTCATTTTATGGAGAGTTGGAAGAAGCGCAATTCTTGGTTGGGCAAGACTTGAACGCTTACATCGCATAGCAGCACAAGAAAAATGGGAAATCCAACATAATCGCTTGCAGGAGAGGGAAGAATTAACAGCTCTTTACGCAGCAAAAGGCTTTCAAGGTAAGCTTTTATCTGATGTCATGGATGTTTTGATGTCTGATGAGGATATTCTTCTTCGCGTGATGCTAGAAGAAGAGCTTGGCCTATCTCTTGGAGTTCATGAACATCCACTAAAACAAGCTTTCGGTGCTTTTTTTGGAGTCCTATTATCCTTCTCTTTTTGCGCTCTCACCCTTTACTTTTTTCCACGTCTCGGTCCTATTTTTGGATGCCTTGGAGTAGTAGGCATCACATCCTTAATTTCAGCCAAATATGAACAAAACGA
The DNA here is from genome assembly GCA_041691015.1 of Parachlamydiaceae bacterium. Classification (GTDB taxonomy): domain Bacteria; phylum Chlamydiota; class Chlamydiia; order Chlamydiales; family Parachlamydiaceae; genus JBBSJT01. Next base: position 26,070 of record JBEPVN010000017.1, on the reverse strand, counting down.
CCTAATTCACGCTCTTGTTTGGAATATAGGGCTTATCGCAGCTACCTTCGGAACCGTTTATTTTTTTATAGAAACCTTAAGCCGGAATTAATTAATGGAGAACACAAGCCCAAAACAGATTTTTTTCAACGATTTTTTTTACCTCGGGCAAGAAGAAAGCAGAAGTCCTTTTTTGACAGATTCTTCAAAGAAATGGGCCTCTAACCTTACCCTTAAAGGCTCCATCTTAGCTTTATTGTTTTTAATAGTCTCATTTTTTCTATCCTTTTATGCAAATCTTCTTCCCTTATCACACATTTTTTTGATCGGTGTTTATTTTTTTGCAGGAATTCCAGCCCTCATCGAATCCATAGAAGATCTAAAGGAATTTGATATCAACATCGATATATTGATGACGCTTGCAGCTTTTTCTTCTGTCTTAATAGGCAGCGGCATGGAAGGGGGGCTTCTTCTTGTTTTATTTGCGCTTTCAGGATCTATCGAAGATGCAGTTACAGCAAAAGCCAAGAGCTCAATTAGCAGTTTACATAAGTTATCGCCCACAAAAGCTACCGTCATAGACGTTGATGGAACGCATATAGAACGTTCTGTCATAGATATTCCTGTAGGAGCAGTCATTTTGGTAAAGGCATCGCAAATAGTTCCTTTAGATGGGATCGTCATTAATGGGATTTCGTCGGTAAATTTAAGCTATTTAACGGGAGAAAATTTTCCTGTCGAAAAAAAAGTAAATGACGAAGTACCAGCTGGCGCTAAGAACTTGGAGGGAGCTCTCACAATACAAATTACCAAAACAAGCAGTGATTCAACCCTCTCTAAAATCATCGACCTTGTCACAGAAGCGCAAGATGCAAAACCAAAATTACAGCGTTTCTTTGACTATTTTAGCGGTAAGTACGCCGTATCAATTATTATGCTAGCTGCAATTTTTGCAAGCGCGCTTCCGTTTTTGCTAAATATCCCATTTCTTGGAGTTGAAGGCTCTCTTTACCGCGCTTTAAGCTTTTTAATAGCAGCGTCTCCATGCGCGTTGATTATTGCAATCCCTATTGCATACTTAAGCGCTGTCAGCGTTTGTGCAAAGCGTGGAATTTTAATCAAAGGCGGCATCACGTTAGATGCACTTGCTACATGCAAAATATTAGGTCTCGACAAAACAGGGACTGTCACAACGGGCGATCTTCAGGTCTTAAAGGTGCAATCCTTAAACGGTAACGCTTTTGTTGAAGACGCAATAAAAGCGGCCTATGCGCTTGAAAAAAATGCCGTTCACCCGGTAGCAAAAGCCCTCATCACTTATGCTAAAAGTTTAAATTTGGAAGCCTTCGATGTCCAAAATTTTGCTGAAATCCCAGGTCACGGCTTGACCGGTTTTATTGATGGTAAAGAAGTTTCTATTGGAAGACCCTCTTTTATTGCAGCAAAACTTGAAAAAAATTCTTCAATACAGCTTCTTGAAAAAACAGAAGAATTGATGAAAAAAGGCGAACTTATAGCCGCTTTAAACTATAGCGGAAATGTTTATCTTTTTTCATTCCGGGATCACTTAAGACCCGATATGAAAAAATCGATCGAAGACTTAAAAAAACATCAAAAACTTGAAGTTGTCATGTTGACCGGCGATCATGATTTAAGCGCAAAACGGATTGCAAATGAACTTGGAATTGACCGTTACTATGCAGATTTAACCCCTGAAAATAAACTCGACTTGGTGGCTGATCTCTCAAAAACAAAAGGGCTTGCAATGGTTGGAGACGGTGTAAATGATGCGCCAGCATTAGCTCGCGCGACGGTCGGAATTTCGATGGGTAAGCTTGGCTCAGAGGCAGCTGTTGAAGCAAGCGACGTCGTTCTTTTGCATGACAATATTGAATATCTGGACTGGCTTTTTGTAAAGGCGCACCAAACAAAAAAAATTGTTCGCCAAAATCTAACCCTTGCAATTCTTGCAATTATTACAGCAAGCCTTCCTGCGTTATTGGGATTTATTCCTCTCTGGCTTGCAGTCATCATGCATGAGGGAGGTACAGTACTTGTCGGCTTAAACGCGCTTCGTCTCCTCCGTAAATAATTGTCATGAATTAAAAAATAAACTATACATACAATAGAATAAGGTAGGTTTAGTTTATGGCATCCCCAAAAAACCAGCTTCAGCTAGCAATCGCTCAAGAAACATCCAAATTTCAAGAATATTACACGTGGCTTCAAAATGCGATGTCCCCTCAGTTTTTTGAAGAGATCAGCCATGATTACGTGATGCTTATCACCCATAGTTTGATGGGATTTCACTTACAGGACTTTTTTTCAACCATTCACTTAAAAAGAGCAGCTATTGTTCTTTGCATCGATAGCGCAGAAGCTGATATCCAAATCCTCAAAAACTATGCGTTATACGGGATCAAATATTATAAAACATATCTATCCAATAGCGCGCCACCAGCATCCGAATCGCGAAAAAATTTAAGAATTGCCATCATCTATTTTACTGAAGCCATCGAAACGATCGAAAATCCCTTCCCTTCCGAATCAAAAAACGAACTGCGTGAGCTTGTTCAAAATAGAAATCCGGAACTGACAGATGAGCAATTCGATAAGCTTATCTCCGGTATGAATACAAGATTTTTACGCTCATTATCAATCGAAAGGCTTGTTTTGAGTCTCGATATGTTTTTTCGTTCACAAACGCGGGATAACTGTCAGTATGAGGTGCGTTATAATGAAGATTGGGAAGAAACAAACGCACCTTCCATGCAAATTGTAATGGCATGGAAGCATACACCCAAGAATAATTTTTTATATAGGCTTGCAAGAACAGTTCATAGGCATAATCTTGTCATGAAGCGCGTCAATGCGACATACTTAAATCCCTACAGTAAAAATTCAACGCTTGTCATGATGCTCGGTCTTCATGGCAGTTCAGGGCTTGCTGCATGGGACTCAACAGATATTCCTGATTTTTTAAGGGAGCTTGGCACTTTCAAATATTTTGCAAGCTTTGATCTAATCGATGAATGCCTTGTTAATAAAGGCATAGTTTCTGGAAATATAGGAAATTTGCTGCGATCCATGATCAATTTCATCCATCAGATCCTCGTGCATTTGGATCCGCATCTTTATAACGTAGGCAATATCGAAGAAGCGCTTTGTAGACATCCTGAGCTAACCGCTGAAATGACCGAAGTTTTTGATGTGAAATTTAACCCAAAATCATTTGATTATGATCAATACTCAAAAAAAAGAGAAGAGTTCCTCAAAAAAGTACATAAGTTAGATACAGGTCAGGAAGAAAACGACAAACGCAGAAAAAACGTTCTTTTTCAAGCGATGAATATGATTCACTACACCTTAAAAACTAATTTCTATCGCACAAATTTTACGGCGCTCTCTTTTAGGTTGGATCCGGAATTCATGGATCACATGCCTTTTGAGCGCGAAAAAAAATTCCCTGAAAAGCCTTTTGCTATCTTTTATATGAAAGGGTTGCATTTTTTTGGATACCATATCAGATTCAAGGATTTGGCAAGAGGGGGCTTACGCACTATCTATCCACAACAAAGAGAGCTTGTGGAACTAGAAAGGAATAATGTTTTTACCGAATGCTACAACTTAAGTTACACACAGCATAAAAAAAATAAGGATATCCCGGAGGGTGGCGCTAAAGGTGTGATTTTCTTAAAACCCTATGACAGGATCGAAACAGAGACTCAGATCCTGTCAAATGAACTTAGACTCTCCGGTGTAAGTGACGAGGACATTCAGCGAAAAATGAATGTTTTTAAGGAAGAACAAACCCTTGAGTATCTCTACCAAGCGCAACGCTCCTACATCGAAAGCTTAATAACTCTTGTCAATTGCGATTCCGACGGAAAAATCCGCGCAAAACATATCGTGGATTATTGGAAAAAACCTGAATATCTTTATTTGGGCCCGGATGAAAATATGCATGATTCCATGATCCAATGGATTGCTGACATTAGTAAAAAATATGACTACAAACCAGGCTCCTCCTTTATTACGAGCAAGCCACAATCTGGAATTAATCATAAGGAATATGGCGTTACTTCCCTCGGAGTCAACGTCTATATGGTAAGACTTCTTGAATATATGGGAATCAATCCTGAAAAAACCGCATTTACCATCAAAATGACAGGTGGTCCAGACGGCGATGTTGCTGGCAACCAAATAGCAAACCTCTTTAGATATTATCCAAATACCGCAAAATTGATTGCTCTGACAGATGGGACAGGAACAATTTATGATCCAATAGGGCTTGATTTGAAAATTTTAGTAGACTTGTTTCACAACGCCCAAGGAATTGCGCATTACCCTGCAGAAAAGTTAAACCCCGAAGGATTCCTTCTTGATAAAAGTAAAACCCGTAAAGTCTCGTCTCTTATAAAACAGACTCTTCTCCAAAAAAAAATCAAGGGAACAGTTGTTGAAGAATGGCTTTCTGGAAGCGATATGAACAATATATTAAGACACAATTTGCATAAGACGAAGACAGACATTTTTATTCCTGCAGGAGGCAGACCGCGGACTTTAAATGAAACAAACATTGAAGATTTCCTCGACGAAACAGGAAAGCCTACTTCAAAGGGTATCGTGGAGGGAGCAAATCTTTATTTAACGCAAGCTGCAAGGCGTTTTTTGGAAGAACTTGGCTGCTTGATCATTAAAGATAGCTCCGCAAATAAAACAGGAGTAATCTGTTCATCTTTTGAAGTCCTTTCAGGATTAACCTTGGGGGATAAATTATTCCTGGATGAAAAGGGACCCTTGGTTATTGAAATTTTAGAAAGATTAAGAGAGTTTAGTCTTTCAGAAGCAAATTTACTCCTAAAGACACATGCAGAAACAGGACAATATCTGACAGATATATCAGAGCGCATTTCATCCAGAATCAACCAATTTACCTACCAATTACTAGACCATCTCGATACGATTACTTTGGAAAAAAAATCAACCGATCCTTTACTTAAATGTTTTTTAAATTATTGCCCGGAAACCCTTAAAAATAAATACGAGAAGAAATTATTGGAAGAAATACCAGAGCACCATAAAAAAGCAATTATTGCGTGTAATATCAGTGGTAAACTTGTCTATAAAAACGGGTTGTCATGGTTTCCGTCTGTCGTAGACATTCTACCTATTTTATTAAAAGATTTTATGTAAATTTTAAACTGAAAATTTTCTATTTGTAAGTTTATTATTAATTAAAATTGACTTTAAGGTGATCTATATATAATCTTGTTAAATAATAAACCCTAATACAAGTTATATATATGCTGATAAATTTTAACTATTTTTTTGACAAGACTCCTAATTCATCAGTCAAGATAATGCAGACTGCGCTTCAGAAAAAGATCAGAGAAACCACCACGAGTATTTTCCGAGCAATCTCACATTTTTTTTACACCGCAAGCGATATTTTCTGGCCAAAGGATTTAAGAGTTATGCCTATCAATCAACCAATAAGGGTAGCAGCTCAACACTCAAACGAAACAGATTCCATTGTTCCCTACCTTTTTCATGGAACCCTCATAACTTCCCTTTTCCTACTAAACGCATTCACTGCAAAAAAAATAGAAGCTTATATCAATACAGCTGCCTTATTTCTTCTTTTACCTCCTGCCCAAACTTATTTTTTAAGCCTGCCTTTGATTTGCAAAATCGATAAAAAAACAAAAGAACGATTTGAAAATTTTAAACAAACAAAAATGAAAACGCCGCTTGTAAAATTGTTAAAAAATCAGATGGTTAGTCTTTATGGGAATATCACGGGTAGGCTTTTAGTACAGCTTTCAATTATTGAACAAAAGATTGCGGAGACTAAAAAATCTTTTGGTGTTTTTTATGATAATTCAGGGGTAAAATGGCTTGAATCAGCCATTCTTTTAAAAACTCAAAATACGGTTACTGAAAGAAAAAATTATTTTGTTGATCAGGCCTCTCCAGAAATTGCTGATTTATTGATCAATCGCACTCTTTCCATTCTAAAAAAATCTACTCAATTTTTCCTACTGGATCAAACAATTGCCTATGCAACAACTATCCACAAAACACTTGGAGCTGCAAGCCTCATTTTCTCCGGCGGACCAAACATGAGTCTATTGACGCTCTCTATAAAAGTTGCAGGCGCAGCATTTCTTCTTAGCACAGATTCAAGAAAAGTAGCCTACGCCGCTATTTTTGCCTTGGAGACATTTGTCAATTCAAGAAATAACCGGTTAAGGCAAATCGGAAGAAATGATCCACTGCTCGCATTGTTTTTTGGAAAAAATTATTTTCCTCCAAAAAGACCAGAAATTGCAGCGCCAAAACCAGTTGCCGTCATTGAAAATCCAAAAACTGGCCTTCAGGAAAGTATGCTGCAAATTTTGCCGTCTCACACAGCTCTCCATATAGCAGTGGAAGCCACTACAGGTGTTGCGGTTTTAAGTTTGGCGGTACAAAAAATCCTGGCCTATCGGCAACAAGTACGCCTAAAACATTCTTTATTGAGAACAAATGTTGTTGAAGCTAAAGCAAAATACGAAGAGGCGAGGCAAATGGTCGATGAATTTTTAGCGAGTAAAAAAGATGATGATTTTGATAAAATCTATCACGATCTATTGGAAAGCCAAGATAAAATGTTCAAAGAATGGGTCAATGCATTAAACTACCTGACGTTATCCATAAGCGAAAACAAAAAATCTTCCCTTTAGATAAGATCCTTTGTTTAAAGGTCTCTTATTTCAGAAGAGATCGAGATTTTTTCAGCACTTGCGATAAAAGAGTGCTAAATTTCTTGACTCCTATTCCTTCCCTTTTTATAATAAAGTCCATGAAAGCTTTAAAAACACTGACAGGTAAGCCAAATAGTAAGCAAGATCGCAAGCACCAGGTTTTAATGGGTGCTATTGATTACTATATCAAAACAGGAAAAGCTGTAGGCTCTGACACATTAAGAAGTGAAAGGTTTGATCTTTTAAGTTCAGCTACCATTCGCAATTATTTTTCCCATCTTGAAAGTGAAGGTTTTTTAACGCAAGCGCATACCTCCGGCGGCAGAATCCCGACTCAAAAAGGATTTAAACTTTATGCCGAAGAATCTCTTAAATCACTCCCTTCCTCTTTAGAAATGCGAAAGGATTTTAACGAAATCGCAAACGAAGAAACAAAAGAGATTGTCAACTTTTTACACACAGCAGCAAACCAATTAAGCCAGATTTCAAATACCCCTATCTTTTTGTCCGCCCCACGCTTTGATCAGGATTATGTGCTGGACATTAAGCTTGTGCCAATAGACCACTTACGCTACTTGGCTGTCATTATAACGGATTTTGGCGCTGTACAGACAGAAATTTTACACGCTCACAAAAAGCTTAACTCGTTTTCGACAAAAAGACTCGAATCTTATTTCAACTTTAGACTGACAGGAAGAAATAACCTTGAAAATTTAGATGCGGATGAAGAAGAGATCGCTTTAAAATTTTATAACGAACTCATGGTGCGCTACATTGTGGGGTATACCAATTACACCGACAAAGAAATTATTCGGACAGGTTTTTCAAAACTGCTTACCTACCCCGATTTTCAAGATACAAACCTTCTTGCAAACTCTTTAAGCCTTTTTGAAAATGTCCATAGCATGCGACTTATTCTCAAAGAATGTTCCAAGCAAAACCGCTTAAGATTTTGGCTCGGAGATGATTTAAGTCCCTACACCAAAGAGACAATGGATTGCGCAGTCATTGCAGCTCCATACTATATCAACCAACAAAGTGTAGGTGCGATCGGCCTTATTGGACCTACAAGGATTGCCTACCGGGAATTATTTGAACTCCTAACAGAATTTAGCGAAGCTATCAGCCGCGCACTGACACGTAATATCTATAAACATAAAATCAGCTTTAGACAACCAAGCCACGAGTCTTTGAATGTACAAAAAACGGAAAACCGTTTAATCGGACATTCAAATTTTATGCTGCTTGAAAACCAGATGTAAGGAGAATTAAAATGCCAAATGATGAAACTAAAGCAAATGATGAAGAAAACATAAACGAAGAAAACATAAATGGTCATAACATGAATGCAGATGCTACACAGGAATCTGATGTTAAAGAAAAACGGGAACCAATGGATGTAACCATTACAGATATTGAACTCGAACAAATCAAAAACGACGCAAGCGAATACAAGGATAAGTATTTACGTCTTTTAGCAGAAATGGAAAATACGAGAAAGCGCCTTCAAAAAGAAAGGCAGGAGCTCATCCAATATGCAGTCCAAAATGTGATTGTCGATTTTTTAAATCCTATCGACCACATGGAAAATGCCCTAAATTATACAGAACAAATGTCTGATCAGATTAAGCATTGGGCAGTTGGTTTCAAAATGATTATGGAACAATTTAAAGATGCTTTAGCAAACCAGGGAGTCACTGCTTTTAAATCCCAAGGAACAGAATTTAATCCTCACAGCCATGAAGCCGTAGAGATGATCGAGACAAACGACTATCCATCCGGAACTGTTGTCGAAGAGAGCATTAAAGGCTATAAAATGGGAGATAAAATCATTAGACCTGCACGTGTAAAAGTAGCAAAACCTGTACAAGAAGAAAAATAAAGTTTTAATTATCAAGGAGAGACGACTATGAGTGAAAGTCAAAAAAAAGGAAAAATTATTGGAATCGACCTTGGAACCACAAACTCTTGTGTGGCCGTCATGGAAGGCGGAGTTCCAAAGGTCATCCCATCATCTGAGGGTTCAAGAACAACCCCATCTGTCGTTGCCTTTAAAGGTGAAGAAAGAATTGTAGGGATTCCAGCAAAACGCCAAGCAGTCACGAATCCTGAAAACACGATCAGTTCCTCAAAGCGTTTTATTGGACGCAAATATTCCGAAGTTTTATCCGAAATTAAAACAGTCCCCTATAAAGTGGAAGCGAACGGGATCGGCGATGCTGTGTTCAATATTCAAGGCAAACTGATGACGCCAGAAGAAATTGCTGCGATCATTTTGGTTAAGATGAAAGAAACCGCAGAGGCTTATCTTGGGGAAAAAGTCACAGAGGCTGTGATCACAGTTCCTGCCTACTTTAACGATTCCCAGCGCCAGTCCACAAAGGACGCTGGACGCATTGCAGGTCTTGATGTTAAGCGTATTATCCCAGAACCTACAGCTGCAGCATTAGCTTATGGCCTTGACAAAACAAATGTGGACAAAAAAATTGCCGTATTTGACTTGGGCGGCGGAACATTCGATATTTCCATCTTGGAAATCGGCGATGGCGTCTTTGAAGTACTCTCTACAAATGGAGACACTCATCTTGGCGGCGATGACTTTGATAATGAGATCTTAAAATGGCTTTTAGAAGAGTTCAAGAAAGAACATGGCATTGACCTCCATTCGGACAAAATGGCTCTGCAGCGCCTTCGCGATGCGGCAGAAAAAGCAAAGATAGAACTATCTGGTACTGCTTCAACTGAGATCAATCAACCATTTATTACGATGGATGCGTCTGGACCCAAGCACCTTGCCATCACACTTACTCGCGCAAAACTTGAGAACTTAACTCATAACTTGATTGAGCGCACAAGAGAGCCTTGCCTAAAAGCTTTGAAAGATGCAGGCTTTAACAAGGAGGATATCGGCGAAGTGATCTTGGTCGGTGGTATGACACGTATGCCGGCAGTTCAAGAAATGGTGACTTCCATTTTTGGAAAAGAAGGCCATAAAGGCGTAAATCCGGATGAAGTTGTCGCAATCGGCGCTGCCATCCAAGGGGGCGTTTTACAAGGGACTGTTAAAGATGTTCTTTTGTTGGATGTTATTCCGCTAACGCTTGGAATTGAGACAATGGGTGGAGTGATGACGCCGCTTGTGGAGCGTAACACTACGATCCCAACGCAGAAAAAACAGATCTTCTCAACAGCTGCAGACAATCAGCCGGCAGTGACGATTCGCGTTCTTCAAGGCGAGCGCAAGATGGCAAATGATAACAAGGAAATTGGTCGCTTTGACCTGACAGACATTCCTCCATCTCCAAGAGGTATGCCGCAAATTGAAGTTGCCTTTGATATTGATGCAAATGGTATTTTGCATGTTTCTGCAAAAGATCTCTCAAGCGGAAAAGAACAAAAAATTCGTATTGAGGCACAGTCTGGACTTAAAGAAGAAGAAATTCAGAAGATGGTCAAAGACGCAGAACTTCATGCTGAAGAAGATAAGAAAAAGCGTGATGAAGTCGAAATCAAAAACGAAGCGGACACTTTGTCATTTAGAGCGACAAAAGCTTTGGCTGAATACAAAGACAAACTTCCAAAAGATATTGTCGATGATGTTCAAGCAAAAATTGACGATGTGAAAAAAGCTTTGGAAGGCAATGATATTGCTAAAATTAAAGCTGCAAAGGAAGCGCTTGAGGCTAACATGCAGCATATCGGTGAAGCTATGGCAAAGGCTCAAGGAGCTAGCGCCCAAGGAGAGCCGTCATCACATGAATCCGCAAGTCATTCACAAGGATCTGCTCATCAAGAATCAACATCTAACAATGACGACATTCAGGAAGCTGAAGTTGAAATCATTGACGATGAGAACAATAAGTAAGGTTCTTTTTTAGAAGTTTCATACATGAGCTGGATTTTAGCAATTAATTGTTTAATCCAGCTCATTTTGCCTTAAAAGAAAGGTGAATCAGAATGGCCTAAATCCTTTATTATTATAGAAGATATATAATCTGACGGGGTCATCTTCCTGAAACTTGCAGCTACGATTACTTTTTCTCTCGTTGCTAAGTCCAATTGAAAATCCATGGGATATAGCGGATTTTTGTCATTTATTTTTTTTGCGCTAATGTTAAAGCTATATTCAGCAGGGGTTATTTTAAGTTCGTTTGCACGAGCAATGATTTCTCGTCTTTCCTTTTCACTCGCTTGAAAACAGATTTGATACTTAAGCATAAGAGCTTGATATTCATATCTTCTAGGTTTGGCCCCGGACTTCAATAATAATTCCACCATTTCAGAACAATCACCTTTCTGCCTACAGGCCAGTTCAAGAGGCGTAAAACTCAGCCAGGATTCATCAACAGAAATTCCGATAGATACAAGGTAATTAACTGCCTTTAAACGACCCAAATATGCTGCAATCCCAATATGAACAAATGTGGAGGGAAATTTAGACGGATAAAACTCGTGAGGTGAGCTATAAAATTTTGCGCCGCTTTTTTTTAAAAGCTTAAGAATTTTAACACTCCCCTGACTACTTGCTTCAAAAATTGCTAAGGTGCTTTTTTTCTCATCGATTTGTACATTGGAACAAAGAACATCGAATTTTAGATGTTGGATGTACGAGTAACTAGTTTTTTTTGAAAAAATTTCTATCGCTTCAGCGGCAGTTAATTTTTGTAACCTTTCAGGAAAGAATTTTAAAGATAGATTAAAAGTATCTAATACACTACAACAAAATTTTTTAAATCTATGTAAATTGGAATGGGCCCTCCAAGCAATTTGAGGATTTAAACTTTTCCATTGTGGCTTAATTAATTTGGCACGTTCAATGATAGGTTTATCAACTAGTGCTTTTCCAAAACGGGAAGTTATAGAGAAACGGTAAAGAGTTTTAATATCTAAATCGATCGCTATCAATCCCATCACATCCCCTGATAACCTCAAGTTTTGTGGGGATAAAATTCTGTTAATTTTTATTTGTACTTCTTTAATTTTTGTATCAAATGATTGAAAAGGCAAAAGAGATGACTCATATAGTTTAATAGCTTCTTCAAATATTTTTTTTATTTGTTCTGATTGCGAATCGTTTGCTAATAGTCGGTCATGTAAATTATCAAGATTCTGGAAGGTATTTTCCGTTGAGATGAATCGGTTTTTTTGATGAGAATTGGAATGTGGTATACTTGACATGAGTTGCCCTTCTAAATGTAAAAAAAAAAACTTAAAACATAATCTCTTAAAAGTAAAGGTAAACAAATATTACCGAGGAGTATCATTATCTATTTTTAAGTCGCTGTTACGGCACGCATCAAACTTTGACCCCGTGTATTAAATATTACTATAAAATAATAAAACATATACAATTAATCAATTAAAATATAATTAAGATAATAATAATACTATTAATATTTAATTTGAGGTTTTAATAGAACCTGTACCTTCATCTAATCCCCATACAAACACTCCGCCCACAAACTTGAATAAAATATCTTCTCAAGGGAGAATTCAAATCGGCGATAGAAAATTCCGCATTCGCCAAGTCACCTATCAAGGGCAAAAAATTGATCTCGAAAAGCTTAAATCTACCGACCAAAAATTCCAAGCGAATATAATTAAACTTTCAACACATATCGCTACCAATACGCCTTTAAAAGAAAATAAGAGCTCTCACAAGTTGCTTCTTTCACACGAAGGGGCTTTAGTTAATGGATCTTCAGTTCTTTTAAGTGAAAAAGATAAAAAAGTCTTAAGCAAAGCGTACCTTCAGGCGAAGCGCATCCTGTAAAAAAGGCGTGTACTACTTTAGCATTACGTGTTGCCTTAAAAGTAGGGTAACTGAGGAAAGCCTAAATCATTTAATATTAGAGATGATATATAATCTGACGGGGTCATCCCCCTGCCACTTGCAACTACGATTACTTTTTCACTCGTTGCTAAGTCCAATTGAAAATCCATGGGATATAGCGGATTTTTGTCACTTAATTTTTTTGCCCTACTGCTAAAGTAATATTCAGCAGGGGTTATTTTAAGTTCGTTTGCACGAGCAATGATTTCACGCCTTTCCTCTTCACTCCCTTGAAAATAGATTTGATACTTAAGCATAAGAGCTTTATATTTCTCATCATATTTAGGCTTGGCCCCGGACTTCAATAATAATTCTACCATTTCAGAACAATCACTGTCCTGCCAACAGGCCAGTCTAAGAGGAGTATACGCCTCACAGGATTGATCAACAGAAATCCCAATAGATACAAGGTATTTAACTGCCTTTAAATGACCCATATATGCTGCAATCCCAATATGAACAAATTTGGAGGGTTTTTCATCAGTATCAACCTTTTGAGCTGAGCTACAAAATTTTGCACCGCTTTTTTTTAAAAGCTTAAGAATTTTAACACTCCCCTGACGACTTGCTTCAAAAACTGCTAAGGTGCTTTTTTTCTCATCAATTTGTACATTGGAACAAAGAACATCGAATTTTAGATGTTGGATGTACGAGTAACTAGTTTTTTTTGAAAAAATTTCTATCGCTTCAGCGGCAGTTAATTTTTGTAACCTTTCAGGAAAGAATTTTAAAGATAGATTAAAATTATCTAATACACAACAACAAAATTTATGAAATTTATGTAGATTGTAATGGACCTTCCAAGCAATTTGAAGATTTAAATTTTTCCATTGTGCCTTAATTAATTTGGCACATTCAATGATAGATTTATCAACTACTGCTTTTCCAAAACGGGAAGTTATAGATAAACGGTAAAGAGTTTTAATGTCCAAATGCAGTGCAATCGATTCCATCACATCGTACGAAAACCTCGGATTTTGAGGATTCAAAATTCTTTCAATTTTTATTTGCATTTCTTTAATTGTTGCATCAAATGATTGAAAAGACCAAAGAGATGACTCATATACTTTAATAGCTTCTTCAAATATTTTTTTTATTTGTTCTGATTGCGAATCATTTGCTAATAGTCGCTTATGTAAATTATCAAGATTCTGGAAGGTATTTTCCGTTGAGATGAATAGAATTTTTTGATGAGAATTGGAATGTTGTATATTACCTATTAAACTTGACATAAGTTGCCCTCCTAAATGTAAAAAAAAAACTTAAAACATAACCTCTTAAAAGTAAATGTAAACAATTACCGGGGGGTATCATTACCTATTTTTTAAGTCGCTGTTATGGCATTCGCATCAAGCTTTGACCCCGTGTATTAAATATTACTAATAGTAAAACATATACAATTAATCAATTAAAATGTTAAAATATAATTAAGATATATAATAATACTATTAATATTTAATTTGAGGTTTTAATGGAACCTGTACCTTCATCTAATCCCCATACAAACACTCCGCCCACAAACTTGAATAAAATATCTTCTCAAGGGAGAATTCAAATCGGCGATAGAAAATTCCGCATTCGCCAAGTCACCTATCAAGGGCAAAAAATTGATCTCGAAAAGCTTAAATCTACCGACCAAAAATTCCAAGCGAATATAATTAAACTTTCAACACATATCGCTACCAATACGCCTTTAAAAGAAAATAAGAGCTCTCACAAGTTGCTTCTTTCACACGAAGGGGCTTTAGTTAATGGATCTTCAGTTCTTTTAAGTGAAAAAGATAAAAAAGTCTTAAGCAAAGTAGAACAAAGCGCAAATCAGATCATTCAAAGACAAAAAACTGACAAAATTGAAGAAAAAAAACATACCTTTAAAAAACAAATTATTGGTAAAGCTAAATCCACTGCAATCAAGGTAGGCGTTTGTTCCGGAGTTATTTTAGCCTCCCCTCTCATTATAGCTCTCGGGCTTGCAATTTATGGGGGACTTGGAATTAATAAACTAATAGATTTAATCAAAAATGCCGTTTTAAAAACAGATGATCTCTTCGATGCTGCTGGCAAAATGAAAGACAGCGAAGAAACAAATAAATTGACTGCATGTAGAGACGTTTATGCAAGATTTAACGATGTGAAAATCCCGAACATCTACGAAAATCAAGATTTGCTCAAAAATTCCTTGGAAACAAAATTAGAGCGGCATGTTTTAAATGCCTTTTTTAGAGCTGAATTAGAACCGGACCGCTCTATACTTAACGCATTGAAACAAAATCTTAAAAGTGCTGATTTTGCAGATGCTCTCACTCTAAAAGCTAAAATGTTAAGTTTGTGGGGAGAGCTTGAAGAGGTGATGAGTGATAAGGATATTGAAAAATTAGTCAACGAGCTAAAAGCCACACAGCAAAATACCTTGGATGCAGATAGCAAAGCTTTTGATAGGCTGAAATCTGCATTAGAAAAAGATCCAATAGATCCGGTGTCAAATAACCGCGAAATTTTAACTGCCCTGCGTGAAGTCATCCTTTCATCTACCTATCAAGCAGTAAAAGAAAATCCCGATAGCCCATATGTTAAACTTATATCACACCTCTCATCTGCCATGTGGAATGAGGCAAAAGCATTATCTGCTTACACAGAATTTGGAGCAACAATCTTAAAGCAAATTGATGCAGATGCCATCAATCAAAATCCTGATTTGACAGCCGGTGAAAAAAGAAGAAAAATTTTGGAAGAATCTCGTAAAAAAACAGGTCAAGCAATTTATTCAGACCATGGACTTCCAGGAAAAATCCTTTATGCCTACACACATCCAAAAGCAGCGCTTGGCTCTCTTGCAAGTTTGGGCGGTGTTATGAAACACGTTTCTGCAGCATTAGGTGGTGGAATATTTGACAATCATAAGGAATTTAGAAACAATCCCTCATTACAAGGCGTCACAAGCGCTCAAATTTTAGGAGACATTGGAAATAAAACAGTCCCTATAAAAGTACAGGTCAATAATTGTTATGGTGGATCCCCGACTATTGAAGACACTAAAGAAACTCTCATATCACCAGAAATGCATGCTGTTTGCCAGGCTTGTGAAAATAATTATTTTGCTTCTATAAAAGATGCCTTTATTCCAAACGGTATCTACTATACCAATTTCCAAAATTGCGAGAATCTGGGTGGAGAGGGCGAAAGAAGCTTTGCTATCATGGACTTGAATAAACAGTATCCTCAAATCTTTCTTGGGATAACCCTTTCAAAAGATTCAAGCTTTTACCGCGGTAAAGGTGATTATAAAGATGCTAAATGGGAAGGCGCTCAAAAATTCGGAGAAGAACTTCTAGAACATTTTAGCAAAGAAAAATGCTTCCAATATGGAAATCGCACAAAAAAACATGATAAACAAGGAAATTACACAGGCGGTAATGGAATTTACCTACCTTGGGGCCCTGAATTTTGGATAGGCGATGAAGCAAAGATCGGGCTTCTTCCAAAGATGATTGAACATGCTAATATTCATTTTGAAGGAATTCAAAAAGATCTGACTGAACGCGGTAAGACTGTCAGCGCTTCAGACTTAAGAAGCGCATATCAGGAGTATATTTACTCTATGATGCAAGCTTATCTTGAAATGCATTTTTCTAAAGAACTTGCGGAGAAAAACCAAATTTCGGATGTACGATTGATGGCAATTAGAGCTTGTAAGGAAAATATAGATAGAGGCGGCGCTGAAAATGCCAAATATCTCCATACAAGAATTAGGGGTCAAAATAACGATGCCGATATAGTAGGTGTTATGGAAGCGCGTGCTATTTCTGTTAAAGGTAGAACCATATTAGAAGATAGGTTGCCTCCTGTACTCTCCTTTATAGAGCATGTGGTGCCAGAAGAATTTGAGCAAGATATGTTAGATCTCTACAGGGAACAAAATTTAAATTTTGCAGGAACGAAGGGTCAGCCCGCATTTCAGCCAGCTTACGACATATTTTAAGCTAAGACATTTTTTGGGGTATCTCTAACGCTATTAGGACGGTTTCAGCCATCGGTCCTAGTAGTGCTACTACTTCGTAGTAGCATTGATTTTTAATGACCGGCGGTTGACACCGCCGGCTACCTGTGTAATATCGCTTCGCGATTATGCCCCTGGCTTGGCACTATGTGTTTAGAATGCGGCAAAAAATAGGTCTTTAATTTTGTTAGGGATATCTGGGGTGCTTTTTGGACATATAATCACGAAGCGATTTTACATAGGTAGCCGGTGGTGACAACCACCGGTCATTAAAAATCATATCCTACTACGAAGTAGTAGCACTATGTTATATCACTTCGCCACCTGTGTCAGCATCTTTTTTGTCTCCTTTTTATCTCATTTTGTAGCCATAGAGTGTTCATTTTATGTGTTTTTTTCTTTATAAAAATCACATAACATAATTAAGTTTCCTCTCTCTGTGATCTCTGTGGCCTCTGTGGTAGTAATAAATAGTGTTTATTACTACCACAGAGATCACAGAGAGGAAACTTAATAACAAAATTAACACCCTAGCCCATACCAAATTTTAACCAAAGCAGAGCGACGTTAAAATGCAGGTGTGGGAAAGTTAAAATGCCTAAAGACAGCGAAGTTGGTTAATTTTTGCTTGAACGTGCCTGCACTTCAGATTAAGTATAGGCTATGTTCAAGCACGATGTATACCAAATTTTGAATTCATTTCGGTATATCAATATTTTCATACAATAATGGGTAATCATTTTCATCTTTAATTATCAAAGAAGAAATGTAGTCCGAAGGACTCATATTACGTCTACTTGCAACTACAATTATTTTTTGCATAGTTAAGAGATCCAATTTCATGGAAAATTGTGGATCTTTTGTGCCTAATCGTGCAGCAATATACTTATGGAAATAATCCACAGGAGTTATTCCAAGTTTCTTTGCATGAGTAATTATATTTCTTCTTTTAGCTTCATCGGCTACGAAATAGATTCGATACCTGGACATGAGATCTTTATATTCTTCTGACAAATCAAATTTCTTTTTATTTAAAGGTCTAGCTCCACACTCCAATAAAAATTCCACTACTTGATGATTGTTTTTGCTCTCAACGGCATATTCAAGAGGTTTCACACCACCAAATCCTTTGACATCAATAAGCATTCCAATGGATTCCAGGAATTTAACTACCTTTAAATAACCCTCCTGCGCTGCAATACCCATTAGGTCTGAAGAAAATACTACGTTGCTTTTTTGCAAAAGCTTAAGAATTTTAACACTACCCCATTTAGTGGCTGTTTTAACTGCATTGTCACTTTCTTTAAAATTAATTTGTAATTGTGCAGGGATAGCATCGAATTTGAGATATTTAATATACAAATAAATAGTACGTTTTGAAAAAATTTTTATTACATCATCGACAGTTAATATTTTTAATCTTTCAGCAACAAATTCCAAAGGTTGATCAATACCTATTTGAATACCACATAATTTTTGAAAATGATGTAAATTTTTATGAAATTTCCAAGCAATTTGAAAATCTAAATCTTTCCACTTCGGCTTCATTAATTCGGCACGTTTCCTAATCTCTTGATCTACGATCTCTTTTTTAATACATGAAGTTATAGATAATCTATAAAGAGTTTTAACGTTTAAATTATTTAATATCACTTTCATTATATCATTCGGAAATATCAAGTTTTGCGGGTATAAAATTCTTTTTATTTGTATTCCGAATGTTTTAATTTCTCGGTTATAAGATTCAAAAGTCCAAAGTGATGACTCATATACCTCAATAACTTCCTTAAATATTTTTTTTATTTGTTCTATTTCTGAATCATTTGCTAAAAGTTCTGAATCATTTGCTAAAAGTTTCTCATGCAATGTTTTAAGATTGCAGCCTGTGTTTCCCTGACTGATAAGAAGATTAGGATAGAAATATTGTAAATTATTTATTGAATTTGACAAACGAGACTCCTCATAATTGTTGAGAATCTGTTAAAACATAATCTCTTAAAAAAAGCAAACAAAAAGATCGAGAAACAGTAATACCGATATAGTAGGTGTTATGGAAGCGCGTGCTATTTCTGTTAAAGGTAGAACCATATTAGAAGATAGGTTGCCTCCTGTACTCTCCTTTATAGAGCATGTGGTGCCAGAAGAATTTGAGCAAGATATGTTAGATCTCTACAGGGAACAAAATTTAAATTTTGCAGGAACGAAGGGTCAGCCCGCATTTCAGCCAGCTTACGACATATTTTAAGCTAAGACATTTTTTGGGGTATCTCTAACGCTATTAGGACGGTTTCAGCCATCGGTCCTAGTAGTGCTACTACTTCGTAGTAGCATTGATTTTTAATGACCGGCGGTTGACACCGCCGGCTACCTGTGTAATATCGCTTCGCGATTATGCCCCTGGCTTGGCACTATGTGTTTAGAATGCGGCAAAAAATAGGTCTTTAATTTTGTTAGGGATATCTGGGGTGCTTTTTGGACATATAATCACGAAGCGATTTTACATAGGTAGCCGGCGGTGTCAACCGCCGGTGTAGCACGATGTAGCAACTCTTAAGTTGGACTTATCGGAAGAAGCCGCCAAATATACGACTTAGGTCATTATACGTCAAAAAGATAAAGAACCCAATCAACAAGACCGCAAATGGGATGATGATCTTTTCCAAAGTCTTAGGATGGAGCCTTTTTCCTGTGATCAATTCTATTGCGGAAATCAAAATGGTTCCCCCATCTAACATCGGAATAGGTAAAAGATTTAATGCTCCAAGGTTTAAGCTGATAGCACCAAGCCAAAAGAGGGCTTCTTTGATGCCGAGCATCCAATTATCATGCACCACTTGAACAATACCGACAGGGCCTGAGATCCATTTAGGGTTTAAAGCGCCTGTAAATAAAGCTTTAAGGGTACGAAAGATTTCATCGAATACGGTGGAAAAAAGTTCTATCGGTCCCGGATTATAAGTAACTTTTCGGTCTTGAACGTTCGGAAGACCAAGAAGAAGTTGCTTTTCATGGATATCTAAAAAACTTAAAGCTTGAGCCCGTTTTTCAGGGTCATCTATTGCTTCTATCGCCTTTTTTTGGTTTTCCATTTGATTGGCAATTAAGGCTTGATTTTCAGACGCTAAATAAAAGTCCTTTCTCATCTTAGGCACGATAGGATTTAATAAATAAAGCGAACCTACGGATTTTAGCGTTTTAGTGGTTCCGATGCTATCTGTTAATTTCTTGAGATCCGCAAGGTTGACTTCTTCATCAAACGCAGCATTTCCTTCGTTCCAAAGAATTTTTTTAGGTTTTTCCGTATTTCTTTGAACAATGATCGTCAACCGGTTTTCTTGAAGTTTTGCCATCAGATCTGACGCATGGCTTATTGGTAGAGCATCGACAGCGATGATTTTGTCGCCAGGGAGAAGAGTCTTTGTCAGATCGGAGAAGGCAATGCTTGGAAAAGCTTCTTCTTCATTATCCCTGTCAATAAACGACACTTGATTTTGAACGACCGCATCATTTGATAAATCAAATGGAATCATATAAAGATCTTGTATTTTCTTTCCGTTTAAACCTGCCTCATATTGCCAGTCTGTAAGTTCTTCTCTAAAATTTCTGTCCAGTTTAAGCTCTTGTATAAGAACTCGCGGAACGCGCATTTCTTTAATTTCATTACCGCGCTGAATTGTTAAAAGAGCTCGTCCCTCATTTAAAATATGATTGACTTCAACAAGTGAAAAAACCCTTTCTCCATCCACTGAAATGATTCTATCGCCATATTGAATCCCGCTGTTGCTAAGGGGTGAGCCTTCTGGAAGCGGGTTAAAGGATCCGTCGCTAAGTTTTTCATAAATGACATAGCTTGCAGGGTTTAAAATTCCTGTGGTCAAAACGCCTTTTTCAAGTGCTTGAGGGTGTCTGTAGGCCTTTATTTTAAGATCTAAAGGCGTTTTTTCTCCTGTGACGGGATCTACTTTTAATGCCCTGACGTCCATTTCAGATGAAGCGCTTGTCATTGGGGCATAAAGATGATCTTTGGACCCTTGATAGGCTTGTCCGTTATACGAAAGGATCTCATCGCCCGGGCGTAAACCTGCTTTATAAATTTCGGATTTTGGATCGATCCAGCCAATTTTACTTGTAAAATCAGCAAAATTTTTCTCGCGGCCGCCCATTGCAAAAAGCAAAGCAAAGACTAAAAATGCAAAAACCAAGTTTGTGAAAGGACCCATAAAGGCAACCTTAATGCGATCCCAAGGACCTTTTCCAAAAAAACCGTCTTTTACAAGATAAGGATCTTCCCCGTTTTCGGTATCTGTCCCTGCTATTTTTACGTAACCCCCAAACAAAAGCCAACCGATCTGCCATTTTTCTCCTTGATAATTCCAGGAAAAAATAGGTCTACCAAAACCGATCGCGAATGTTTCAACCCGCATTCCGACTTTTTTTGCCATGAGGTAATGACCAAGTTCGTGAATGAAAATTAGAAAGCTTAAAGCTAAAATGGCAAAAATCAGGTACATCGAATGATCCTATTATAAGGTTGATTTAAGACAGTATAAATTTCGGAGTATGCCATAAGAATAAAGGCTCTGTCAAGCAAACTTCTAGTTGGATTGAAGTTCCTGTTGTTCCCTCTACCCAAGAAAGAACTTTTTATTTTTATGTCGTCCTTTTAAGTTGAAAAAAAGCTTGCAACTCTTTTTAAGGCTACTTAAATCACTTGAGCTTCTTGACGAGCTTCCGCATCGACTTGAAAAACATCATCCAATGACGCAATTTCAATCTTCTTGTGCTTGTTCATCAAAGCATCCAATTTCTGTCCGATCTCAATCCATGACAACTCTTTATTTAAAAAGCGATTTACCAAAACTTCATTTGCAGCATTCATATAACACATGAAACTTCCGCCGGAGCGCGCTGCATCGTAGGCTAATTTTAAACAGCGGAATTTGTCCAAATCAGGGACAAAAAATTGCAGTTCCTTATTTTTAACAAAGTCAAAGGGTTCCATAAGTCCAGATCTTCTCTCAGGATAAGTTAATGCGTATTGAATAGGAACGATCATGGAGGGAACTCCCATTTGGGAAATAATCGAGCCGTCCACAAATTCGACCATGCTATGAATGATACTTTGCGGGTGAACCACCACGTCGATTTTATCAACTGGTACGTCAAATAGATAATGCGCTTCAATGACTTCAAGTCCTTTATTCATTAAAGTAGAAGAATCGATTGTCACTTTTGGCCCCATCTTCCATGTCGGATGACATAGGGCTTCTGCCAATGTCGCTTTTACCAAATCTTCCTTGGAAAAAAGCCTGAACGGTCCGCCAGACGATGTCAGAATCAAACGCCTTAAAGCAGATTTTTTTTCGCCGTTCAAACATTGAAAAATAGCACTATGCTCGCTATCTATTGGCAGCAACCTTATATTTTTTTCTTTAACAAGACGCATTACAAGAGCGCCCCCCGAAACCAAAGCTTCCTTATTAGCTAAACCTACATCCTTACCTGCATGAATTGCTGCAATTGTTGGAACTAAACCCAAAGTTCCGGTCATTGCGGAAACGACAAAATCAGCCTCACTTAAGCTAGCAGCAGCCTTAATACCCTCTATTCCTCCGACAACTTCAATATGTGGCAATCTTTTTTTTAACTCCAAAGCTCTGTCTTCATCATACACTCCAATGAGAAGAGGCTTAAATTCTTTAGCTTGAGCCTCTAACAAATCAATATTTGATTTTGCAGCAAGAGCTACTACTTTTAATTCATCTTTTAAATGTTTTGCGATCTTTAATGAATTTTCCCCAATCGATCCAGTACTTCCGATAATTGAAATTCGTTTCATATAATTTAATCTTTCCTTTGCAAAAAAAGTAATTTTTCAGTATATTTATCCCATATCTTCCATTTGTTGGAAAGATTTTATTGTCATTATTTTTAAGGAGAAGGCTAAAACATGCCAACGATTAACCAGCTTGTCAGAGAACCGCGCCGAGCTAAAATTAAGCGCAGCAAGTCACCAGCATTAAAAAAGTGCCCACAACGCCGTGGCGTTTGCTTACAAGTTAAGACAAAAACGCCTAAAAAACCAAACTCAGCATTACGTAAAGTAGCTTGGGTACGTCTTTCAACAGGTCAGGAAGTCATTGCCTATATCGGTGGTGAAGGCCATAACCTGCAAGAACACAGTATTGTACTAGTCCGTGGTGGTCGTATCAAAGACTTACCTGGTGTTAGATACCATATCGTGCGTGGAGCATTGGACTGTGCGGCTGTACAAAACCGTAAACAAAGTAGATCGAAATATGGGGCAAAACGTCCTAAAAAGTAACACTAGGATACTATAAATCTTAAGTATTGTGGTTCGTGATTCACGTTTTTAATTTTTAAAACGTAAATCACGCACAGATTCAATTCATTTTGAATCAGGTGAAACGATTTCGGTTTAACCTTACGAATTAAAATAGATTATTTATTTATTGATGAGGAAACCATGTCAAGAAGACATAGAGCAGAAATTAGAGAAATTGAACCTGATCCGATATACGGCAGCCAACTTCTTGCAAAATTTATTAATAAAGTGATGATGGGCGGCAAAAAGTCAACATCACGTCGCATTGTTTACGGCGCACTCGAAAAATTTGCTCAAAAAGTCAAAGCTGAAAATGCCTTGGAGGCTTTTGAGCAAGCTTTGGAGAACGCAAAACCTGCGCTTGAAGTAAAATCACGCCGCATCGGTGGAGCGACTTACCAAGTACCTATCGAGATCCCGGCAAACCGCCGCAACTCAATGGCTATGAACTGGATTATCACGCACGCGCGCAATAAAACAGGTCGTTCAATGATTGACGGACTTGCTACTGAACTTTCTGATTGCTTTACAAACCAAGGTACAACAATTAAGAAAAAAGACGATACGCATAGAATGGCTGAAGCTAATAAAGCTTTTGCTCACTATAAGTTTTAACCTTTAAGGAAACATTCATGGCAAGACCAACAAGTGAACTTCTAAAAAATGTGCGTAATATCGGAATTATGGCCCATATCGATGCCGGTAAAACGACAACGACAGAGCGTATCCTTTATTATACAGGCAGAGTACACCGCATGGGCGAAGTACACGAAGGCGCTGCGACAATGGACTGGATGGAACAGGAGCAAGAACGTGGTATCACTATCACATCTGCTGCTACGACAGTTCATTGGAAAGATTCAAAGATCAACATTATCGATACTCCGGGGCACGTTGACTTCACAATCGAAGTAGAGCGTTCTTTAAGAGTCTTAGATGGTGCTGTCGCTGTATTTTGTTCTGTTTCAGGCGTTGAGCCTCAATCAGAAACAGTATGGCGTCAAGCTGATAAGTATGGCGTACCTCGTATTGCGTTCGTTAACAAAATGGACAGAACGGGTGCTGACTTCTTTGAGGCGATCACAACGATGAAAGAAAAACTTCATGCCAATGCAATTCCTGTGCACTGCCCAATTGGCGCAGAAGCAGAATTTAAAGGCATGGTAGATTTAGTAACTATGAAAGCCCTCTATTTTCACGACGAGACACTCGGCGCAGATTGGGAAGAGACAGACATTCCTGCAGATTTGCTCGAAAAATGTAAGCAAATGCGCTCTGATCTTTTAGATGAACTTGCTACAATCGATGAATCCGATGAAGAGTTCATGACAAAAGTTCTCGATAACCCGGACGCACTGACTGCTCAAGAAATCAACGCTGTCATCCGTAAAGGTGTTTGCTCAAACAAATTCACACCTGTCATATGCGGTTCAGCATTCAAAAATAAAGGCGTACAGCAACTTCTAGATGCTGTCGTTAATTGGATGCCATCGCCTTTGGACCGTGGATCTGTTAAAGGCATCGATCTTAATACTGAGCTAGACATTATGCTTCCACCAGAAGATAATGCTCCTTTTGCAGCGCTAGCATTCAAGATCATGACAGACCCTTATGTCGGTCGATTAACTTATGTAAGAGTTTATAGTGGTACGCTTGTCAAAGGGATGAACTTGATCAATAGCACGCAAGATACAAAGGAAAGAATTTCCCGCGTTATCGAAATGCATGCCAATCAGCGTAAAGAAATCGATGAATGTTACGCAGGCGATATCGCAGCTATTATCGGTCTTAAAAATGCTCGTACTGGAGACACCATTTGCGCACCGGAAAAACCTGTTCTTCTTGAAAGAATGGAATTCCCGGAGCCTGTAATTGAAATGGCAATTGAGCCAAAATCAAAAGGCGACCGCGAAAAACTTTCCATGGCTCTTTCTGCGCTCTCGCAAGAAGATCCAACGTTCCGCGTCACTACAAATGAAGAAACAGGCCAGACAATTATTGCCGGAATGGGCGAATTGCACCTTGAAATTCTTCATGACCGTATGAAGCGTGAATTTAGCGTGGAAGCAAACGTCGGTAAGCCTCAAGTTACGTATAAAGAAACGATCACAACACCTGGCTCAAGCCAAACTAAGTTTATCAAACAGTCCGGCGGTCGTGGTCAGTATGCTCACGTAGAACTTGAAATTACGCCGAATGAAAAAGGCAAGGGTAATGAAGTTGTCAGCAAGATTGTTGGCGGCGTCATTCCAAGAGAATATATCCCGGCTGTTATCAAAGGGGTTGAAGATGGACTTTCTACCGGAGTTCTTGCAGGTTATAACCTTGTGGACGTAATTGTTCATATTGTTTTTGGTTCTTACCATGATGTAGACTCGAATGAAATGGCTTTTAGAATTTGCGGATCCATGGCGATCAAGGACGCTGCAAAGAAAGCAAAACCGATCATTTTAGAGCCGATCATGAAAGTGTCCGTAACGACACCGGAAGCTAATATGGGCGATGTGATTGGAGACCTTAACAGACGCCGCGGACAGATTACAGGACAAGAAAACCATAAAGGTGCTGTGATCATTAATTCGGAAGTTCCGTTAAGTGAAATGTTTGGCTACTCAACATTGCTCCGCTCCATGACATCTGGACGCGGTACTTATGTGATGGAACCAAGCCACTTCTCACAAGTTCCTAAAAATATACAAGAAGAAATTATTAAAAAGTAAAGACTGATACAAGGTTATTATTTATGGCAAAACAAGAAAAATCGGCTAAAGTTGAAAAACAGCCAAAACAGGTACGGCAAAAAATCCGTATCCGTTTAAAAGGATACGATCAACGCATTGTTGATCGCTCGACTTCTGACATCGTAGAAACGGCAAAGCGCACAGGCGCAGGTGTTGCAGGGCCAATCCCTCTGCCGACACGCCGCGAAATTTATACTGTTTTACGCTCTCCTAACATCGACCGTAAATCGCGTGAACAGTTTGAAATTCGTACACATAAGCGTTTAATTGATATATTAAACCCAACCGGAAAAACAATCGATGCGTTAAAAACATTGACACTTCCAGCTGGCGTTGATATCAAAATCAAAGCTTAAAGTTTCTCCTGTCTACTATATAGGAAGGTTTTTTTAAACCTTCCTATTTTTGTAACGCAGGCTAAAGCC
>JBEPVN010000016.1:0-28458 GCA_041691015.1 Parachlamydiaceae bacterium | reverse complement strand
ATGGGGCATTCTATGGTCCGAAAATTGACTTTCATATCAAAGACGCTCTAAACAGAACTTGGCAATGCGGTACAATCCAGCTCGATATGGCGCTACCTGACAAATTCGAGCTTGAGTATATCGCACAAGATAGCTAAAGTTAAAACAATCTGCACGAAATTCCAACATCTCTGCATATTTTAAGGCATGGACCATCTGTGCTTTAACATCATCACTTGTCGGACCTGTAATTACCGCACACAAAACCATTTAAAAGCCTTGGTATTAAAAATTTTTGATAGAACACCGGATTATGAGTCCGTTGTTTCCTCATACTTCTCAGCAATCATTCACGGCTCACAGCAACACAATAACATAATCTTAGACTTAAGTTCAATCACTGATTGCTGGTAATATTTGATGAAAATAGAGTCGTAGTGTGTCAAAAAAACGTCATTTTAAGTAGTACATTTTAATGACGATTTCACCATTTGAGAAAATAAAGTTAATAATTTCGACAGACTCAGAGCTAAATAAAATAGCCTTATTATATAAATATCTGGAAGAGTAATTATATGATAAGGCTACATCGGTAGGTTATTTTGGAGTTACATATTTTTGATTAAGATGGCTTAAAAATTGCATAAACTATACGATCTTTAAGGATACCTTTTTGCATAATATAATTTTTCAATAATCCTTCTTTGACAAAACCAGTTTTTTCTAAAACGCGTTGAGAAGCTATATTAGCGGGGTCTACAAATGCTTCAATTCTTTGAATGTCTAGATCTTCAAAACCTTTTTGAATCGCTAGATTAATTGCTTTTGTAGCAAAACCATTGTTCCAATATTTTCTTGATATGACATAACCAAGTTCTGCTTTACAACTATGTGCCCCTTTTCCTTTATCAAGAGTAATAGAACCAATAACTTTTTTTTCTAGGCACACTGCTTTAAACCAAGGATGATTCTCGACTACGTTTTTAAAGAAATCAACAGCTGCCTCACGTGAGGCATAGCTGTTCCACATCATATATTTTGTAACTTCATCATCTGTGCCCCATTCCATAAAATCATCAATATCTGCAGAAGTGAATGTTTTTAAGTTAAGTGTTTGTTCATATTGATTATAGTTAGACATTAAAACCTAGTTTGTTGAATTAATTTGTGTACTCAGGAACATAATTTTTCTCCGATTTTTTTGGAACAATTATCCAAATTAAATAAAATAGGAAAACTAGAACTCCTAATTTTCCGTAAAATGCATAAATTTCACTGGTTACCCAATTATTAGCAAATAACCAATGATTGTTTCAGACCGCTGTAATGCTGATTAAAAATGTTATTGCTACATGTCTTAGCATGCATTAAACATGAAAGACAAATATTATTACAATTAGCCTAAAAGACTAATTTAAAATTGATTGCAATTCTGTCGCAACATTAAGATCTCTTATTAAGTTTAAGATTTATCAACTTAAAAATAAAAAAGATTAGCTCAAATTTTCTGCTTTTATCTTTCATCTCTTTTCGCTATACTTTTAAAAAGTAAAAGTACACTAGAATAGGGTTTAAAAAATCATGTTAATCAAATTAAAAGATCAATCTACAGTTGAACTTCAAGAAGGAAGCACAGCAAAGGATTTGGCAGAAAAGCTCAATTTAAGAGGTCCTGCAGAGTCGCTTGGAGCAAACATCAACGGAAAAAACTTTGATCTGACAAAAGAATTAAATGACGGCGATACGGTTATTTTGTGGGATTTTGAAGAGGCTCAAGGAAAAGAGATATTCTGGCATACATCAGCTCACGTTTTAGCACAAGCTATCCTTAGACTCTACCCGGAAGCTAAACCAACGATCGGCCCTCCTATTGAAAATGGCTTTTATTACGATTTTGCGAACCTGACTATTTCTGATACCGACTTTGAAAAAATTGAAAAAGAATGTCAGGCAATTATCAACGAAAATTATGTTTCAAAACGTGAAGTTCTTTTGAATAAGGATGAAGCATTAAAAAGCTTTATTAATAATCCCTATAAATGCGAACTCATCGAAAGCTTTAACCCAAATGATGAGCTTACAGCTTATAGACAGGGCGAATATTACGATCTTTGCAGAGGGCCTCACCTTTTTTCGCTAGGCAAGATCAAAGCGCTTAAAATCACAAAAACGTCTGGCGCTTACTGGCATGGCGATCCGACAAAAGAAATGCTGACACGTATTTACGGCATTTCATTTCCCGATAGAAAACAGCTCAAAGATTACCTCACTCAGATTGAAGAAGCTAAAAAACGTGACCACAAAGTATTGGGTCCAAAACTTGACCTATTTTCTTTAAAAGAAGAAGCGCCAGGTATGCCTTTTATCCATCCAAAAGGGTTGTTTGTTTGGAATCAGCTTCTGTTATTAATTAGAGAGTTACTTGATAAAAGAGATTATGTGGAGATTAAAACTCCAACTTTGATGACAAGGGAGCTCTGGGAACTGTCTGGACACTGGAGCAACTACCGCCAAAATATGTTCACATCCCAAATTGAAGAACGCGATTTTGCGATCAAGCCAATGAACTGCCCGGGGGGCATGCTCTATTACAAAGGACAAGTACATAGCTACAAGGAACTGCCTTTAAGGGTTGCAGAAATTGGAAATGTCCATAGATATGAGCCTTCCGGGTCACTATCCGGACTTTTTCGCGTAAGAAGCTTCCACCAAGACGATGCGCATATTTTTATGGAGCCGGAACAGATCGAGAGCGAAATTACAAATGTTTTGAGCCTGGCAGATGAAATTTACAAAACATTTGGCTTGGAATATAGACTAGAGCTTTCCACAAAACCTGAAAAAAATACAATCGGAACAGACTCTGAATGGGAAAATGCGACAACGGGCTTAAAAAACGCGCTTGACCATACTGGAAGAACCTACAAAATTAATCCCGTCGATGGGGCATTCTATGGTCCGAAAATTGACTTTCATATCAAAGACGCTCTAAACAGGACTTGGCAATGCGGAACAATCCAGCTCGATATGGCGCTTCCTGACAAATTCGAGCTTGAGTATATCGCACAAGATGGCTCAAGACAAAAACCTGTCATGATCCATCGCGCGATTTTTGGCTCTGTCGAAAGATTTTTTGGGATTCTGATCGAACATTTTGCAGGCAGATTCCCTCTTTGGCTAAGCCCTGTACAGGTAAGAATTATTACTGTCGCAGATAGACATGTTCCCTATGCTGAAGAGCTTTATCGTAAATTAAAGGATGCAAAATTCCAGGTCACATTGGATGATTCTTCTGAATCCGTCAGCAAAAAAGTACGCAACGCGCAACTTGCGCAAGTGAATTATATGTTGACAATCGGGGATAAGGAAATGGAAAATAAAACCATTAACTTAAGAACAAGAGACAATGTTGTTCATGGAGAACTTGACTTAAATGACTTCATCAAAAAAATTGATGTCGAAAGAAATACGCGTGATGTAAATTCTGCTTACAATCAGTCATCATAAAAAGTTGATCTTAAATTTAAGGGATATTTATGCAAAAAGATATTAAGCAAATCATTGCCATCAGTAGTTTTAAAGGCGGAACTGCAAAAACTTCTACAAGCCTACATTTGGGCGCAGCTTTTGCAAAATTTCATAAGAAAAAAGTATTGCTTGTTGATTATGATGCGCAAGCTAATCTGACGACAGGCCTTGGATTTGATCCAGATGAAAATGACAGTATGGCAAACGTTTTGCTTGGCAACAAAGAACTAAAAGATGTGATCAAAAAAACATCTTTTAAAAATTTGGATATTGTACCGGCAGACACATGGCTTGAGCGCGTTGAAGTTACAGGGTCGCTTGCCCATGATCGCTATTCCCACGAAAGATTGCGCGATATCTTAAAAGATGCCCCCTATGATCTTGTGATCATCGATACACCCCCATCTCTTTGCTGGCTGACAGAATCTGCCTTGATTGCTGCAAATCACACACTTGTGTGCGCAACTCCGGAATTTTATAGCGTCAAAGGTTTGGAGCGCTTATCCCAATTTATGAAAAGCATAGCAGAGCGCCACCCATTAAACATTTTGGGCGTCGTCTTGTCATTTTGGAATCCAAGAGGCAAAAGCAATGATGCATTTTTGGATGTAATTGAAACTACATTTCCAAATAAACTCTTGAGTTCAAAAGTGCGCCGCGATATTACTGTTTCTGAAGCTTCAGTTTTTGGAAAACCCGTATTTGAAACGGAACCAAAAAGCCGCGCTTCTGAAGATTACATAGCTGTTTCTAAAGAAATTTTATCACGCATGTAAAGCGGTTTTACAAAGTTTAATTCCAAAGGTTTATTAATGGGCAATATCAACGAGCTTTTGACAAAGCGATTAAAAAAAGGCGACAATCCATCATCCAAAATGACGGAAATGGCACGTCAATCTGCAAGCGGCAATCTGACCAGTTTTTCAGGCGTTTTTAGTGTATCAGACTTAAGCCCGAACGAAAAATCGTTTTTGGAAGAAATTTTGGAGTCTCACGCCAACGAAAAAGACAACATTACGGCAGATCTAAAATCGCTGATATCGCTGACATCTGAAGTAAAAGCCATTAATAACCAGGCAGCCATACTGCATGGAGAGCGAATTAAAAAAGCGCAAACCCTATTTAAACGCTACCAAGACGGCGCTTTTACAGCGTGGCTTATGGCAGCCTACGGCAACAGGCAGACACCTTATAACCTGATGCAGTATTATGAATTTTATGAGACGCTTCCAAAGACTCTAAGACCGCAAATTGAATCGATGCCAAGACAGGCTGTATACACGCTTGCAAGTCGCGATGCCCCTTTTGATAAAAAACAATTAGTCGTTCAAAATTATAAAGGCGAAACTAAAGCTGAACTTTTGATCATCATCCGCGACATGTTTCCACTGCCCTCAAAAGATAAACGCGCTCAGGTGTTAGCAGAAACAGCAGTTGATGGTTTAAAACGCACTTTTGCCGTACTTAAGAAGAAAAATTTAAAAATTAACAAATCTCAAAAAAATGAGATCGTAAATTTATTATCTGAAATGCAGAATTGGGTCAATGATTTAAAGTAAGAGGTTTTTTATGATAGGTTCTGGAGAATTAATCGTTATCTTTTGCATCATGTTGCTTCTTTTTGGGGGCAAGAGATTACCAGAACTTGCAAAAAGCCTTGGCAGCGGCATTCGCGAATTTAAAAGAGCCTGCAGCGAAGAATCATCAACAGCAGATGATGAAAAGTCCAAACAAATCTCTAAAGATGATCCATGAACTTCAATTCCGAAGATTCTGATTTAAACACCATCTGGGGTCATGCAGAAGAGTTACGCAGCACAATTTTAAAGTCCATATCTTTTATTGTGGTCGGCTTTTGCCTTAGCTTGTTTTTTTACACCCAAATCTTCGATGCTTTAAAACTTCCCCTTAACCCAAAAGACTTTCATCACTATAGCTTAAGGCAAGAACAGATTGTTAACAAAACAAGCCTTCCTAAGCTTTTTGTCCTCCCTAAAAATGCAACTGCTCTTCATTACTCAAGTAATACATCTGTAAAAAATGATTCGACCTTTGAAATTGGACCAAGCGGTTATCTTGTTATAGATACCCTTACCAAAAAACATGATCTTCTTATTTTAGGCCCAATTGAGGCGATGGTGACTACATTAAAAGTCTGCTTTTTTGTAGGTCTTATCGCATCATCTCCCTTTTGGCTCTATTTGATCCTTCATTTTATAGCGCCGGCAATAGACTTAAAATTTTATAAACTTATTGTCCCATTTCTAATCTCTTCTCTTTTCTTCATGGGTTTGGGTGGTTTTTTTGCCTATTTTGTGACTTTGCCGCTGGCAAACCAATATCTAACCTTATTTAATGAAGAGATAGGGTTAAATCTTTGGAGCCTATCCAATTATATGGATTATACGGTGATTTTATTGATTGGAAATGCTTTGAGTTTCGAAATGGCAGTTATTGCCATTTTTCTCGTCCACTACGGCATTTTATCGGAAATTCAACTAAAGGAAGGGAGACGGTATTTTATCGTGGCAGCCTTCATATTAAGCGCTATTTTGACCCCTCCGGATGTTTTCACGCAAGTCATGCTGGCAATACCGTTAATTATTTTGTATGAATTCATCATATTATACGCTAAATTCTTGAATAGACAGCTATTTCACGTGAACGTGAACTAAGTCGTTTTTGTCATTTTCATCTAAAACAACTCGCCACTCATCAGCAATAAACTCAAATTCTTCGATGATCTTGCTAAAATTCACACTCTTTAGATTGTTCATATCATCTAAGTAGCTCAATGTAATCTTGAACTTACTCTCATCGATATAGAGTGATGTTTTGATCTCGGGCTGTCCGTGAAACGGATGTTTTTGGGAAGCGCACTTACGTACGCTCGACGGAATAAAATTTCCTCCGAAATACACAGGGGTTGAAAGAAGTACTTTTGATGCGTTATCAAAAACCTTGAGGGTCAACTCATGCTCGCCATAGGGAATTTGGACTATGTCGTCATGGTCCAACTGACTCAGTAACCTTTTTAAATTCTTTTCTAGTAACATAATCAACACCGCTTTGTATAGTGTGCTAGAAAACGCCCTGTCTTATCCTCTTATCGAGGGTAACCTATATTTATATTATACCAAAATTTTAATATAGAAAAAAGTAATTTATATAAATAAAATAATTTGTTTATAAATACGAATAATATTATAATGAGTTTTAAGGGTTTGGTTTAATATATATGT
The DNA here is from genome assembly GCA_041691015.1 of Parachlamydiaceae bacterium. Taxonomy (GTDB): domain Bacteria; phylum Chlamydiota; class Chlamydiia; order Chlamydiales; family Parachlamydiaceae; genus JBBSJT01. The sequence continues at coordinate 21,709 of JBEPVN010000016.1, read as the reverse complement.
TTTTTATTATTATTTAATAAGGATTTTATATGGTATCTTCAACATCCAATCAATTCAATCCCATCAGACCAGAAGGGCAAGCGCAGAGTGCGGCCCCTGTAAAAACAGGCCGCTTCGGCCTACCGGTAGCAGATGCCGCAACAGCAAAAATATCTGACCTCGGAACAAAAACTCCTGCGACAAACCTTAATGGCGACATGAAAGAAATTACATTTTCCGGGAAACCCATGGTCAACGGCTCACAAGCAAAAGAAGAAAAAGCTAGCTTCATTTTCAAAAATACTCAGGAAAAATCTCTCGAAAATAAACCACCTCGCTCTGGAGAAATCATTATTCGTAATCCTGGACAACCTCCAAACGGTCAAATAAAAGACAGTAATCCAGCGCAAGTTACCAATCAAAATGTTAAAGAAATAGGTTCAATAAATTTCATGAAGATAAAATCTGATACCAAAGCGGGAAAAGCTCAGATTGGTCGTATAAATGATCAAAAAGGCACTATTGAAATTGAAAAACTAAATAAAAATATAGATCTTTCAAAAGATAAAAATATCGTATTGATTTATCAAGGCATTATTATTCCTAATCCAAACCGTGAAAACAATCAAAATTTACGTGATTATAAACTTGTGACAAAGGATCCTGCGCTTAAAAGTGAAATGGAGCATATTCAGGAAAACTTTAGAAATTCAACAATTTATATTGCAACTCACGAAGAATTTAATATCTTAAACCAAATAAATCAAAGCCGAATAGAAAATCCTCAAGACCAAGATCCAAAAAAAGATGATTCTTCTTTAAAAGATAATAAGAAAGTAGATACAAAACCTCAACAGAGCGAAACCTTAAAAATTAAGGAAGACAATTCACAAAAGAATCAGTCCACACAATTTAAACAAGGCGTTACTCTTCGATCAACTTCTAACATAGACGACGAAAAAACTGATAAAGCAACAACACAAAAACAAAATGAAGAAATTAGAATGAAGAAAAAAGAAGAGGATATAAAAGCTTCTCTCTTAAACGAAGAAAAAATTGACGAACGTGTTTTGAGTAGATTAAAAAATCAAAAAAATTAAAGCAGTCATAACGAACTGCTTTAATTTTCTATAAATTATAAAGTCCAGAGTTTGTAATATTTATCATCTAAATATTTTTCTTCTACATGATTTTGCAAAAATTGCAGTGTAGCAACTTTTAGAATAGCGGAATCTTTTAAACTCTTGATGCCTTCAACTTCCATAATGACGTCTGTGGCCATTTTCATTTCTTTAGTGTTATATTTTTTAATAGTATTATTTAAACAAAAATCAAAAGCTGCACGCTCAGTTTTATTTAAACTATTAATTATTTTGTCAGAATCCACACCTTTAACATTCAATAACAATTGTTCTTTACGTACACAAGAAGCTAACGGCTGTTTAGTTTTTTTATCTGTCGCGTAACAAAAAACTTCTTTTTTTGTGTCTACTACATCACCAGCTTTAGGAGTATAGGATGCTTCATTAAACCAAAGAAGAGCTTGCTTATGAACTTCTTTACTAACAAGATTTTTTTGTTCGGTAAAAACTTTTTTTTCGGTATCTGATATTTTTGTATCATTATTTCTTCCAAAAATTCCTGACAATGCGCTCATGAAAAACTCCTTTTTAATTATTTTTAAATACAAATTACTTCCATGCTATCAAAACAACTGTTTTTTTTCAACATTTTTATGTTTCAATAAACTAATTAAGTGATACTTACAGTAGAATTTATCATTAAAAAATCCTATTTAAAATGAAATTATAACCTTAATCCGACTTCAACAGTAATTGGCTATAAGATCCCCTAAATTTAAGATATAAACCTCTCCAGGCTCGAAATGAACCAAACCAACATCAAAAGTTAGCGGATTCACTTGCGATCGAACCCCATAGGCCAAAAACCTAAAATATAATTGCCTAGGGCATCGCTCTTATCAATACTCATTTTTTTCTTTTGCTGCTACCAAATCCGCCGCGAAAGCGGCATAGGCATCAAGCTAAGGTCAAACCGCTTTTTTAAACAGACCTAAGGTCTTAAATTGCAATAACCTAGGGCATCGCCCTAGGTAGGGAAAAAAACGGCAGGCGATCAGTCTGCAATATTAAATCAAACTCACATATGGGTTTGTTATTGTTTCTCTCTTGCAGACTGAAGGCCTGCTATATTAAGACCTATTACCTTTATTTTACTCCCTTTCACTAATTATTTACCAATCGTCAATATTAACCTAATAATAGTACCTAAAAGCGAGCTTAACTAAACAAGTCTCCGCACTCCAAAATATTGCTTAGATTAATGCGTATGCGGTATCAGCGACAGATAACAAGTACCATATTTATTTAATTTCGGAAGCCGGTATCGGGAGTTCACCCCTCAAGATTTTTACCGCATCCTCGAATGTTTCTAATTCACGCGATTTGTATGTATATTGATTTACGGGATCATCTGTGTGTTATTTACGTGGAGCCTGAAAGTTTAGAAAAACTTTCTCAAAGACTTCTTAAAGATAGTAGAGATAAGGATGGACAACGTTTTTCCAAAGGTAAAGAAGAGCTTGAAAATTATGCCTCTGGTATGTATAATCATTTTATTAATTTAAAAATTTTAAATCTAAAGGGTACTGCGAAAGAGCAAGCTGTTAAAATATATCAAAAATGTCTGAATGGATTATGAAAGAAAATATAAAAAAAATTACTGACACCTTACCTAAATTTAAATTCAAAAAAGATTCCTTTATGAAAAAAAGAGGGGCTCCAGCTCTTCTTTTGCTTACGTGTGCCAATTGTCAGGAATACTTGATTAGTTATCAAAAAGATGGTCCAGGACCTCTCTTACGATGTTATCTAGACCGTATTCATCATCCGGAGAATATAAAGCAGCGTCAAAATGAAAAATATGATAAAAGCACTGCTTTGCCTTTAAAATGCAATTCTTGTGACACTGTGATTGGTTCTCCAATTATTTATGAAAAAGAAGATAGACCAGCCTACCACTTAAGACAGGGGTATTTTTCAACTCATATAGTTAGAAATTAAAGTCAAAAGCCCGTGAACTTTGCGAATGGTTTCTTTATGCTCATTTAAAAACAAATCGACAAGTCGATTTGAGTAAAAAGCTACGACCAAGTCTCCGCACTCCAAAATATTGCTTAGTTGGATGCATATGTGCTGACGCATGTGGCTACATGCTTTTACCGCTTCTAAGGCAATAAATCCATTAAAAAAACATAAAAAATGTCCGAACTAAAGTGCCGCATTCGCGGCATTAATTATGCTTAACTTTTTACTTTTATTTTTTTTAAGGTATTTGTCCAAAATAAAACATCTTCTTTTTTCATTTGCTGATCTTGCCAGGTCTTATAAGCAATGGAATAGTATCCTTTATCCGTCAGAAACGCTCTTACAATGACGCTTAGCTTAAGTTTTTCAAATGGATAAGTGTAAGTATAAATAATCTCAGATTTATTTTTTTTGATCACTTCATACTTAATTTTTTCATCAGTTTGTGTTTCTAAATAATTTTTATCTGCTTCAAATATCGTGTCCACTGATATTTCAGTAAATTTTGGCCTCGTAAAAATGTCAACACACTCTGAAATATTGTTTTTAGTTTGTTTTGGTGTAAAGCCAATACCTGCATATCCATCATTTTTTTCAAATTCATACTTCATTTTCCAATCAGCAAATACGGATTCTAGATCTAAGGAGCTTTTAAGTTTTTCAACAATTGAAAGATCTGTTCCTTCCCTTGCTTCAACAATTGGCACAATAGCTACAGAGTCTTTTAACAATGACATTGCTTCTGATCTTTGTTGCGCTTTTATTGTAGGGCTTTTAATTGTGATTCCTATACGGTGAAAACCGCTCTCAGTAAAGAAGGCCTTTGAAATCTCATGTTGAGGAAGATAACCATCCTGTTTTTTACTTAAACTCCACTCATAGATAACCTCGTGATCCGTACTTTCAATTATGTTCCAGATACTCTGATGGAAAAGATCTATATATTTCACAACGAATACCTTCTATCATACTATGAAGCGAATTTCGAGTATTCATGTTCATGATCGATTTATGCATGTATTCGATACAAATCTTTTTCTTCCATCTTTTTTCATTTTGTTTGCAAGGTATGCACTCTACTATCGCTCTTTTTTTTGTTATATTTCTTGTTATTTCTTTCCAATCTGACTTATTATTAGATGTTTTTAAAATAATTGTTTCTGGCGGATATTGCACATCTATAGATTCACCTCTATTAGTGTATGTAACAAGTACAAGCACAAAAATAATTAAAAAACGTAATTTTTGTATCATCATTAATTCCTATAAATTTTGATTAAATTTTGGTTATATGCAATTCTAGGGTTTTGGCTCATTGGTTATTTGAAGAGCATTCTGCTCATCCAAAACTATCTTAAGCGCGACTTCATAAGGTTCATCAAAAACTTCCTTAAATTCAGAATTTTCATAAATATTGTAATAAATCATATCGTTATAACAGAATACAAACGCAATATAAGGTGGTTTAACAGATTTTTTTGTGCTTTCTTCGGCAAAACCTAAAAAGATATCCATATTTTTTGATGTTGCCGGATAATCGTGCAAATATGGCCTAATAGTTTTATCATCGTTAACTTTTTTTATGAATCCTTCTACGACTTCAATATACATACGTCTAGCACTCTGGATGTCAACTTTATAAATTCCCACAAACGAAATAAAAATAGATTTTACTTCTTCATTAGGCATGGACCCGCCTGTTCCCATTACCCAATAGCCTCTTTTCTTTTTCATTTCCTTGCCATAAGACGCAAAAATAGGATCAACCATGTGGCTATAGCTTTTGCCTCCACCACAAGAACTGAGGCAAATTATAATTATACTAAAAAATAAATATTTCATTTAAGTACCATGTCTTTTTTTCGAAAGTAGAGCAATTTTCTTAAATTCGTCTTCATAAGTGCCACCAAGGAAGATGTGATCCAAAATTGGATAGCCTGTTGGGCGCACAAACTCTACATTACTATTATTGGAAATCATTCCCCTCAAACATCCTAACGGATCGGCAATAAAAGGTATAGGATCATATGGACTGACAATATTTGTACACGCTTTCAAACATTTATTATAAATCATTTTGGCTGAGCCAAAAGTGTAAATGCTAATTTGACCAAGCTGATGGTCTGCAAGACCCTCAATAGCCCTTGCAGTGATTAAGCCACCCATACTGTGTGCATAAATATCTAGAGTTCCATCCGGTCCAAGTTTTTCTAAATTTTCCAAAATTTTTTCCCTGGTAAGACGGACAGCTTCAGTTTCATATCCCATCATTAATAACGCGCATTCAGATAGGTCGGTCATTAATCCACGAGTTGCTTTATAAACATGGTCGACCCCTTGTCCACCAAGCGCCCCCTTTATGAATTCCGCCATCGAGGCTGCACAATTTTCCCAATTCAAAATTCCATTAACAGACATATTTCTATGTTTTGGAAGATGAGTTCCAAACGAGGCGAGACATTTTGATTTCTGTCCATTGCAGATGTTTTTGAAGCTAAAACCTTGTCCCGCAATTACGCTTGCAACTGCCATTGCAGTCTCACGTACAACCGGAACCGGAACTGCATGACTCACTATAGTATGCAACATTTGGCCAATCATTGAGATTAAAGGACTTGCAGTAAAATGCACATGGGAATCAGATCCTGGAGATGTGCTACAGGTATAATGAAATTCCATGTAATCAAAACCATTGCCAATTCTTAATCCATAAAGGTCAAAATGCGATAAGGGACTATTATTGACATAGGCATATAGATTGGGCCCTTCATCAAATCCTAGCGGATCCGGGGTTATCCAAGTACCAGTTATAGCATCGTAATAACGTCTTCCAAAATTAATGAATCCCGTTTCTTCATCGAGGCGTTTACTTGAAAAAGTCCAAGGATTGTAAATATTGTTCCCCTCTCTATAAATTTGTAGTGTTCCAAATGCTGAATAACGATAGCTTTCCAAAATATTGTTGTCGGTATCATTGATTTGGATCACATTTCCATTATGGTCATGGATTGGAACGAAGGTTTTGCCATTTAGTTCCAACGCAACAGCTGCGCCAATTTCAGCACCCTTTCCAACGCCTAAAATGCGAATTTCAGTCAAAGTATCATTTTTAATAGCTCCAACTTCATTTTGACCAATATAAAGATAATTTATTTTTTCGATCACATCGCCAGATGTTGACGCTTTTGTTTTGCTTAAGCGCCTATTGAATGAATCATAGGTGTATAAATATTTAGAATCCGACAAATCAACTTGGACAAGTCTATCTAGAGCATCGTATTTATAAATTGTTTTGTGATTTTCAAAATTGCTTTCAATGCGATTGCCGCATTTATCATAAGCGTAAGCGTGATCCAAGCTTTTTAAAAGCTGATTTAAGGCGTTATATTCTTGAGCTGTTTCATCATAACTTATCCGATTGTTTAAAGAATCAAAGACATATTGATGTGTGCTGACACCATTTTCAGAGCGTAATTGCTGCAAATCATCATAAGTAAAGTCACTTTTCGATTCATTTAAAGAATCTTTTTGCACGATACTTATTATGTTACCTACAACATCATAAGAAATAGATTCTGAAAAAGTGTCTGTATGGATATCTACAAGACTTCCATTTATATCATAATCATACAAGATTGAATCTTGGTTAATTAACTTCTCTTCGATGACATGACCGGATAAGTCATATTTCAAATATTCATGTGCGTATAAAAAATGACCCTCTTTTGAAAACCTATTTAATTTGGTTAAATTTAGTCCGTCATATTCGTATGAGCATGAACTCATATCAGGAAAAGTCAACTTAACCGGTCTTCCGGTTCGATCATATTGATAGTTTAAGCTAACGCCTGTTCCTAAAACTTCTTTAGAAAGTCTGCCTTGATGATCATAAATTTTAACTGTAGATTGATCGTTAACTTGATCATAAGATTTAATCAGGTTGTTATTTTGGTCATATTCAAAGTGATAACAAAAAGAGCCATTGCTTGCTAAATAAGATTGCAATCTTCCCAAATCATCATATGTATGATTTATTTGAGTGCCATCTGGTTTGATGACCGTCGTTTTTTCGCCTAAAAAATTGTATTTAAATTCAGTTGTTCTTTGCTCAATGTCTCCAAAAGCTTCAATAAGAACGCTTATTAGATTTGCGTGATTATAAATCCATTTAGTTTTAACAATTCTGATTAATTGGTCTGGTCTCATTAGAGATTCTGCAGTAGCAGAAACATTGTATAAGGCATCATAAAAAATTTCTTTATCCGCAATGATTTGTCCAAGGCTATTTTTTTTGAAAACTCGCTCAGCTTTATCAAATAGGGAAATATCAGTAAAAGTTTGAATGCCTTTTGAATCAGTTTCCACAACTTCTAAAATTCTTTGACCATGCTTGTTATAAGCTTGATAATTGTAAGCATAACAAGTTTCATTTCCGAGAGGATCGATTGTTTTTATAAGTTTATTGTGCGAATCGTACTTGTTTTGAATACGACTGGAATCATTTTTATTGTGCGTGATTATAAAAGTTTTATTGCCTTTATGATCATACTGAAACTCTGTTTTTCTTTGGATGATGCCGGATTGATTTTCAATTCGCTCTTCAATCACCCTATCTAAAATGTCATAAACCAAAATAGTGACATGATAATCCTGTTCTGTTGTCCATTCTTTTGTTCTTACAAGATTCAATCGATCATCATACTCAAATTCTTTAAGTGTATCATTTTTCGTAACTGCTATCAAATGACCAATAGCATCATATTTATAATGAGTTACGATACCTGCTGCATCTGTCTCTGATAATTTGTGAAAACTATTATAACATGTACTTGTTACATAAAGAAGGACTCCAACATTGCTAAAATGCTCTTTTTTGAGAAGTCGATTAAAACAGTCATGATAATAACTTGAGTAGGAACCATTTTTATCGATAGATTTTTTTAATGTTCCATCATCGTTGTATTCAAAGCTTTCTACAGTACCATCTGGATAAGAAATCTTAGTCGGCAAACCGCGTATATTATATTCATTTCTTGTTATTTTTCCTGCGGCATCCACAAAAGTTGTCAGGTTGCCAAAAATATCATAATCTTGAGATGTAACAGGTATTATGAATTGATTATTCTCATTATAAAATCCAGGATTTTCAGTTTTTATCAGTCGATTGAATTCATCATAGCTAAGTTTTGTTTGATGACCAAAGGGATCAACAGTAGCAATCAAATTACCCATATAATCATAAGAATTTGCCGTTGTCAATACAGTGCCATCATCATGATATTCCTGAATTTGAATAAGCCTTCCCATAAAATCATAATGAAAATTTTTATAGCTATTTTTAGAGATACCTCTTTCATAAATGAGGTTATTATTCTTGTTATAAGATCTTTTTATTGTATTATTAGCCGCATCTGTTTCTAAAACGATGTTGCCATGTGCATCGTATTGATATAAATTGCTATATAAATACACTCCCTTGGAATCATAAGTATATCGCGCAAGTAACTGCCCTCTAATGTCGTAATGATTAAAGATACGACTTAAAAGACACTCTTGTCCTGTTTCAAAGTTATAATAGAACTCATCGACACGAACAGGCAATCCATAAGGAACTACTTCTGAATTATAACTGCGCCTGATTTTTCTCATGGTCACAGACGTAAGATCATTTGGATTTTTAGATGTTCCATCATCCATTCTGTAAAGCGTTAAAAGAGCATTTTCATCATAATCATAAAATTCACGAATACGAATGATGCCATGTTCTAATGTAAATTTAGCTTTCAGAAGTCTCGTGTCGCTAAAATATTCATAATGTATGCTTTTTCCGTTAGGCTCAATTTCTTCAAGAAGCATGTTGTCTTTCGTATAGCGGTATCTTTTTATCCACGCATTTACATGGTTTGGAATAGGATGTTTGCTATTTTTTTTAAAACATATGGGTGGAGAATTGCCACTCAAGTTGCCATAAAAGTATTCAGAAGTAATATTTCCATGTTCATCGTAATCAAAAATTCTCGCAGCAAGTATTTGTTCATTCTGATCAGAGATGTTACGTCCTATCAGATTTTGATCTTTGTCAAAAATATATTTTTCGGTGCTATATAGGGAATAATTAGAAGAATGATTTCCGCGGTATTTTTTTATACTTTCCAGCTTATGCTTTTTTGAGTAATCATAGCGTACAAAATGCTGATAGGCATCAAAAACCGAGGTGTAGCCATTTAAGGGAATGAAGTTTTTAATTTTAGCATGATAATCAAAGTGATAAATTTGTATGGATGCGTTATCTGAGCCAGCTGGTGCTCTTAATCTTTGTACACGATTTATTCGAAAATCAGTTTTTCCAACTCCTGACATACGCTTAAAGTAATCAATGCTTAAATATCTTCCGTTTGGCAGGCTTTTTTTGGAAATATTTGGATAATCTGCGTCATCTGTATCTCTGTTTTGGTACTTATAGGTTATTGTGGGTTTGTGTTTGGAACTGACTTGGTCGATAAAATATTTATTCTTTTTAGATTCTCCCGCCTTAAATTTTCTTAAATGGTAATGGATTTTTCTTCCATCGCTTGCATGAATTTCAAAGCTTGGATTCGCTTTTAAATCAGTACTTTTGATAATGCGAAGCCAGCTAAACATTAAATCTGATTTATTTAGAACTTGAATTTGTTCAAGTTCACTATCAGCGTCATAACCATAGCAAAATTTATTTCCATTTGCTTTTTGTTCCGTTTTAAGTTTTAATTTATACCCATTTGTCTTGGATTCAAAAAAACTTTCATCGCCAAATCCATTTTTGGCAGTAATTTTTTTATCCTTATAAATGAGCTGAATATTTTTGATATAATTTGCACCTATACCTTTATGATGGTCGGTTATTAATTTATCTTCAGAAAAATCAAGATATTTAAAACCTTTTGATTTTTTATGAATGATAAATTTACTGCTACGACCCGATTTTTCTTTGTATGTACAAGAGTTACAATTTGTTTCTCTGGTAATAAGACTGTCGTGATTATGGCCAAAACCTTGATATAAACATTCCGTTTCAAAATTTGAATTTGAGTAGTACCTTTGAAAATGCAATGGTTCTGGTCCAAGAAGCGTAATATCTAATTCTGAATCTAAATAATCACCAGAAATCACATTGACAGCATTATTAATAATCGTAGAACTCGTGTAGTCTGTGCCAGAGAGAGGAAGATTGTTTTCAGCATATCCATGCATCTGAAATAGTATAAGAAGAACAACATAAACAGCTTTATACATTTTATTTTAATCTCTATTTTGAATCAAAAGTTAATAAAACCGTATATGTATAGCTGAATTTTTTAATTAATCACAAGTCCTTTTAAATAAAGCTTAAAACGTTAATCAGTTTGCTGTTAATATTTTCATCATGAAAGGATTGTCTTTTAGTTCTTTATGTTGGCTTAAATGTGTTTTGAGGTATTTTTTTGGGGTTGTTGAATTTTCCGGTAGATCACCGGAAAGATAAAGCTCTAAAAACTTCTCTTTAAAGGCATGCTCAAGATGTGTTGTAAGCCAATTATCTATTAAATCATCAGTCAATGAAAAAACAATCGTGTCTATTACCTTCTCATCATAACCCTTTAACTTGATTCTTAATTTTTTAAGATCAACAATTTGGTTAAATAAAGCAACAATCTTTGGTATTGTGATAAGATGTGTGGAATCATATGTCCAATTTAGAGCGTTTACATATTTGATTTGTAAGGATTCTAAAGTTGTTAGACTTTCAGGGCTTAAATCTGACCTTAAAGCCTTATTATCTTTCGGGATAACGGATAAGCAATAGCGTTTTTGCAAATCTGCAATGTATATTTTAGCTTCCTGTTGAATCTGTTTTTCTTTGTGAGGGTCTGTAGATAAAAAATAATAAGCAAAGCTAAGCTCTTTTTGTTTTTCTCTTGCATACACTTTGTTTTGCACGGCGTTTTTAAGTTTAAAGCCTGTGGATTCATCGATCATAAAAGTGAGTATTCTAGAAAGCCAAATCAAACTGCCGGATATGACCATATAGGGTAGCAATTTATGGATGTTGTAAAGCGGATTTACATGTAAGATTAAACCTAAAATAAATAACGCTATCCCAAAAAATGGCAGTATAATTTGCGTAAAAAATCGTTTTTTTCGCTCTTCATTTTTGGCTTTGAACACAGTCTTCCAATAAATCTCGAAATCTATTAGTAAATTTACTTTATTGTTCAAAAGCGCCCTTATTCCGCCCGCCATCTGTACAAGCTTTAAATTGCGCTGATGAGCAATGATATTATGCATTTCTTCTCCGCGTAAAACTTCAACAACAAGCGTTACAAGGGATAAGCACTCTTCAGGAATAATCCTTACTGCTTTTTGAACACTAAAATTTATGCCTGTTTCTTTGATAGCTCCCATCACAAAATCAGTAATGTTTTTAAATTCACCACTCGCAGTCTTTTTGACAAGAAGATAACCGGAAGCCATTTTAGGACAATGTTTGATAAAGTCAGCTAATGCCCTAAATTTTAAGAGTTCTTGTTCTTCCACTTTCTCATGTTCTGGAGATAGTCCCAAAGCATCTAAAAAGAGTCTCGTAAAATTTTTAGCTTTAATCGTATTTACAAATTTATCGACCGCATTTTTTTCTAAAAGAATAGAACAGGTCAAAGCAATATCTGCCGCAAGATAACTTGCGGACCTTGGATGGGCGTCTGCCCATTTTAAAAAATTATTCACTTGCGCTTGAATTAAGTCTTCTAAAAGAAGAGCGTCTTTTGGTGAATCTTTAAACCAATTATCCAGCTCTTCCATGACAGAATAACCGATACCCGCAAGCGCTTTTTTTTGCTGAATTTCATAGGGTTTTAAAAGCTTAAAAGTATAGGAAAAGGGTAAATTTGAATAAAATTCATTTTCCAAAAAACACTGAATCGTTAATCCTGACTGCAATCTCAAGTATTTATCAAAAAAGATTGTGTAGTATTCGTCCAATTCCAAAATTAACGCTTCTGCTTTTATCTTTTCATCAGAGCATACTTTCGGATCTTTCAAAAAATATTGTTTTTCACCGACAAGATCGATGATTTTAATAAGAGCGCTGTTGTATAGCTGAAGGGAATAATAATGGGTTTTCGTTTTAGAAGTATTTATTTCTTCCATAATGGATCTTAAATAATCGCTAAAAGTTTTCTTATAAATATATGAGATTAATCCATTTGTTTCATGAGAATCTATTAGTGCTCCAAAGGTATTAAAAACCTCATTTTCATTAAAAAGAGTTCTTTTATCTATTAACATTTTTTGAAATCCATTTTTTATTGTGTTAAATACTAAAGTAAATAATACTTATCTGCAAATTTATTATTCATGGAAATGATGCCTTACAGTTATATCAGCTCTTATTTCAAAATTAATTATGATTATATTCCTATTTTAAGTAGTATTGAAAGCACTTCGATCCTTTTAAAATACACCTTAAACTTTATTCAAGCAAAGCCATTAAACAAATTTAAATTAACAAGTTTAAAAAATGGCACGCTTTTGCGCCATGTTGTTTTATTATTACCCGTTATTGGAAATATTCTGATAGCTATTTATGACTTCAAAACAAGCAGTGAGTACTCTTTTACATTATCCTCAATTCAAGTAGACGGTCTTAGTTTAAAGTACGCATCCTTAGAAAACAAAAAAAAACCGATTGTTGTAAGTCAAGCCTTAAGGCAAAATATCAGAGCATTCCAGCATGCTGATAATGCTTTAAGAAATTGTTCCACATATATCAAGGAACATTTGTTTTTGGGTTTATCTCTATTTCACTTTGCAAGTGACGAACAGAGATCCAATGAAACTCTCATATTAGAATTGATGATGGAACACGGATGTTCGATTCTAAAATATGTCATGCCGGATCTATTAGATAATGAATCTTTTATGGAAAAAGCCATGGAAATTTTTCCGGAAGCATTTAAGTTTTCTAAAAAATTAAGATTAAATGAAGAGTTTGTTTTGACGCGCTCACAAAAAAATCCTCATTATTTTAAGTTTTCAGGTTTGAAAAAAAATAGAAAATTTGTTCAAAAATTAATGAGAAGCGATATTTCATTTTTGAATGACGCGGATTTGTCAATAAAATCGGATCCTTGGTTTGTTAAAGAAGAAATGAAACTAAATCCAAAAGTTTTACTCCATACTCCACTAAAGAAGGATGAAAGTTTTCTTTCAGAATGTATTCATGAAGACTTATCTATTCTTCTATATGCACCAGATAGTTATAGAAGGTGCAAAGTTTTTTTAAGACAGTTTTATTTAAGAAATTTTGAGATCATACAATATGCTGAAGATAGTATCAGAGAAGATTTTATATTTAATGTGCAATTGATAGATGAATGCCAACTATCTCTTGGATCAGCTTCTGAAAAACTCAAAAAATCAGAAGAATTTGTATTGGAATATGTAAAAATAGGGCTTTTGTCAGAGCTAAAGGCAGCGGACGCTTCGTTATTGCAATCTTTCGAGTTTGCCAAAAAGTGCGCTGTAGTAAATGTAGATGCTCTAGCCTATTTTAACGTGAGTCTTAAAACAAATCCTTTGAACTGTATAGAACTTATCAAGATAAATCCAAAAACATTGTTACACGCAGATTTTATTTTACAAAGTAATGAATTATTTGCTTTGAGCTCTATTAGAGCAAATCCGGAAGCTATGCTATATTGTATGTTTAGAAGCTCTGAAAGTTTTGTTTTAGATGCTATAAAAATCAACAAAGAGGTCATTAATTTTGCAGATAGTCGTTTCAAAAAATCTACCTTGTTTTTGTTAGAAGCTTTTAAAATAGATCCTTCTATCTTAAAACATGCTGACGAAGAAGAAATATTAAATAATTTCAATTTTTTCTTTGAAATTTTAAAAATAGACATTACAGCGTTTCAATATGCATCAGAGCATTTAAGAAAGAATTTAAAATTTATTTGGAAGTTTATTCGCAAAGATATTGTTTTGTGTGTTGCAGATAGATTAAATGAAAATGCCGAAATTGTTCGTTTTGCGCACGATTCAGTAAAAAATAATAAGGATTTTTTAGTTGATCTTGCAAAATATAGAATCAACCCATTTTTGTACGCTGGTAATCAGATCTTAGAAAATATAGAGGCGATAAAAGAAATCTTACAATGCAGACCTAAACTTTATGAATTTTTAAGTCCTTCTCTAAGAGATAGCGATGATCTTGCACTTTTCTTAATAATGTATGATACGAATTTTTTACAATGGGCGAGTCTTAGATTGCGAGACAGTGATGAGATTGCAAACAAAGCTATAGAAGCAAGGTCTAATTTTTCTCACTCAAAATGGCTGCGTAGAGATGATGAGAATGCAATTGAGCAAATGAAGTACAAGCCACCGATTGCCTACTTTAGTGCCAGGCTGCAAGATGATGAAAAAATTGCTCTAAATTCCTCATATTGTGACAAAGTCTTTAAATATATATCTCCAAGGTTGCAGCAAGAGAGACAGTTTAAAGATCGTTAAACGCTCCAATTAATTTCTTTTTTACCTAACGTTAAAAGAATTTCATTAATTTTGGAAAAATGATGGCAGCCAAAAAAACCCGTATGCGCTGAAAATGGCGATGGATGAGGAGCTGTCAGCATGTAATGGTGGTTGTTATTTGCTATTTGTTTTACTTTCTTTTGAGCAGAATTTCCCCATAAGACAAAGATCACCGGATCAATCCTATCTACAAGACTTGTCACGACAGCATCAGTAAAAAGCTCCCAGCCTCTTCCATGGTGCGACATCGGATTTTTTTCGGTCACAGTTAAAGTGGCATTAAGCAACAACACACCTTGTTCTGCCCAAGAGTCTAAGCAGCCATGTTTTGTATTTTCGATCTTCAAATCATTTTTTAGCTCTTTAAAGATATTTTTTAAGGAAGGGGGCATCTTAACGCCCTCTCTAACGCTAAAACTTAAGCCGTGAGCCTGTAATGCGTTGTGATAGGGGTCTTGTCCTATGATGACAACTTTTACTTTATCAAAAGGCGTTTTAAAAAATGCGTTAAATACCAAGTTTTCTGAAGGATAAACATTTTTTTCTTTTCGTTCCTTTTCAACAAAAAGATTTAAATCTTGCATATAGGGCTTTTTAAGCTCGTTTTTTAAGACTTTTTCCCAGCTTTTTTCTAATTTAAATTGTGTCATAATTCTTCTTTTTTTAATCATTTTAGCTAATGGCTCTATCAAAAAGCAAGAAAAATAATTTGAATTGACCAAAATAGCTAAAAGACTTTATCATCCCTTTTTAAATAAAAGGATTTTTACTATATGCTCAATAATTTAGCCGAAAATAACATGATCCGTTTCATCAATATCAGCAAAAAAAAAGATGGAATATTTGCAAACTTCAGAGTCAAGGGCATTAAAGGCGGCACCGCATTTAGCGCATCTATCTCTATTGACGTCTCTGCTGCAGAAGTTGATGCTGCCGATTCACTTGAGAAAATCATCGAATCCTGCGCAAAAGTTGCTGTACGCGACTTTAAAAAAGCTGAATTCCAATTCGAAGGCTTAGCTGCCATCTAAAATCATTATCTGGGTGTAGCGCAGCTTGGCTAGCGCACTTGCCTGGGGGGCAAGGGGTCGGAGGTTCAAATCCTCTCACTCAGATTCTTTTTATTCAAGGACTTGAAGGCTTGACCGCCTTTTATAACTCTTATTTTACTCTTGGTGCTATGTATATGACAGGTAATGTAATAATGAATTATATCTTCGACTTCTTTTTCTTTTTAGTCGCCACTCTTGTTGGCAACTGGCTCTTGCAATTATGGCTCGACAAACAAGAGGCAAAAAATCAGAAAATCAAAACTCGCAACGACTGCCTAATAAAAATTCAATCCTGCATGCTTGAGCTTGAATACAATGCAAGCCCCGGAGTAGGTGGACCAAAATGCCATTTTAAACTAACAGCACAAGAACAATTACTGCATTCTGTAGAGGCAATCTTCTAGGGGAAGAACTTTCAAACTCACTTAAACAATTAGTGATCGCGGCCGGCGTGGCTAATGGTGAATATTCAACAAAAGGTCCCGGCGGGGTTAAAGGCATGAGCAATCTCTTAAAAGCATCTCTTCAAAAGAGAAGTGAAGAAATCAAAATTTTATAAACCAATGTAGCGCTAAAAAGATTTACAATAAACAGTATTTTTTATAAAACAATGTCATAATTAAATCATCAAAGGAACTATAGGGTATTTCAAAATAAGTAATGAATTTAATATGACAGCCAAAGATTGGACCTCTTAAATTTAGAAAAAGGAAAAAAATGAAAAAGCTATTATCTCTTATTTTTTCGTTAATTGTTTTAAATGTTTATTCTTCTCCATGGGAAAATCATTGGATTAAGGGACTTCAAAGCCTTAACGAGGAAAATTTTACTTTTGCTGAACAAGAACTAAATTTAGCGATAAATCAAATTGAAGAAAAATCTGACTATAGCCATCCTTATGTTTATATCGCACGCGGAAATGCGCTTCTCCACCAAAAAAAATATGCACAAGCTATTTTAGATTTCAATAAAGCTTTAGCATCAGCAGATCTTTTAAAAAATGATAGATTGAAAAGCCTTATGGGTAGAATGTCTGCATATTATTCGTTAGATAATAACGATAAGGGTGAAGCTGATTGCATGGAAATAAAAAAAATTTCCGGAGATCCAATTCAAATGGTCACATTCGATGATAAAGTTGTTATCAGAAATCTGCCGGAAGATGCATTTTTTAAATCTATAACTGCAAAAACACTAGTCGCTTATAAAATGTGTCAAAATGAATCAGACATTCAAGTAATTGATTCTGATACAAGGGTTGTAAAAAAATAACAAGGTAAGTGTTAAGCACTAGTCTCTGCAATATTGTCGACAAACTATTGCAGACTTTCCGGCTATTTAAAGAGATTAACATAGATAAAATAAGAAATATTATTATCTAAAGGATTTTTAATGAAATTGAGAAGTATCTTGAGGGAAATGGCATCAAAAAAATATTCTTTTCAAAGACAATTGAGGTTAACCCCACACATTTGTCCAGATGGATAAATGGAAAAACAATACCCCGTATTGAGTACATTATGAAAATTGAGAAGGCTACGCACGGTGCTGTGACAGCTAAAGATTGGACGACTTAAACATTTTAAAAATGGTGTGAGCGATGTGGTTACTCATATTGAGTTTTATTTGTTGTGCAGGCTCTGGCTTTGCATCGCTTTCTGAAATGACCTTAGATGAAAAAGTCGGTCAGTTGTTGATGGTTCACTTCAATGGAGAGCATGTAAACGATGGTTTTGGAATATGGCAAAATCAAGAGTTGTTTCTACCCCCGATTGTTGAGCTGTTTCGACTAACTGTTTATTGTGTTCACGTAGATCATTCCTGAGATAAAGACGCTGTTCATTTTCCTTGAGGTGTTGGAAATCTTGATTATCAGCCAATTCTTGCCGACGGGTTTGAATTGCAAAATATGTTTGACCATTAGCAATAACAGGTTTAGACGGATCGCCATTCTGCACAACCAGATAGCAGGCATAGCGAGACAATCTTACGTCTGCGGCTTGTCGTTGCCCCCCCTTACCGATCTCGATCATATCGGTGACATCAACGAAATGATCAACAATGTCGCGTCGACTGTTTACACATGCTTCTTTTGCTTTTTCAATAACGTTAAGAAAATTACGGTACTCATTGTATTCCAATGCTTTCGCTAATTTTCTAGCACTCCAGAATTCACAGCCGTCCTCTTCTTCCTGCTTCAAAGATTCGAAAGTTTGATGGTGATTTTTTTCAACTAAATCTTTATTCATGTTAATCTCCTACAGCATTAAGGAGCAGTTTTTGCTTATTTTCGTGTGGCGGATGATACCACCTGATAAGTACCAATATTTAAAGTTACACAATAAGACGTTTATGTAATATAAATCAACCTTCAAATACATCTAGAAATAGATTTTGATGATACTAAATAAGACAAAATGAGACAGCAAAAAACAGATAAATACTTGCCTGGGGGGCAAGGGGTCGGAGGTTCAAATCCTCTCACTCAGATTGGGTATTTTTGACTAAAACCGCGAAATGTCAATTAGGAGATCTTTCATTGCCTCTGATCTCCTCACAACAATCTACAATCGAAGAAAGATCAATGTTACCAGCGATCTTCAAAAAGTTGTATTGACCATAAAAGTTAACGTTATCCCAGCCAATTCTCGTTTCGGTTTCGTTTGGCTTCCCCCTGATTGGTCATTTATGCCCCCCAGGCTTACACTTCAGACGAAATTGTTGCATCAGTGGCGAGTTTTCACTTCATTGAGGGTCAGCCATAGATCATTCATTGTTAACAGTGTATTACCACTTTCCATCATCCTTTTCAAAGTACTAGCCATCGCTTGCTTAACAAAAGCACTGATGTCGGCGCCTGTGAGGCCTTCGGATTCTTGAGCAATAACATCAAAATCTATATCTGTGGCAAGGAGGCCTTGCTTTACCATGGGAAGAGTATACATATGTAAAAATTCTTTTCGTCCTTGAAGATCAGGAACAGCGATTTCTATATGTTTATCAAAGAGCCCGAGTCTGGCTACAGATTCATCAATCTTTTCGAAATGGTTTGTCATTCCGATAACTAAGATATTGTATACATTTCTGACTGCATCCATCTGGGCAAGAAACTCATCGACAACAGAATGTATACATGAATTGTTAGTTTTATTAGAGCATTGGGAGAGAATGGCATCGATTTCGTCAATAACCAGCAAAAAAGTTTCATTTTGATTTGTTGGTGCCTGCGCTACTTTGAGCGTCTTCGTAAAAATCTTTCCGACATCGACTTCGGTTTTTTTCCACTTGTTATAGATTTTTGGGCCAGATAACAGTTGTATATTTTTCATTTCGCAGTTCAATAGCGAACTCAAGTAGCGCACTAACAGCGTTTTCCCTGTTCCTGGAGGGCCACATAACAGCACTCCATTGGTGATCTGAATGGCACGTTTTTTTATTTCTTCTTTAAGTGGAGAGCACCTTTCGGCAATAATTGTACGTATGACTTCTTCCCCTCTGGCGGAAAGGCCCACAAAACCCATTTTCTTGAGGCGGAGAGCGGGATCACGCGTTTTACTATCTTGCTCAATGGCAGAAATTTCCCCAAGACACTGGCTCCATAGTTTAGAACAACAACCATCTTGTTGGAAAACCAACTGCTTCCATAGGCGGGGATTATTTTTTAATTTCAATAAAGATTCCCATTTCGTACATGTAAGACAACCCACTCTCAGCGAGGCAAAACTTAAATATGAAAAAATTTTCTCAATCAACTCTAAAGGAAGTGTGTTGATAGGAGCTGTGTCAGCAACACATATATCTGGATTATAACTCTTTGCTACACCATGATCCACCGTCAATGCAAGTTGACTTAAGGTGCCTAGACTTGAATTCCAACCACTTGACAACATAAACTATCCCCAAAAAATAATGTTAAAAAAATTAATCCAATGACCGTAAAACTCGATAAACAGTCGCTTCTCCTATTTTAAGCTCTCTAGCAACTTTTGCTTTAGCCATCCCACCCCCTACAAGACGTGCGATTTCCTGTTTGAGATCTAATGCAATCGATTTACGCCCTTTATATTTACCTTCAGCCTTTGCTTTGGCAATCCCTTCTCTTTGACGTTCTAACATGATTTCTCGCTCAAATTGAGCGATTCCGCCTAAGACTATAAGCATGAGTTTACCTGTAGGAGTGTTTGTATCCATTCCAAGATTGAGGATACGCAATCCAACTTTCTTATTTTCCAAATCTTTGACTATCATCATTAAGTCAGATACTGATCGCGCTAATCTATCAAGTTTGGTAATTACCAGAAAATCACCTTCCCTAACAAATTCAATAGCAGATTGAAGTTGTGTCCTAATCGCAACCGATGAAGCTTTCTCTTGGAATATTTTTTCACAGCCGGCCTCTTGAAGTTCTCTTAACTGCGCTTCGAATCCAGCAATTTGATCTGCTGTTGAAGTTCGTGCATATCCAATAATCATTTGCAATCACAGGGTCTAGATGTTACGATAGTTACCATATCTTATTTAATTTTGGACTTTATTGATAGGCTTTTTGATGATTTAAATTTCTGTCTTTAGACCAAGGTCTATTGATAGGCCATGTCCAAAAAAAATCGCACCATACAACCAAACTTTATCGGAAAATTAAGTCATTTATGACCAAACAATACAAAGACCGCATAAAGATTCTGGAAGACCATGAAATTGACGAACTGTATGGACTTCCTCGTTTCGAACCGGACGAGCAATTGTACTACTTTTCCTTGACGCAAGAAGAGCGAGATCTTGCCAATAGTCATCGATCAATTGAAAACCGAGTGTTGTTCATTTTGCAGGCAGGGTATTTCAAAGCCAAGACAATGTTTTTCTCATTCGAATTCAAAGATGTTAAGGACGATATTCGGCATATTCTACGGCAACATTTCCCTCTTTCCGCTGATACTCACATGGTTGAACTGGTTCTTCGGCAAACTAAGCACGCCCAGCAACAAAAGATTCTGATTCTTTTTCAGTCCCTTTTTTTCATGGATATCCTTTGCATCAAGTCCACCATAGAGACCTTTATAACCATGGTTTTGGAATATGGCAAAATCAAGAGTTGTTTCTACCCCCGATTGTAGAGCTGTTTCGACTAACTGTTTATTGTGTTCACGGAGATCTTTTCGCAAATAAACGCGTTTCTCATCTTCCTTTAGCTGTTGAAAATTTCGATTATCAGCTAGCTCTTGTCGGCGTGTTTGAATTGCAAAATAAGTCTGTCCGTTAGCAATAACAAGCTTCGCGGGATCACCATTCTGGACAATCAAGTAGCAGGCATAGCGAGATAACTTTACATCTTCGACTTGCCTTTGCCCTCCCTTACCGATCTCGATCATATCGGTGACATCAACGAAATGATCGACAATGTCGCGTCGACTGTTTATACATGCTTCTTTTGCATTTTCAATAACGTTAAGAAAATTACGGTACTCATTGTATTCCAATGCTTTCGCTAATTTTCTAGCACTCCAGAATTCACAGCCGTCCTCTTCTTCCTGCTTCAAAGATTCGAAAGTTTGATGGTGATTTTTTTCAACTAAATCTTTATTCATGTTAATCTCCTACAGCATTAAGGAGCAGTTTTTGCTTATTTTCGTGTGGCGGATGATACCACCTGATAAGTACCAATATTTAAAGTTACACAATAAGACGTTTATGTAATATAAATCAACCTTCAAATACATCTAGAAATAGATTTTGATGATACTAAATAAGACAAAATGAGACAGCAAAAAACAGATAAATACTTGCCTGGGGGGCAAGGGGCATATGCATTAAGCTAAGGGTTTAAATAGACCGAAGGTCTTAAATTGCAATAACCTTAAGGCATCGCCCTAGGTCTATAGTTCGGACATTTTAAAAGATTTTTCGCATAATTCCATGCCGCGAATGCGGCAAAAGCATATAGCCACAAGCGTTAGCTCATACGCGTTAAGCTAAGATTTGTAGCGTAGGCTTTAGCCTTAAGTTTGTTTGCAAGGGCTT
>JBEPVN010000015.1:0-29826 GCA_041691015.1 Parachlamydiaceae bacterium | reverse complement strand
TTATTCTTATTCTTATACCCATAGTTCCTTCTCGTCCTCGCAAGCTCGGACTTCTAGAAAATTACCTATATGCAATAGATAGAACTTAGTTTCATGAATCATATCCAATTTCGTATAGGAAATCGGGTGAAATGTCTGCTCCATTTTCCCATGCAATGGTATCAAGGTCATCATCTAGCTTGAATGTTTTAAAATAGGTAAGATCTTTAAGAGGTTCAAATATTTCACCAGAAAGATGTTGTTCCAAGTCGACAATCTTAATTTTATTATTGTCGAAGGTTAATTGTATTTTGTAGCCTTCTATATATTTAGCATGTTTTACAAAATGCATAATTATACCTAACATAACGGTTCAATTTTATTTAATGGTTTAAAACTTACTGCGAGTTCCCAATCTTGCCGTAATTCTTCACGATGTATAAAAGCCCATTCTAAAACAAGAGAAATAACGCGAGAAGGTAAATCGCCTTCAATTATTTTTAGCTCATCGATAGAAAAAACAGCTTTATACTCGCCATATTTAACATGAAAATGAGAAGGTGGATGATCTTTATAATACATTGTAATAATTATTCCAAGAAATCTACTAATCTCAGGCATATGACCAATCTTCGTTATTTTTATTCAAAATTTTAAGCACGTATGTTATCAGTTTTTTGTGTATGAGTCAAAGATTTTAGAATTTAGATTAATTATGTTGTTGGTCACATGGTTTTTCTGGGTCACAGGAGGGTCAGTACACACCGTAAAAAGACATAATAAGGCATGATAAATGGTTGTTGTGTATCAGTAAAGTGTGGTAGGATTTGTCTCGAGCGGTTAGCGTGTGGTAGGTTATGTTAGGAAAGGGTTTGGGACTTAAAATCCCTCGGGAGCAATCCTGTGCCGGTTCCTAGTCCTGCTCCGAGCATCATAAAACCTCAAGTTCTCACGAACTTGAGGTTTTTTTTTATCTCTTTCTATTCCAATTAAAAAAAATATTATATTTTTGCTAAGTCCGAAACGAAGCGAGGACTTTAGAAAACTATCTATATGCAGTAGATAGAACTCAGTTTTTGAAAGATGCTAAAATTCCTCGATCTACAGCTTATAATGTGTTTAAAACAAAAAATCATGAAAGGTATGAAAGATATACAGCAGGTTATTAAAGGTTCAATAGAATTATATCTTGAGCAAGGTGATGAAGTACCTGAACCAATTCGAAAAGAAAAATTTAAGGGTCATATCTCCTATAGAACGACAAGTGAAAGACACTATCATTTAGCTAAACTAGCTCAGCAAAAACATGGTTCAATGAATAAAGCGCTAGATATGGTTTTTGATGCTGGGATTCAAAAATTGAATATTTAATTACCTGAATTAGATCTTAGCAAATGTCAAAATGTCAAGCCTGACCCCAATATCTGAAGGGCTATTTTTAGCTTAAAATCATTGCTTAGAATTAGTAAAGACTGTTAATGTATTATCTTCTAATCTAGGAAATAATACATTAACAAGGGTACAATTTATGCAATCTTCAATGTTAGTTTCTCCTCAACCAAGCAAATATGTAAGTTTTGTTTCAGATTTTATTGATAAAAAACTAAGCGCAAACGAAAAACTTCACTCTTTAACACCTCATTTGTTTAGGCCTCAGCTTCCAAGTCAAGATCAGCAAGAGGTCTATCAAAATTTTGATAATCAAAAAGTTGTACATTACGATAAGTTAATGCTCTTACTATCTTTCCAGAATAGTGATGTGCAATCAGAAATCATGAAATTTGCTCAAGGGTTTCAATCTTGGCTAGTCACAAAAATGTACTGCCGAGATGAGGCTGTAAACCAATATTCCGTATTGGTTTTAAAAGAGTTAAATATAAAGCACTATTTCGGCAATCCTACAGGAATTCTATTGAGACATATATTTAAAGAAATTACTTTAAATAGTGATATGAAAGAGATTCAAGGGTTGTTACATCAATACAATGATCAAGAGGCAATAATCCTAAAGACGAAAAATCGACTCCAAATTTTACTTGAAAAAACGATCTCTCTTGCTAGTTTTATTTTGAAAGGATTCAGTGTAGTAGGTGGTCTTTATACAGGTTATCTAATTTATAAAAACAGCCATCTTATGATTACCTATGCAAAAGTTCAATACCTTCCTATGTTTGTAAATAAAGTCGTTAATCATACTCCTTCATCGATGATTCGTGTGGCTTCTAAAGTTTATGATTATCGGTTTGGAGTTTTTATTTTTAGTTTGTTGATTTCTCAAACAAGGCTTAATCAGTATCCAATGATTATACGTTCTTTTTCAATTCTTAGTGACATAGCTTACCTACCTATCACAATATCAGAAATGATTTTGGAATTACCTTTGAAGGTAGCTTATGTAGTTTATGATGAAATTCAATCAAAAAGGGGTAAAATCACTCATTTCATGGAAGAAAAAAACAACTTTTTTCAAGCGTACCGTATAAATCAAGCTTTAACTCATGCTGAAACTCTTTTTGTAAATCAAGTGATGAATCTGAAAGTAAAAACTTAAAGGATTTTTATGGGAATTTTATTAGTTGAAACTAAAGTTATTGTCACAGGAGCAGCTTCCGGTATTGGTCGAGCCATAGTTTTGGCTTGTTTGCAAGAAGGAGCAGAGGTCATTGCATGTGATTTTAACAAAGAAGGTTTAGAAGATCTTGTCAGTTGATGAACATCATTCCACAAGCCCGTCAATTGCACTATTTAGAGCAGCATCTCATTCCTGAAATGCTCCTGCCAGATGTTGCGGAAACTGTAACATTTTTGCTTTCTAATAAGTCTCGTCACTATACTGGCGCAACATTTGATATCAACAATGGAGGCTATCTGAGATAAACTTATTCGTTTTCAATTTTAAATGGTTCGCCATAGAATGCCATTTTAAGACCCCAATATAAGCAATCAAGCCTTGCATGGTTGTTATACTGTCAAACCTGATCCAAAAAAACATCTCTTAAAAACGACTAATTTACAGCGGGTTTTACAAAGCCGATGTTTGGACGGCTTACGCCGTTCCAAATATAACCTACATAACCATTAGTGTTGTCATAAATATAATTCATGCCTGCAAGTATATGCCGGCTTGTATTGAAAAATACTGTAGAATGTTTTCTTACGATATGCACCCCTCTTGGCTGCATAAAATTATTGCTCTCACCTACTATAAAGCTATAATAAGCTACCGGATTTATAGCATTTGGCAAATAGACTTCGATCTTATTGCCATCAGGAAGGCATTCAGCTTTTGAGCCTCTTTTACAAGGGATTAGTTTTGGCATTTTTGCGTTTATAGGTGGTGTTAAATAAGCAGTGTCTACGCCTGTGTCCATCAATACATTTCCATCACCTTCGATGCCATTAATTTTAAGGGTCATAGGGGCTGCTTGCCATTCTTTATGCTTAGTTGAAAAGCGTAGAGCTTTTGGTAAAAGTTTTACAAAACCAGCGTTTTTAGTGTTTTCAGAAGTAAGTCCAAGATAAATGCCTGCCGGTGTCACAATATAGCCATTGCAATAATTTGAAGGAATATTTATTAAATTGCCATTTTGTGAGATTGTTCGAAGGTTTAAAAAAATGTTATAATCAGGTGTTCCTCGAGGATCGATTTCACTTTTTCTTGAAAAACCAATTCCCATCATAGCGATACCTTTCGGATTTCTTTTTGGAGTGCATCTTCTTGCATTTTTTGAACATCTCACAGAAGTTACTTGGAGAACAGGGACATCTGCAGTGGCTATAAGACTGCCATTTTCATCATAAATTTCTTGTGTGGCAGACCACCAAGTGCCCTCTTCGATGATGCCACTGCTTGAATAAAATTGACTGCCGGGACCTAAATTTTTAGCATTTGGCGCAGGGGTAAAGATATCTGAGGAGGCTATGATGCCGATAGATCCTGTATCCATAACAAATGAGGTGTAATTGCCATTTCCATTGAATCCTATATTGATTTTAGGAGATATTTCAAGGTTCGGATTTTTTTTGCTGTTGGAGTAAGGGATAAAAACAGTTGTTGTTCCAGGATAGTGAGGTTCTGCTATTATCGAGGATGTTAGAAAAATAAAAAAAATAAGAAATTGTTTTAAAAGCATATATAACCTTGATAGATAGTAATCTATATTATAGCAATACATTTTCCATTTCTTTTATTAGCTTCTCTCCCCCTTCTTGGCATTCTCCAAGTTTGCTACTTTTAAAATAAATTATTAGATGTGCTTTTTAACCACTCTTTTGCTAAACCTGAATTTGAAGAAAGTGATGAACAGCTATGTGTCAATATGAAAGCTTCGGAACAATACAAATTAATCAATGGAAAAGAAGAAAAAACTCTCTATATCCCAAAGTTTTGCAAATTTTGGATTAGTAAAGAAGGGGTAGTTACTTTTGGTAAAACAAAAAACGAATTTTTCTCTGATAGTAGTTATGTGCCTTACCTAATTGAAATCCCAAGTGTCCTACTTAAGCTAAATTCCTATTGGAGTGAAATAATTGTAGATTCCAAGGGTGAACTACAGGTAACGGGTCCAAATAATTTTGGTTTATTTGTTGAGCATGGGGGAGGAACTCCGACGATAAGCCAATATAAAATTTCTGATATTTCTTAGAGAAAAAGAAGGTCTACCCGGTCATATAGGGGTCAGGCTTGACAGTATGACAGGTTTTTTTTTTTACTTAAGAATTTAATCTCGCATAATTTAAAAAAAAACTGTCATACTGTCAAGCCTGACCCCGGTTCTTGAATAAATGCAAAAAGCTTGTCAGGAATGCATAGGATCTGGTATGTTTTAAGTCTAATTCATATCAGTCTAGATTTAGAGGGGATTTATCCTTGGATCGGTTTGATTCCGATGCTGAAAAGTGCCAAACCGTCGGAAAAGTTAAAGTCTTTTAGATTTTAAGTCACTTTTCCTTTTAAAGAACTTGAAGACTTCGGTCTTCAAGTTGCTTTATTATTTGATTCAGCTTTATTCCCATTTTTGTTATTAGCATATTATAAAAAGGCGATAAAATGGAATTTTCGAATTATTCCACAGATTTTGACTTTGAGAAATTAAGAGTAATTCAAAAGTCGAATTTAAACGAAATTCAAAAAATTCAAGAAATGATTACCGTTTCTTCAAAATTGAATGACGATCTTATAGAAAAAATAAACCAGTTAACCGCAATTCTCAAGCAAGCGAATCAATCCGAAGCTTTAAGCAATGGCTAACCGGTTATCCTTTAAAGCATATTAAAAAGCTCACAAACAATCACAATTATCCCAACTAGTGTTGAGAGATAGACCAAAGGCTTGATTTTAAGTTCAGGGTAATGGAATTTTTCAGGGTTTACATGCGACAGCAAATAGACCGGAAGTAAAATAGCGATCACAGCCAAAATCATCCCTGCAAATCCAAGCACAGCTATAAAGGCATTTGGTACTAATATGACAATCAAATAAGCCGGCAATACGGTAAGAATAGAACTTATTGTTTTACGTCCCTCCTCATTTGGTATTTTGTTTGTCAGCATCACTTTTAGCGAGTCTGAAAGGCCAACGCCAACGCCTAAGACGGATGTCGCGATTGCAAGCAATGATATCCACCAGACTAACAACTGCACCGATTGCCATTTTGAAATACCGCTAAGTACTTGAATGAGCTCTCCAATTTCCATTTTTCCTGTCATCATGGTCAAATAAAATGAAGGATTGTCATGATGTACAGCACTTAAAATGCAGCACGTCCAGAGGATATAGACAATTGCCGGAATTAAGCTTCCCCAAAAAAATGCTTTTTTAAGCATTTTAATGTCCTTGTTGCAATAGTTTGTCAATGTATGAAAGATCACCTGAAATCCAAAAGAGGTAAATACCACAGGGATCAAAGCAGACCACACCGAAAATTCAGTGTATTGATCCGAAAACAAAGGCAAATGAGCCCAATCAATCGTGACGAAAAGGCCTGTAAGTAATCCAGTGATCAGCCCAAGCAGTCCGAGAAACAAAAAACGATTAACATAATCAAGCCATTTTATAGGCAGTAAAAGTAAGAGGCCTGTTCCAAGAGTATAGCATGCTGCAATGGTATTAAAGGAATAGGCGATATTTAATTTTGAGCTCAACAATTCCTGCAGAATCGATGAACCCCCATAAATAAATACAGCAAGTAATGAGTATGAAAGTAATTTTAAACTGACGACTCCTATTAATTCTGCTTTTTTACCTGAAAAATACTTTCCAAGAGCTCCCAAAGAGAGTCCGTGACCTGCTTGCAGGTTAAGTTCAATATTGATAAGGGATGTGTAGTACATGAAATACCAGACTGCCAGCATAGCCAAAATACTTGGTAGGATCCCAAGTTTTGCAAGCACCATGGGCAGGGCTATCATGCCGCTGCCTATGCAAGTTCCTGCAACGAGCAGTATAGCTCCCATTTGTTTATAATTATTACGATTCATTTTAAATTCCTAAAATTGTTTGAGGGCAAAAAAAAACCCGCTTGTGGCGGGTTTTTGATCACTTGATTTATTTACAAGCTTAAGTTAGCCTCCCGCCTTCTTGGGTAGTTTAAAAAAGAAGAAACTAAAGAAAGCAGATGTATAAAGACGCATTTTAATGTAATACCAATAAGGGTTAATAACTGAGATTAACAATACGGCACTTAACAGTCAAGTAAGATTTGAATTACCAATCGAATTCTTCCGGAAAGAATTCTGAAACAAGCTCTTCGTAGTAGGGTCTTAAAGCAGAAATATCTAATTTTTCGCTTGTTTTGGAATAAAGATCATACTTCGAAAAAATTTTGAGCAAAGGGAGCATTTCTTTATCATAATCATCCATAAAGTAAGCATACGCATTTTTGTCGTGTGCTGCGTAAAAAGAATGAAAACGAATGATATAACTTGCTTGGCTTGGAAGATATTTTTTTGTGACATGGAAGAGATATTCATCATGGCCAAAAGACATGTGGAGGCTATTAAAGCCGCAAGCTTTGGAGTAGATCCCAAGCATTGTTTGGTATAGCAGATGATGATAATCGGGATTTTGTTCAAAATAAGAAGAGAAGACAACATCCTGAGAGTAAGCGCAACCCACAGGAAAAGTGTCTCCCACGACCGCCCATTGAGGCTCGCCATAAAGAGCCAGAATTTTGCCAAGGTCATGAATAAAGCCTGTTAAAATTAGCCATCTAGGGTAGCCGTCTTTTTTTAAAGCTTCAGCTGTTTGATAAAAGTGATAGGATTGTGGTAGATCAATGTCAGGATCGCTTTCATCGATGAGTTTATCCATTTCAGAGATCGCTTCCCAAATCCCCATTTTTTTAGATTTAAGCGACAAATACTCTTTTTCTTTTTGCATTACAAAATCAAAAGTTTGATGTGTGTGGTTCATTTGATAAAAATGTTTGACGTGTTCTGGAGTGGTTTCATCAAAAATGCGGTAATGCTCTTGATCTTTTGTTTCAGAAAAAATGAAAGGCGTTGAAGTTAGCAAAAAAGATAGAAAAAGTTTTTTAAAAGGGTGCATGAAGGCTCCTTAAATTAAAAAACTGATTGTAGCAATTTTATTTTAAATGTCTATTTTTTTTCGGCGATGATAGTCATAAACATTGGAAATTCATCGCGCGAGCGATTTTCCATTTTGGCAGCTTTGCCGGTACTGACCTTGTCAGAGCACCACTCTTCCATGTCTGCTACATAAAAGCCTGCGTTTTTTAACCAATTGACATATTTTGAAATAGGATAATGAAAAGAAATGGTAGAGGCGGAAAGTTCACCTTGACTTGGGTGCGCCTGAATTGGGATTTGCATCGGATTGTAGTAACGATCCATTCTTCGAAATTGTAATTTCTTTTGTTCGTCGATTTGCCATGAAGATTGACGCGGAATGCGAAAAGCCGGGTGATTCATCACGATGATAAGTTTTGCTCCTTTTTCCAAATATTTGGCAGCATTTTTAAAAACTTGTTCAGGAAATTCCATGTTTTGGATGGCTAATATGATTGTTGCGTGTGTAAATGTCTGATTTTCAAGAGGTAATGATTTGGTAACGTCTCCTGCTGCATAGTCGTGGCTCAGAGATTTATCGAGTTTTTTAGCAGCTTTTACAAAAGAGGGGGCAATATCAATGCCAAAGTATTTGATTTTTTCAGGAATGTGGCGTCCTAAAATTCCATCGCCGCAGCCCAAATCGAGAAGACGATCTGTATTTTTAAGGTTCAGCAGACGGATAAGTCCTGGAATAATTAAATTTTGATGGTAGTAATGACCCTCTTCTCCCACGATACCGCGGTACCATTTTTCGACTGGTTCCCAGGATGTTTGGTTTTGTGGTGAATTTTTATTACGTTGCGGCTGATATGGTTTTTTGATATGGTTCATATTGAAGCATTATGCTTTTTTTTAGCATTGTTGTCCAGTGAAAAAGCCTTAAAATTTAGGAGGTATTTATGGGAAAACTTGAACTAGCGCAAATTAAAACTATTTTGCAAAACACAAGTTACGAAATCATAACGGTTCAAAAGGAAGCAGCTCGCGACCATGACAACATTTCAAATCTCAAGATTGAGAAGTTAAAAAAATTATTTGATGAATCGGAAAAAGCTCTTTTGGAACTTAAAAGTTTGAATGTCACTCTAAAACCCAAAATAGCCTCATCAGAAATTCAAAATGTGATCGAAAATATTTTGAAAGCTCGTGCCAACAAAGGCCCGATCAATCCGGCTGTTTTACAAGCTATTTTGTCAAGCCTGCAGAATATTAACACAAATCTTGGCGAGATAAGAATTGATGAAGAAGGCAGCAAGCTTGGAAAAAAAGCAGAAAAAACTCATAATGAACAATTTAAGAGATAATCTTAAGTATTCTTCATGGGATTGTTGATGTGACTTAAGGTTTCGGCAATGATTAATTCCTGTACTTTGCTGTTTAACTGACAAGCCTTTGTAAGAGTGTCTTGTCCGGTAGAATCTTTTTTAAAAGGATCCGCACCGTATTGGAAAAGATGTCTTAGGGCATTCACTGATTTGTTTGAATCTTTGGCATGGGTGATTACAAGCGAAACCGGCGTATCTCCCATTTCATTTTGAATGTTGGGATTTGCCTTTGGTTTTTTGTTCACCGCTTCAACTTCATATCTAACATTATCAAAAAATAAAAACCCGAGTCTTGCATAATCTATGGAGTGAGAAGAAGCAAACATTTTTTTACCTGTATGTTAAAGATGGATTTTTTATCAATTGGACGGATGAAAACCTAATGCTTTAGCATTAGGATGAAATCCGCCTTGCATTAATTGTTCAATTCTAATATGTTCTTACGTAGTGTTGGCGAATCACTCTGAAACAAGTTCTTCTAAACAAATCACTACTGTGTCTTAGCTCTCGGAATAGATAGCTTGGGTATTCAATCCCTAAAAGCCCCTGACTATGTAATTTTGCATAGTCTCAATGCAGGAACCCAACCACCGGTGAAAACTGAGATTGGGAGAAGCCCCCTGCTTAAGCTGGGGGATTATTCACGTGTTATTGCTATTGTGGGTAGTTTTTTTAGTTAAAAGATGGTTCAAAATGACTACTGCAAATGAGTGTTTGAGGTGTGAGAGGTGCGGGGGAAGAGTAACAGGATATTCATTATAATGGTTTGGTATATGTAAATTAGCTCCATTTGATAAGAGTACCTTAAAAAAATTAAGTCGGGTATCAGTCATATTAGCAAGACAATGATGTAGAGCGGTATAGCCTCTAAAATCTTGTGTATTGGGATCGGCATTATAACTTAAAAACAATTTTAAAATTTCTGTGTTGCAGTAAATTACTGTATAATGTATGGCAGTATGACCTCGGTTATCTTGAGCATTCGGATTCAATCCATTTTCGAGCAAAAGGTGAATGATCTCAGAATTAAAATTTACACCAAGCCATGAATAATCGAGATTCGGGTCTGATTTATTTTTTAATAATAGAGATACGATTTCTATTTGATCACATTTTATAGCGATACATAATGCCGTTTTATTACTTGAGCGTGGAAAACGCATGTTAGGGTCAATACCTTTAAGCAATAGTTCTCTTACGATTACAACTTCGCCAAATCTAATAGCATCATAAAAACAATCTACATTAAATTTATTCTTTGCATCTATTATTTGTTGTGCTTGACGGTATTTGCTAAGACTAAAAATAAAATCCGGATCAGGATGATTTTCAACAAAATCCGTAACATTTTTTACGTCCTTCGCGAATTTGGAAATCAGGATTAGATGGTTTTTTGCCCCCTCAAAAGAAGTACCGGTATGGTTGTAAACTTGAGCTCTTAGAATTACTGCTTGCTCAAGGGTTTTCAAAGCGGAAATAGAGGCTTGCGCAAAACTTACAAACTCTCTTCTTTGCAAATAGCTTAAAATTTTTTGTACGATTTCTTCCGGAAGAAAAAAAATATTTTCAGAGTTAGAATGTATGCTAAATTTACTAATAGATACAGATTTTGGGATAATTTTACTTTTATATTTACTATTTTTAACTGATTTTACAATTGGGAAGGAATCCTCAATTTTATTTTGATATGCTCTTATAAATAAATTAGCTATTATTTTTAGATGCTCATGAAGTTCATTTTGATTAAGTATAGAGTATAAATCTGTTTTACTTTGATCGTACTGCAGGCTCCATCTAAAAATATAATCAATTTTTGAAATGATCTCTTTTGTATTCCCTTTCTTTTTAATTTCAATAATATGAAAAGTTTGATCTTCAATGACTATATTAATGTTCAAGGAGGGTATAAACGCACATGACGCTGCAATATCCATTTTTTTCCTTTATTCAATATGTAATAATAAGCTTTTTAGATAATCGCTTTCCGGATGAAAGATGTTTACAGGATGATCGGGAGCCATTATATGCCTTCCAATGATTTTGACATCGCGTTTAGCCTCCGCTGCTGCCTGAAAAATCACTTTTTGAAAAAGAAGCTCATCGACATGGTAGGAGCAAGAACAGGTGAGTAAAATGGAGTTGGCAGGCATTTTTTGCATGGTCACACGGTTAATGTCTTTATAGCCGCGACAAGCTTGTACTTGATCTTTTTGTTTTTTAGCAAAAGCCGGCGGATCTAAAATAATCAGATCATAATTTAAATCTTGATTTCTTAAAAACTGAAAAACATCATCCACATAAAAATTCATTGAAGATTCATCAAAATTGTTAAGTTTTGCGTTTCTTTTTGCCATGTCGACAGCTTTTTCAGAAATGTCTACAGAATCTACCTGTAAAGCTTTTCCTGCAGCCGCATAAATGCTAAATCCGCCCGAATAGGAAAAACAGTTCAAGACACGTTTACCAAAGCTTAAGTTTTTTATTTTTTGACGCATTTCGCGATGGTCCAAAAAGAAACCTGTTTTTTGCCCCTCTTGAATTGAGACGATGAATTTATTACCGTTTTCAAGGATTTCGACTTCATCCACTTCGTTTCCAAAAAGAAGTCCTGCTTCTGGTTTTAAACCTTCTTCTTTTCGTGAGGGAAGATTTGACTTTTCGTAAATGGATCTTATGTGTAGGTGTGTTTTGAAGTACTCTACAATAAATGGTTTTAAAAGCTCCATCCCAAGAGTTGAGATCTGAATTACAAGAACATTGTCATAAAGGTCCGCAATAAGCCCAGGCAGGCAGTCACCTTCCGCATTTATCAGCCTATAAGCTGTTGTCTCTCCATTTTGAAATAAGCTTTTTCTCCAATTGATGGCGCGGTCTAAATTTCTTTTGATGGCGTCTAATGCTGGAGTATCGTCAAAGGAAAGCATTCTTCCTAAAATTTTTGCTTTGCGGTTAAAGTAGCCGCTTCCAAGTAACTCTCCTTGATCGCTAAAAACTTCCAAGATATCGCCGTCCGTAAATTCAGGTAGAAGAGAAACGGCACCGGAAAATATCCAATGGTGCTTGTTTTTTATGGCTTTTTCTTTGCCTTTTTTTAAGACGATGCGATTCATTTAATGACTCCGATAAGTAATAAAAGCCAGCCAAGAAGCAATAACAGACCGCCAATTGGAGTTACAGCGCCCCATTTTGTGATGCCGGTTAATGCTAATATATAAAGGCTTCCTGAAAAAATTAATGTTCCTGAAATAGTTAAGAAGCCTGCAATTTGGACATAAGATGTTGGATGGTATTGGTAGATTGCAGCTATTAGGATTAATAAAAGAGCGTGATACATTTGGTAGCAAACAGCAACTTCGAATACATTTAAGTAATCAGGGGTCAATTTTTGTTTTAAGGCGTGAGCGCCAAATGCACCAAAAGCGACACTCAAAAAACCAAATAACAATCCGGATATTAAAAATGTTTTTGAGAAAGAAAGTATGTCCATTTTGTTCCTTTTAGTTTTGGTTAGGTGTAGTTAATAATGGGGGACTGCGGCTTGGGGCCAGAGGATCAAAGGCCCCTGTCTTCTTAAAGTTTGTATTCGAGGCGCATGCAATCATCTATTTGTTTGCACTTCACAAGCTTAAGTGTCGGTGCATTTTCGATTGAGTCGATCTTGAAGTCTTGAAACAAAGCTTTCCCCTCATCTCCTAAAATTTTAGGCGCTACATACAGCACTAAACGATTAATATAATTTTGTTTTATGAAGCTGCCAAGTAAAGTGCCTCCACCTTCTATCAACAACTGCAAAATGCCTCTTTTTCCTAAAACTATCAAAGCTCCTTCGATTGCAAGTTTCCCATCGTTTGATGTGCTGATCACTTCAACTTCGATTCCTGCATTTTTCCAAGCGTCCAATGTTACAGGATTACAATTTACTGAAGTAAAAATTAATGTTTTAGCAATGCTTTGATCAAATAACGGACCAATTGGCATCACCTGACCTCTGCCATCAAATAAAACACGCAAAGGCTTCCTTGGATTTGGAAGGTCTCTGATATTTAGTGTCGGCAAATCTTTTAAAGCCGTGTTAGATCCAATCAAAATAGCGTCTGAATACTGTCTTAAACTTTGTGCGTCTTCCCTTGATTTTGTATTTGAAATCCATTTGGAGCTTCCATTACTAGCAGCGACTCTTCCATCGATGCTGATAGCAGACTTTGCCACGACAAAGGGTCTTAAAGTGGATCTTTGGTGAAGATAAGGCTCAAGAGAAGCATAAGCTTCATGCTCGCAAACAGGAACAGTGACAGGAATATTTGCTTTTTTAAGCTCTTCAATCCCTTTTCCGCTAACTTTTATGTCAGGGTCTTTTAAAGCAATGACAACCCTGCCGATTTTGGCTTTGATTAGCGCATCTACACAAGGAGGCGTTTTGCCATGATGACAGCAAGGCTCTAGCGTGACATAAAGGGTTGCATTTTCAGCTTTTTTACCGGCTTCATTTAAAGCGTTGATTTCTGCATGATTGCTGCCATAAGTACTTGTAAAACCTTGTCCTACTATTTTCTCCTCATTGACAATAATGGCACCAACCCAAGGGTTTGGAGGGGAGATGAGTCTTGCTTTTTCACCAAGTTCAATTGCAAGCATCATAAAATGCTTATCATCTTTACTCATCATCTTGCAAAAGCTCTTTTATAACATCCATATCTGCCAAAGTACTAATATCGCCAAGATCATCTGTTTGTTTTGTTGCAATTTTTTTAAGTAAACGCCGCATGATTTTGCCAGATCTTGTTTTTGGCAGGTTTTTTGCAAAATGAATTTTTTCAGGAACGGCAATTGGGCCGATCATGCTTCGTACATGATTTGCAATTGAAGTCTTTAATTCAGGTGATTCAGCAGCTGTTGCAATCAAGCTTACAAAAGCATACAAACCTTGTCCCTTGATTTCGTGCGGTACGGGGACAACTGCAGCTTCCGCGACTGCCTCATGTGAGACAATAGCGCTTTCAATTTCAGATGTTCCGATACGGTGTCCAGAAACATTGATCACATCATCGATGCGACCAAGTAGCCAATAATCATAATCCTCATCTTCACGGCAGCCATCACCTGTAAAATATTTTTTTGGAAAACGCGTAAAGTAAGTTTCTTCAAAAAGTGTATGATCTTTAAAGAGCGTTCGCATGATTCCCGGCCACGGTCTCTCAATGCACAAATAACCACCTTGATTGATCTTTACACGGGATCCGTCTTCGTTCAGGATACGGGGAGCCACCCCAAAAAAAGGCTTGGAGGCAGATCCTGGTTTGATCGTATGGCATCCTGGAAATGGAGCTAACATAATGCCGCCGGTTTCTGTTTGCCACCACGTATCGACTATCGGACATTTTCCCTTTCCGATCACTTCATAATACCACATCCAAACTTCCGGATTGATAGGCTCTCCAACAGTACCCAAAATGCGCAGGGAACTTAAAAGATATTTCAAAGGATAGTCTGTTCCAAGTCTGATTAAAGCTCTGATTGCAGTTGGCGCCGTATAAAAAACAGTCACTTTGAATTTGTCGATGATATCCCAAAAACGTCCTGCATCTGGATATGTCGGAATGCCTTCAAACATGACAATGGTGGATCCATTTGCTAACGGACCATAAATTAAATAACTATGACCTGTAACCCACCCAATATCTGCCGTACAAAAGTAAATGTCATCTTCTTTAATATCAAAAATATATTTATGTGTTAAAGAGGCATACAGCAGATAGCCAGCTTGCGTGTGTACAACACCTTTTGGTTTACCTGTTGATCCGGAGGTATATAAAATAAAAAGAGGATCTTCTGCGTTAAGGACTGCAGGTTCATTTTTGGCTGAAATTAAATCCATCTCCTCATGGTACCATGAGTCTTTTTCATTCATTTCTGTAACGTCATCAGTACGCTTGACCACAATGACATGTTCAATAGTGGTACATGTTTTTACGGCTTCATCGCTGATAGTTTTTAAGGGGATTTTTTTGCCGCCACGAAGTGACACGTTGGAAGTAATAAGGAGTTTGCATTCAGAATCTTGGATGCGGTTTTTTAAGGCTTCAGCGCTAAATCCGCCAAAAACAACCGAATGTATAGCGCCAATTCTAGCGCATGCTAACATCGCAACTGCTGATTCTATGATCATCGGCATGTAGATGGAAACAGTATCGCCTTTTTTAATGCCTTTTCTAATCAAAACATTTGCGAATTTGCAAACTTGTACGTGGAGTTCTTCGTAGGTGATTGTTTTTGTTTCGGAAGTCTCATCGCCCTGCCAGATAATTGCAGTTTTATGTTTTCTATCTGTTTTTAGATGTCTGTCAAGACAATTGACAGACACATTGATTTCGCCGTCTTTAAAATAAGTATGCGAAATAGGGCCTTGTCTTAAATCCCAGTTGTATTTGCAAGCAACCGTTGGTTTTTTGAACCAATCCAGAGTTTCTTTTTGTTCAAGCCAAAATTGATCTGATTCATGAAGCGATTTGAAATACAGAGCTTCATAATCTTCTGCATTATTGATATGTGCAGAAGACGAAATGCTAGAAGGCGGTAAAAACCGCCTAGTTTCGCTAAGATAATTTTCAAATGAAAAATGGCTTGAATCTTCTTCCATATTAAAATTACTTAATTACTTTAACATGTTGGATTTCAATTGCTTCTGTTGGTACATCGCCATGCGGACCAAAATTTCCGGTTTTAACTTTTTTCATTTGGTCTACAATATCCATGCCTTCTGTTACTTTTCCAAATACAGCATATCCATATTCGCTTGGTGATTTACCGCGGAAATCAAGGAAGGAGTTATCTTTTACATTGATAAAGAATTGGCTTGTTGCGCTATTGACAACGTTTGTCCTTGCCATTGCAAGAGTGCCGCGTTCATTTTTTAGACCATTGTCCGCTTCGTTTTGAATCGGATCTTTTGTCGGTTTTTGTTTAAAATCTTTTGTAAAGCCGCCGCCTTGGATCATAAAGCCGTCGATCACTCTGTGAAAAATTGTTCCATCATAGGACCCATCTGCTGCATAAGCCAAAAAGTTTTTGACGCTGATAGGTGCTTTATCTTCATAAAGTTCGACTTTGATATCGCCCATCGATGTTTGGATGAGAACTTTCGGATGGTTATTTGTTTCTTTCATAATTTCATTCTCCTGAATTTCTGAAAAGCCTGCAGTGAATAAACTTAAAAGCGTTAGCATACTCAAGCGACACATCTTATAATTAATCATGGCAGGACTTCCTTTGGTTTGATTTATAATGTTAAATATGAAAAGATAAGCGATAGAAACTTTTTGGTAAAGCTTTTTACATAAGGTTCTATTCAAATGGGCTTCATACCTAAAATTTTAACATTGTTCCCTCTCTTAAAGCTCTCCTGTTCAAAGATTAGGCTTATGTAACTCCATGAAATTGGACACTAAATCCTGAATTCTTTAGTGGTATGACAACATCATTTATAACATCTCTTACTTCTGAATCACTTGTCTTATTCATTATCACTGTGATTTGAAGCTCGGAAGACCAACAAGAAATATGTGGAACGGAAGAATGCATTTTATTCATAAAAATCATTTCAAAGTTATTATTTTTTAGGGGATAAGCTTTCGTGATAA
Source organism: Parachlamydiaceae bacterium (assembly GCA_041691015.1). Classification (GTDB taxonomy): domain Bacteria; phylum Chlamydiota; class Chlamydiia; order Chlamydiales; family Parachlamydiaceae; genus JBBSJT01. The sequence continues at coordinate 13,313 of JBEPVN010000015.1, read as the reverse complement.
CATTAAGCTCAATTTCAGTAATATTATCACTATTTTCAAAAAAATTATATTGAAGTAGCCGAGAATCAGCTCCACCGAATTTTAAAGGATAATTGGTAAGAATTCGATTTAATGCAACGCCTGGAATTTGATAGGTGTTTTGAGTAAGAGTTAGAAGTAAAAAATGAAGTTTTTGTTTTGTTAAAGAAAGTTGGTGATCTTGCGAACCATCCTTGCAATTTTGCAAATCTTTTACTAAAGTGACACAAATTTCCAAAAAACCATCTTCATTTTTGTGTATTTGAGGATTAAGCCTTAAATTTTCAATTTCTTGTGATATCTTTTTTGCAGAAGGTGTTTTAAGATTATTTGAAAGTTGGCTCAAAAAGGTTGAAATTAGGGTTTTGAGACTATCTACGTTGTTATTGAAAGTTTCTGCTTCACTAGGTATTATTTTTATTTTTGCTGGAGTTTCTTTAAGTGGTAAAATTTGGTCATCCTCTTGATCTTTTTTTACTTTTATGTAATTAATTTGACGACAAATATCTGTTCCCAATACTCTTAAATCCACAATGTTAAAATATTTGATGACGCATGCTTCTAAAGTATGAGCTATCAAATCCTGATCAAAAAGGTGATACTCATTAATACTCTTTAAATCATTTTCAAAATGACTTTTAAAATCAATTTGATTATCTTTAGTTTTAGCGATTTCTTTTTTCGCAAATTTTTTTAAAATTTCCACTTCTTTTTTTTTGATGGCTGGATTTTGAGCTATGTTGTAATGATAGGACAAAAGTTGGTCAAGAGATTCTTTTTGTAAATCTAAGAGAGCCTCTCTTTGTTCAAATTTAAAATCGCTACAAGGATGGGAAGATTTATGTAAAGATTTTGTAAAAGTGTTTGAAATCGCGACAAGAATTAAAGGTTTTATATGTTTATTTAAATGCCATTCAAGAGAGCTTGCGAGCAGATTGCGATAGTGTCGTTCTAAAGAGGGATCTTTTGAACATGAAGGGCTGATTGCATCGTAGGCGATCGATAAAAAAACGTTAGATTTTGTTTTAACTTTTTTATCTCGGGGTGTTTTTGTTTTGATTGTAAGTAAATAAGTATCAAAAATATCTTGTGCTGAATCTTTTTTATCTGTTTTTAAACGCTCTAACGAATCGGCAGAAGAGGATGCACTGATTATTTGGGGTGCTTTTGCTTGTAAATCGGAGAGAGAAATTAATTTAGTAGAACTTTGAAGAGCAGTGATTACTTGAAAAAACATGACGTTTTGATCGATTACTCTTTCAGATTGTGTATGAATTTTATTTGGGCTTTTAGATTTGTAAGTTTTTGCTCTAATTCCTTTTTCAACGGATATGGATACAAAAGGATTCTGTCCATTTAATTCGATATTAAGACAGTCTTGAATGATCTCCAGAGGGTGATGTCTAAGCTTTTTTAACTTATCATTGAGCTTTGGTATATTTCTTCTTGGGGAATCAGTTGTAGAATTGGCAGGAGCAGAATGTATAAACAAATTCATTTTTGACCTTATTAATCTTTAATTATTAATTATAATGTTCTAAAACATTTTAAGCGAAAAAGATAATTTGCTACAAATGAAATTTTTTATAGGGCAGGATCGATAATTTTAATTAATTCAAAGAAAGATCTTCTGGGATCATTGAAAGTGAAGCATATTTACCGCCGATTTCTCTTAAAATTGTTTGCCATAATTTTTCTGATGGGGTATGAAAAATAAGTTTTGCAGATGCCGGATAAATAAACCAATGACCATCTAAAAATTCGCGCTCGAGTTGGGATGCACTCCATCCCGCATAGCCAAAGCATAGATTGATTTCAGGGCCGGATTTATCTGTGAGAACTTCCTGTAAGAATTGCAAGTCACCGCCCAAATACACATTATCGCAAATTTTTAGGGTTTGTTTCGGAATTTTTTCCGAGGTGTGTAGCAGCATCATCTGGTTTGTTTGGATGGGCCCGCCTGCCAATATTCTAACTTGTGGATTTTCAAGATTTTGGATGTTTAACACTTCTTCTGGCAAATCAAGTTCAATATTTTTGTTGACTACAAGGCCAAATGAGCCGTTTGCGTTATGTTCGCACACTAGTAACACGCTTCTAAAAAAAATACCGTTTTCAATGTCCGGGGTTGCGACTAAAAATGTTCCTTTTTGGATTTGGGAATAAGGCATGTGTTCCATAAATTATTCACACTCCGTATTATGTAGCTCCTGAGCCATTTTACAAGATTCATCATTAAGTTGCTGGTTATACATGTTTAAAGATACTTCGAGTTCTTTAACACGCACAAGTAATTCCGCAAAAACTTTTGTAAAATCAGGGTTTTGGATTAGACAGCAAGACGATGTGTCTGTTAAGACCATATTGACCCTCGATAGCGACGTTGAGATCTGATCGACTTCGTCATTAAAGAAATTGCTGAATTCAGCCGGATTTTGCAGCTTGGAAAGCAAGTTCATGCGTCTTGCGCGCAGTCTCTGCCAGCCTTTATCTGTATGGTAGAGAAGACCATAATGTCCTATATCATTCAAAGTAATATCAGCTTTGCTAAAAAGAGCATTCATTTTGAGGTATAAGTCATCTTTTCTTAAAAGGTTGCCAATTGTGCCTTTGCCTTCTTTAACATCAGCGATAATTTGGACCCCATCGCTTGTAAAATCACGTGCATTAGCTGTAGCTTTTGCGATATTTTTTAAGGAAATATCTACAGTCTTCCAGGATTTATTCATTTTAGCGGATAAATCATGAAAATTATTAAGTGTTTCAGACCATTCATCCGGTTTATTTAAAGCACCGGTTATGCTTTTTAAGTTTTCTGCGGTAGCGCCTAATTTTTCAAAGAGATTTTGTTTGTTAATGTCATTAAACGTAGTCGTTATGGTATCGAGCGCGTTTTCCAGTTTGCCCCCGATTACTCGAAGTTCTTTTAGGGCATCTTCTACGCTTCCTTGCTCATTTGCATAAAGAATATCATTGCTGACAACGCGAAGTGTTTGCCCGGGTTTTGCAGGTAAGGGTGTGATGACAACTGATTTTTCTCCAAGAAGACCGGAAGTTTTAGCCGCAATTTCATCGGTATTGTAGACATTGATGCTGGAGTCTACTTTTAAGACAAGTTCATAGACATACACTTTGCCGTCTCTGCCGATACGATTTTCTTCTACGTCGTTGACTTCATTAATAGCTACCACTTCTCCAATCGGCTTACCGGCAAAAGTCACCCTTGTGCCGACGGTAATTTTGTCGATATCAGCAAAGCGGACGCGTAAAACAAGTTCTTCATTACCGATGGAGGGGTGTAGGAATAGTAATATAAAAACAACTATGGATACGGCAGCAATCACAAATAAGCCGATCATAAAATTTTTAGCTTGGTCAATCATTTTTTTGATTCTCCATGTAGTCTTGGCTTAAAATCGCATTTTTGAAAAATTGATGAAGCAGATCATCATCAATGTTCAAAAAGTCCTTTTTATTGCCTATCTGTGTAATTTGTCCGTTGTTATGGAAGGCTAATCTATCGCCAACTGTCATGGCAGATTTAATATCATGGGTGACGACAATGCTTGTCGACTTCAATTCATCTTGTGTTTTGTTGATCAAATCGTTGATTTGGGCAGATGTCATAGGATCTAAACCGGTTGTCGGCTCATCATATAAAATCACGGTCGGTTTGTAGACGATAAGTCGTGCAAGGCCGGCTCTTTTGCGCATGCCGCCAGATAGATCAGACGGCATTTTGTCGCCTGTGCCTTCAAGTCCTACCATCGCTAATGCATTTTCGACGCGGTCTTCGATTTCACTTTCTGCAATTTGGATTTTGTGCTGTCTTAAATGAAAGGCTGTATTTTCAAAAACAGAGAGGGAATCAAAGAGAGCAGCCCCCTGGAATAACATACCCATATCAAGAATGGATTTGTACACATCCGTCTGGTTCATGGCAGAAATTCTTTTGCCGGAAACTTCAATATAGCCTTTGTCCGGTTTTTCAATACCCATGATTTGGCGAAGAAGAACACTTTTACCGACCCCGGAACGACCCAAAATGACCAAAGTCTCGCCCTCGTAAACATCCAGATTTAAGCCTTTTAAGACTTCCAAAGCGTCGTAGCTCTTCCAGACATCGCGGACTATAATTTTTTTTGTTTTTTCAGTCATAATCGTTAAAGGTTAGCCGAGTTAAAAAAATGATTCATCAAATCTTCTATATATTCATAAGAGCTATTTAAAGTGATCGTCAGAATGAAATTGCTGATCAGGATAACAGAATAGCAAATGACCACACTATTTGTGGTAGCTCTTCCAACGCCTGCAGCGCCGCCTCTTGTCGTCATACCGCGGTAGCAGGAGATCGTGATGATGATAATCCCAAACATGAACGCTTTTACCATTCCGCTAAAAAAATCAAAGATTTTGATATGAATTGGTAGCGGATCCATAAAACTACTGGAACTCATCCCATAATAATAAACAGCGACGACATAGCCACCGATAACACCCATAATGCAGCTAAAAACAGTAAGTAAGGGCAATGTGATGATGCCTGCGATAAATCTTGGCGCAATCAAATAACGTAAAGGGTTGACTGCCATGGATTTTAGAGCATCGATTTGTTCTGTAACTTTCATGGTTCCAAGCTGCGCGCACATGGCAGCTCCAACTCTTCCTGTTACCATAAAGGCTGTAAGGACTGGCCCAAGCTCCACTAGCATCGCTTTTGTGACCATAAGTCCTGTCGCACTTGATAGGCCTTTATCGGAAAGCTGAAAATAAGCCTGGGCTGCAAGCACCATGCCTGTTGAAAAACCTGTAATTGCGACAACAGGAAGGCTCATGACGCCTACTTCAAACATTTGATCGCGAATCAAAGACCATTGAGGAGGTCTTCTGATGATCACCCACAAAACCCCAAAAATCAAGGTTACATAATCACCGACAGATGCAATTGCTTTTGTAATATTTGAACTCATTTCTATCTATTTTAAAAATCTTATGAATAAACTTATTTAATGCTTTCAAATGGAATCTAGTGATAGTACACAAAAAAAGAAAGAAAAAAATACAGGGGATAGCTTAACTCCTCAAGTTTTCAAGGATGAGTATAATACTTATCCTTTGAAAACTTAAGGATCCTTATAGTCTTTAACTTTAAAGAGCGGCGTTTGGGTCAAGGCTAAGCGCAGCTTGCGTAAATGCCATGACACCTTGGGCTTGCGCTAAAATGATTCTGCCGGCACCAATACTTGTGATGTCACCGACAGCATAAATCCCATCGACGCTAGTTGAAAAATCAATTTTGCTATTTATGACGACATACCCTCGTGCATCAATTTTAAGTTTACCAAAATCGAGATCCGGAAGTTTTGGAGGAATGCCTCCAATCATCGTAAAGAGATACTTCGTTTTGATATATTGCTCAATTCCATTCTTTTGATTTTTTATTTTGATAGTAGAGAGCCAATCTAAGCCTTCAACAGAAGTAATAACGGTATTTGGAATCAGACGAACGCGGTTTCTTTTGATGCGTTCTATCAAATACTTTGACATCGAAGATTCCAAATTATCTCCTCTAAAAATAAGGGAAATTTTAGCGCCGTTTGATTGATAGAACATTACGGCCTGACCGGCTGAATTTCCGGCTCCATAAATAATTAAAGGCATTTGCTTGATCTTTTCTGTTAGAGCATCTTCCACTTCATAATAGATGCCCTTATTTTCTAAAGTCTTAGAACCCTCAATGTTCAATCTACGGTATTGAACACCGGTTGCTAAAATAATTTTATGCGCTAGGTAATATTTATTATTTTGGTCATAGAGAATGAAATTTTTCGTATCTTTGGAGATTTTAACAATGCTTGTTCCAAAATTACAGTCCGCTCCAAGTTTTAGAGCTTGTTGGTAGGATGCATGGGACAAACTGCTTCCAGATATTCCGATAGGGTGTCCAGGAAGATTATGGATCAAGGGCGTATTGGAAAAAGAACCACCCAAAGTTTGCCTGCTCTCAAAAACAGAGATTTTAAATCCTTCGTAGCGCGCGCTAATTGCGCATGACATACCGGCAGCGCCAGCTCCGATAATGGCTATATCTGCAGGCGATGTGCGCGAATTAAAAAATCTGGGGTGAATTTTATGAAATTTTGTTTTCAAGGCTCTCTGTAATATATTTATTGGTCTGTTGTAAGCAGATAATGAAGCGATCATTTAAATCTTCCTTTTGAAATTTTGAAAGTTCTTTTTATCAACTAAATGCGAAAAAAAAGAAAGATGATTTTTTTTCTTGAAAAAAGAGAGGTTTTTTTGGTACAAGGAATGTTTTAAAATTATAAATTGTTTAGGAGGAGTCATGACGAGTTGTCAAATCGATGGAATCAAAACGATTTCAGAAGAGAGAAAAAAGATAAGAAACCAAGAGCTTTTGCGTCCCATTCAAGATGTTGGCACATACTTGAACCAAATGATTTTGGGGCAGGAAGAATTTGTGCAAAGCTTGCTCATAAGTCTTCTTGCAGATGGACATCTTTTAGTGGAGGGAGCTCCAGGACTTGCTAAAACGCGCGCAATCAAAGTCTTATGTTCTGCAATCGAAAGCAATTTTCACAGGCTCCAATTTACGCCGGATCTGTTGCCTGCTGATTTAACCGGTACGGAAATTTACCGTATGGAGACAGGGACATTTGAATTTCAACAAGGACCCATTTTTCATAATCTGATTTTAGCAGACGAAATCAACAGGGCACCTGCAAAAGTTCAATCAGCGCTTTTAGAGGCAATGGCAGAAAAACAAATAACTGTCGGCAAACAAACTTATCAGTTGCCAAAGTTATTTCTTGTGATGGCAACCCAAAACCCGATAGAGCAGGAAGGAACATATCCGCTTCCAGAAGCACAGCTTGATAGGTTTCTCTTAAAAATTAACGTGGGTTATCCAAACGCGAAACAAGAAATGGAAATTTTAAGTCTTGTCTTAAATGAAGCCAGGGCAAAACCTACTAACCCGCCGGTTCTCTTAAAGAAGCTTACTCAAACAGATTTGTTTATGGCAAGAGAGGCCGTTTTGGATCTTTATCTTGCAGAGAACATTCAGGAATACATTGTGCAGCTTGTTATTGCAACAAGAAATCCTGGAGTTTATGGTAAAGACTTAAATGATTTGGTTCAATTTGGCGCATCACCTCGCGCTGCCATCGGTCTTGCAAAATGCGCAAAAGCGCTCGCCTTTATGCAAGGGTATGATTTTGTCGGGCCGGACCACGTACAAAAAATGGCGCATGATGTCTTAAGACATCGTATATTACTCTCCTATAAGGCAATGAGCGAGGGGATAACCCCGGATATTTTACTAGACGAGCTCATCTCACGGGTAGCGGTGCCTTAAAATGACTAAAAGAGCAGGAGATGCATGCGTTAGAGTTTCCTTAAAAGAGCTTTTGGATCTTAAAAAAAACGTAAATAGTTTTTCTTTGTCTAAAGATCTAAACTCTTCCAATAGGGGAATGCGAATATCGAGACTTTTGGCAAGCGGTATGGAATTTTCTGAATCAAGATGTTATTTGCCAGGAGATGATGTCAGAAACATCGACTGGAAAGTAACTGCAAGGGCAGGAAAAGCGCATACCAAGTTATTTGCCGAAGAAAAATCAAACAAAGTTGTTGTTGCAGTAGATGCGCGCGCTCCCATGTTTTTTGCAAGCCAGGGAGTTTTTAAATCTGTACAAGCAGCTTTAATTGCAGGGAATATCTCATGGAAAGTCACATCGCAAGGCAAGCGTTTTTGCGCTCTACTATTTGATGATGAGGAAATAACTGAACTTCCACCTGCAATTTTAAAAAATAAGACTTTGCCTTTTTTGCAGTCGCTTCAAATTAAAACAGATTTTAAGCCAAAAGAGCATCAAAAAGGCACTTGCAGCATGGATCAAGCTATGATGCGTTTAAGGAAAATGGCAACTCCCGGAAGTTCTGTATTTTTGTTAAGTGATTTTCGCAACCTCACTCCCTATGGAAAAGATCTTTTGAAGCAGATAGCAGTACATTCGGAAATTTGCCTTTGTTTTTTTTATGATTCACTTGAAGTGGATTTGCCAAAAAATGGGTATTATCCTGTTACTGATGGACAGGTTGAAAAACAACTTAATACTTACGATAAAAAATGCTTGGAAAATTATAGAAAAAAATTTGCTGAAAGACGTGAAAATATAGCAAGCCTTGCATCAAATGCACGCATTCGATTTATCGAGTGCTCTTCGACAGATGATTGTTTGGAAGTATTGCAAAAGAGTTTTAGATAAGGATTTATCTCTAAAAAAAAACAGGACTTTATTAGTCTTTAAGCAAAATGAAAGAAAAATTGGGAATAAATATGCCTTCAGAATTACCTTTAAGAGAGATACATTTGCCGGCGATGATTTCTGGTGTCTCACTTCAAATAGGCTGGTGGATTTTATTTGGAGCTTTAATACTTGTTGTTCTTTTGTTTTTACTGCTCATAAAAAAATTCAAGCAACCAAAACTTAAAAAAGAAGCTGCAAAAAAATTGGAAGCGATCAAAAAAGCTTTTGAAGAGACTGAAGATGCAAAAAAATGCGTTTCTGAAATTTCAATTTTTTTAAGGCGCGCTGTCCTTAGCAAGAATGAATTAAAAAGTTTAGGCGGACTTACAGGAACAGCATGGCTTGAAATATTGGATAAGCAGTTGAAGAAACCGGAATTTAGTCAAGGGATCGGCAAAATTTTGATTGCAGGGCCTTATTGTCCAAAAGTTGAAAAAGATGATGCGATAAAATTAATGGAACTTTGTAACGTTTGGGTAAAAGCATTATGATCACATTTGCCATGCCTTTTTGTTTTCTTTTTTTGCTGCTGCCTTTGATTTTTTATAAATTTCTACCTATTTCCAAATCCAAACAATCAGCATTAAAAATTCCTGAGTGGCAAGATTTTCATGCTTTTGATGGAAATACCCTTTCATCGCATCTAACCTTGAAGATGCTCTTTGCAGGGGTTGTTTTTTTAAGTCTCGTAATAGCTGCTGCACGACCTCAAGAGTTAAAAGAGCCCATTCAAATTGCAAAATCCGGAAGGGATTTGATGCTTGCTATCGATTTATCCGAAAGCATGCAAATTAAGGATTTTCAATTAAAGGGAAGATTTTTAGACAGACTGACTGCTTTAAAATTGATTGCAAGTGACTTTATCGATAAGCGGCAAGGCGACAGGATCGGATTAATATTATTTGGCTCAAATGCCTATATCCAAGCCCCTTTAACATTTGACACTGCAACAGTGAAACAGTTTTTGATGGAAGCTGAATCTGGTCTTGCAGGTCCAAAAACAGCAATTGGGGATGCAATTGCCCTTGCGATCAAACAACTAAAAAATAGCGCTGAAAATGCGCGCGTTTTAGTTTTATTGACAGACGGCAATAATAATTCAGGGGATTTGAGTCCGGAAAAAGCAGCAGAGATTGCCTCGCATGCCAAGCTCAAAATCCATACCATCGCCATCGGTTCTAAAAATGCTGCAAGAGGAGTATTTGGGGGAGAGATTGATGAAAAAGCTTTGATGTCAATTGCTGAAAAAACAGGCGGAAAATATTACCGTGCCTACAATGCAAAAGAGCTTGCTCAAATTTACGAGGAAATTAACCGGCTGGAAAGCATGGAAAAAGACGGGGAACATTATCTTCCCGTTGAAGAATTATATGAATGGCCCCTAATTGTTGGTTTAATCGGACTTGGAATATTGATGATACTATGAACGAAATACATTTTTTACGTCCCCATTTTTTATATCTTTTTATCCCTTTTGCATTTTTGTTTTGGATGCTCATTCGAAGAATCCAACATGCAAATATCTGGGACAAAATATGCAGTAACGATCTGAAACCGCATGTTTTGATAAAGCAAACAAAAAAAAATTATTTAAAATTTATATTTATCCCTCTAACTTTAAGTTCTTTAATTATTGGTTTAAGCGGACCTAGCTTCAATAAAATCGAACTTCCTGTTTTTAAGGACCAAACAGGATTTGTTATTGTGCTCGATTTATCAGAGAACATGAATGCAGAAGATGTCAAACCCTCCAGATTAAAAAAAGCACTCTACAAAATCAACGATCTCTTGGATATGGCAAAAGGCAAACAAGCAGCCCTTGTGGTCTTTTCTGAAAAACCTTTTGTAGTGACTCCTTTGACAGATGACATCTCAAACATAAAAGCGCAGTTTCCGGCATTGAATACGTCAATAATGCCATCTGCCGGTCATAATACCCACCTTGCTTTGGTAAAGGCTACAGAATTGCTTAAAAGGGCCGGCATTCATAATGGCTCAATTTTGTTGATCACAGCTGAACTGTCTTCTGATGAAATGGAAAAATCGATCCCGATCATTAAAAATGAAAACATCTCTTTATCGATATTAGGGATGGGGGATATCGCTAAAACGCCAATTCCAAAACTTGGAGGAGGTTTTATAAAAGATAAAACCGGGGCTTTGATCACAACCGGACTTTCTTATAAAAATTTAACACGCCTTGCTGAATCCGTAAATGGACGTTTTGTTCAAAATACAAATGATGACTCTGATATTGAAACTTTTAAGGGAATGTTTTTGAATTCCCGTCAGGACCATTTAAGTGATAAAAATGCTTTTTTAAGTAAATGGAATGATCAAGGATATTTATTTGTGCTTTTGGTATTGCCTTTTGTCGCGTTTCTTTTTAGGAGGGGAGTCCTTGCAGGATTAATAGCGCTTCTTATGATGCCAGAAATACTTTCTGCCTCTATTTTAAGCGATTATTTTCAGACACCGGATCAAAAAGGACAGAAATACTTTCAAGATGAAAATTATGAGCTTGCAAAAGATGCGTTTATAAATTCTGACTGGAAAGCTTGCGCGCATTATAAGCTGCAAGAATATGGACAGGCCTCCGAATTATTTTCCAAAGAAACTATAGATGGCTTATATAACTGTGGAACTGCAAAAGCCAAATCAGGAAATTTGGAAGAGGCTCTTAAATTCTATGAAAAAGTGCTTGAAATGGATCCTGAGCATGAAGATGCAAAATTTAACAAGCAAATCATCGAAGATTTTTTGAAGCAGCAACAAAATAATCAAAACAAAAACGATAAACAAGATAAAAATGATGACAACAACAAAAGCGAAAACAGTCAAAGTGATGATACTTCAGAAAATTCAGAGAATAAAGAAAATCAAGATGATCTAAATGATAATAAAGAGGATAAGGAATCAGAGGATCGTCAAGACGAGAATGAGAGCAAAGACGAACCTGAAGAAAAAGACGAAGAAAAAAACGATGAAAAGGTAGAGGAAAAATCCGGTAAAGCTTGTGAAGAAGAGGAAAAAGACGATCCATCAGAAGATGAGCGCATGCAAGAAATTGATGAGCGCTTTCTTAAGCGTGTCAAGGATGATCCAAGCGAGCTATTAAGACGTAAATTTTTACAGCAATATCGGAAACAAAGAAGTTAATGGAAATGATTATTTAAGGTGAAAATGAAACGCTATTTTTTTATATTTATTACACTGATATATATGTCTGCAACATACGCTGAAGATATTCACACTCGGCTTAGCAAAAATAAAATAGATCTTAACGAATCATTTTTAGTCGAATTTATTTCGCATAAACGAAATCGTGAAAAACCTGATTTTTCTCCTCTCACAAAAGATTTTGATGTTTTATCGACAAGCACTGGGCTTAGTACCACAATCATTAATGGAGAGGTATCAGAAGAAGTTAAATGGACTGTCACTTTAATGGCAAAACAAGAGGGTAAATTCATTATCCCCGCAATAACTTTTGGTCAAAATAGTTCATTGCCTTTGAATATCCAAGTGTCTGCATCAGTCACTCCCTTAAATGAAGAAGCTATTTTTATTGAGACAGAAATCAAACCGGATGCAGCTGTTTATGAACAAACGCCTATTGTATATATTGTGCGGTTATTTTATTCCGTACAAGTTGTTCAAGGTACGCTCTCTGATGTTAAAGTTAATGATAAAGACGCAATAATTGAACAAATCGGCAACGAAACACAATTTGAATTACATCGTAACGGTAAACGCTACATGGTTGTGGAACGTCAGTTTAGCGTTATTCCACAACATGCGGGGGAACTTGTTTTTTCTCCAACTGTCTTTGAAGGCTCTATTGCGGTAGGAAATCATAGTTTTTTTAATCTTCAAACGGTCATCAAAAGAATTTATTCCCTTGAAAAAAAAATAGAGGTGAAAAAAGCGCCTTTTCAAAAAAATTGGTTTCCTGCAAACGATGTGCAATTAACAGAAGAGTGGTCTAAAGATCCTGGCACATTAAATATGGGTGAGCCTGTTACTTGGTCGATCACTATAAAAGCAAGCGGAAATTTTGGAAATCAGATCCCGGATATCGCTTTAAATTTACCAAAAAATTTAAAACATTATCTCGATAAGCCGGAAATTACGAACCAGCAAACAGCAGATGGATTTTATGGGACGAAACAAATAAAAATAGCTCTTATTCCATCAAAAGAAGGGGAATTTCAGCTGCCTGAGATCCATGTTGAATGGTGGAATTTAAAATCCGATAAAAAAGAGACTGCAGTCTTACCTCCAAGAACAATCCAAGTGATAAATGAAGAAATTGCGATGGAAACAGAAATTGCAGAACATAAGCTTGTAATGAATGAAGAGATAGTGAATGAGAATTTAAATGAGCTTTCAAAGCCGATGGATGGAAATTATAAACTCTTAAGATTGTTAGGAGGCGGTATTGCTATTTTTACAATCAGCGCACTTATCTTAATGCGTTTAAATACTAAACCTCGCGAGAAAAAAGAAGACACGATTAAACAGATTAAAAAGAAGCTTAAAAAAGCATGCTATGCTAATGACGCAAAAGCGTCCGAAATGTATATTCTAAAGCTCATGAGCAAGCTATATCCCGAGAAAAAAACGATCAATCTCGTCACCATAAAAGAACATGCGCCGGAAAATTTGAAAGCGGCACTTAGTGATTTATACCAAGCTCTTTATGGTAGGAAAAGCAATTGGGAGGGAGGGGGTTTGTGGCAGGCATTTTCATCGTTCAAGCCTTTTAAGACGGTTTGCAAGCAAGCGGAGATTAAGCAGCCTTTAAGAGAGCTCTACCCAAACTAAGTGTGTCGTCCTTTCAGGATTCATTGGTGAATTAATTTCCTCTGACCGTAATATCACTTTGCAGCCTGCAATGGAACGAGGGGTTAGATACTGCTCACAAAAATCTAGATATTTCTTGACAATTCTATAAATTTT
>JBEPVN010000014.1:0-30105 GCA_041691015.1 Parachlamydiaceae bacterium | reverse complement strand
AGGGTTAAAAAAAACTGTCATACTGTCAAGCTAGGACCCCGGACCTTGTCTGACCTGACCCCGATTCTCTGTCGCCGCTCTCGCATACGCATCAAGCTAAGATTTGTAGCGTATGTGCTGACGCATGTGGCTACATGCTTTTACCGCTTCTAAGGCAATAAATCCATTAAAAAAACATAAAAAATGTCCGAACTATAGAGGTCCGACAAGACCAACAAGTGTTAGCTTAAGGCCGTGAGACCTTAAGTGTTAAGTTAAAAAAAAGCTTACACCCTTTAAAAATCCACGCACTATAGCTTTGAGCAGATGAGGCTTAGCGCTGCAATGGCTGCAGTGTCTGTCCGTAAGATATTGCGATTCAATGTAACGCCTTCAGCTTTCATATCCCGCAATACCAGGGTTTCCTTATCGCTAAAGCCGGTTTCTGGTCCTACAAAGAAAATAATACCTTTTTTATCATCTTCTTTCTCACCATCTTCTTTTTTCCAACTCTCTAAAAAGGAAGGAGCTTTTTTTTCCATATCTCCAAAAAAAGCAGGATATTGGAGAGATCCCCATTTTTTTAAGTCAGGTTTTAGAACAATTTTTGGTAAATAAAGCCGTCCGCATTGCTTCATGGCAGAAATTAAGATGTTTTGCATTCTTTCAATCTGAGTGTCACTAATTTCTTTACGCTCGCTATAATCGCTTAAAAAAAGCCAGATTTCCGTCGCTCCAAGCTCGGTTGCTTTTTCTAAAATGGTATCCAATCGATTGGGCCGCGGCAGACTTTGTGCCAATATGACTTGAAAAACAGGAGGATTTTCGAAGATAACAGTTTCTATGACAAGAGAGGCTCTTTTTTTTTCAAGGGTCTCAACATAGGCCTCTCCAAGCTGACCGATTCCGTTGACAACCTCGATTTTTGTTTTAACCTTAGCCCTCATGACATTGACAAGATGGTGAAATTCTTTTTCTTCGAGATGGAGAATATCGTGTTCTTTAAAAGACTGTGTAACAAAAAAGCGTTCTTTTGGCATGTAAGTGATTATATTTTTTAAGGAGTTTCTTTAGAGATGATGATTTTATCCGTTCCAAGTTTTGCTTCCAAAAGAAGTTTTTCACCTTGGGAATTGCAAAGCGTCAGTTTTTGGAGATAGTCCCTGAAACGATTTCTAAAAAGCATTTCGCGGTTTTTCGAGACAGATTCATGATTGCTTTTTTGATTTAAATGGGAAATTAAAAATGCCACGTAAATGTCTTCTAGTTCATGTGTATCGACAATATCAAATGTCCATTGCAAATGTTCTCTTTCAAGTTTTGGAGCTGCGACAATTGTCAGTTCAATATTTTCTCGTACGACATCTATGAATAGTCTGCTGACGCCTTTTGCAAATAAGGGAATGGAAAGGATCGAAAGATAATTTTTTTCTAAAAGCGGTTCTGAAGTTTGCAAGGTGTATGTATTCGGGTTAATCAGTTCGCTTGTTTTCAATGGATAGAATATACGAACCGGGATTAAATTCTTTACAGGGAGAAGTTCTTTTCTTAAAAAATCGATCCTTAAATATTGAGCTTCCGGATCGTTAAAATCCTCATGGGAGTTATTATGAAAAGGAATGGTAATTTTTTTCCATTTTGCAGGAATCATAAAGCTGATCTCATCATCCTGCAAATTACTGCGCGAACTTTTGGACTGGTCAAGATCTGCTTTTGTGATTTCGTTTAAGTCAAAAGTAATTTCCAATCCTTTGACTTTTAAATTTTGTATTTCTTCCTCAGCGCCGCTTAATTGCTGCTGTAGATGCTGCGGCCAGATATCGAGATATTCATACCCATCTGGTGGCTCGCCCGTCGGATGCAAAATTGTGATGGGTACTTTGTCCGTTATTAAGGGTCTCATGCGTATCACGTGTTCTGTATGGGATACTTGACGGATATTTTGTTTTAAATCGATGGATGGATTTAAGCTGACAAGGTTTTTTTTGCTGATTTGAATGATCCAGTCATCGTGATCGATAATTGAGGCGTCAATAACAGCTTCCAAGTCACCAGGTTCAATATCGTGGACAACGTTTTTCGTTCCTGTTAAAGTCAGTGTGATACGTTTGGATAAAAGACCGTTTGGATTAAGACCTAAGATTGTTTTGTCATCTGGGAGGTTTACAACACGGATCGGAACACCCGGGATAATTTTTGTTTCAATGATCGAGTGGCTGACAAAAAACCAGATCACAAGTGCGCTTCCCAAAGCGACAAGTTTTTGCTGCCAGTTGTGAAAAAAAAATCTGGCGATCAGCGATTCCATTGTTTAAGTCTCCCAAGAGCGTCTATACTTGTTTCAATTGCTGTTTTTGGCGGTATAAAAATACTTCTGACAATGCCTTTAAAGCGATCGAGTTTAATACCGCGCGTCATGATGCCGTCTCTTGCAATCGAAACTTTACCTGTTTCTTCTGAAACGACAATGACAAGCGCGTCTGTTATTTGGCTGATTCCAAGCCCTGCCCTATGACGGGTTCCCATGGATTTTGTGATTTGGGAGCTATCATCTGCAAGTGGTAGAATAGTCGCTGCAGAAAGAATGGTCGTTCCGCGAATAATGACCGCACCGTCATGCAAGGGCGTTGTCGTTGCAAAAATAGTCTCCAAGAGCTCATGGGAGAAATCCGCATTCAAAATAACGGCTTTATTCGCATACTCTTCTAAGGAATCCTGATTTTCCAAAATAATTAGAGCCCCTGTTCTTCTTTCAGAGAGGCGATAGGTGCATTGGCTCAAATTATCTAAGAACTTATCAAACTCTGTGATTTCACGGTATTTTTTGCCCTTAACGCTAAGCTTGGAGAGGGCAAGACGAAGTTCTGGATGAAAGATGATCAGAAGCGCAATGACTGCTACATTGACAAAATAAAGCATCAATTTTTGTAGTACAGGCAAGTGAAACCAAATGGAAAGCGTGTATAGCGCTAAAACAGAAAGAAGCCCAAGAACTAAATCCATTGCCCGCGTATTCCAAAAAAAGGAAAGCAGGTAGTAAAGCATAATTGCCATAATGAATATTTCAAATGTAGGGACTAGTATCCTGATGAAATCCATGGCTTATTTTGTTTTTCCAAATATTTGTTCATTATATCAATGAGCATACGATGTTCTTTTACATCATGTACTCGGATCATATCGATATGCGACATGATGGCAACTGTATTCAACCCCAAAGTTGGAGACAGTAAAGATTCAGCTGGTTTATCTACTAGTTTACTCATAAAGGATTTGCGAGAAATCCCAAGTAGCACAGGAAGGCCGATCCTTTTAACCTCAGGCAGATTGTGTATGATTTCCAAATTATCGGCAATTGATTTTCCAAAGCCTATGCCTGGATCTAAAATAATTTGTTCTTTTTTTACACCGGACGCAATTAAGATAGCTATGCGACTATCAAAAAATTGAAAAAGTTCTTCAATGATTCCTTTTTCATAGTTCGGTTTGTTTTGCATTGTAGCTGGCGTTCCCTGCATGTGCATGACGATGATTTGGGATTTTGTTTTTACGGCAAGTTCAATCATCTGAGGATCTGAAAATCCTGTGATATCGTTAATAAAATCAGCTCCTGCATCGATAGACTGCCTTGCAACTTCTACTTTCATCGTATCTATTGAGATCGGGATTGGAATGACTTTTTTTAACTGAGTGATCACAGGGATGACTCTTTTTAGCTCATCTTCCAAGGAGACAGGTTTAGCGTTTGGACGCGTAGATTCGCCCCCAATATCTATAATATCAGCTCCTTGTAGATAAATTTCAATACCGCGCTCTACAGCCTTGTCTATCGAAAAATATTCACCTTGATCAAAGAAAGAATCGGGCGTGACATTTAAAATGCCCATGAGTTTTGTTTTTTTCATAAATCCCTTAGAGTAAAAAGAAATTCTAAAGGATTTTACGAAAAATAAACAAGCAATTACTCGTTTTGAGCTGCTTGTTTTCTTGGAGGTAAAGATGGAGCTTCTGCTTTAACTTCAGCTGATTTTCTTGGAGGTAAAGGGGGAGCTACCTTTTGGATGGTGGATTCTTTGATGAGGGTTTGATAGAGTTCATAGGGAAGAGCATCTTCTGAGGCTTGCATGTCAAATACTTTGGAAGACCAGTAGGCTTTGGTCAAAGGCGAATCGGTGATTGTCATTTTTTTTATGAGTTTTTCTTCAATTGCTGCTTTATCCAACACACTGTATTTTCTTACCTTAGCTTCTGGAAGTTTGGAGATAAGAATGCTTGCCCGTAAGACTCTTGTCGCTAACTGGCTGCATACAGCTTCTTTTGGATCTCCGCTTTTATTTCTGATACTTCTTTCTTTAATTAAATCGGCCATCTCAGAGGCGATGACTTCTTTGTTAGCTGCAGAAGATAGGACTTGCTTGCGGGTAAAGACACTGACTACTCCCGCAACAAAGCCGTAGGGCGCAGTTTTTCCGCCGGGGACATCCGGTTTAAGTTCGTGTTCTGAGCTTTTTACAATTTGCTCGCGTACTTTAGCATCTTTTGGAACAAAAAGTATCATTGCTGTCCAATCTTGATCGCCAATTGCAATTTTTGCTTTTGTAAACCCGGAGCCTACGGCTTCGCAAACTTCGAGGTGAGTATCTTCATTATGTTCAGTGACAACAAATGCATGCATCATATTTGTCAAGTCTACTCCAAAATGTTTGTCTATCGGTTCAATATCAGATCTTGCCGTTGAAACATTATTAAATACTTTCAATCCTGCATGAAGGACACCTTGTATTTTATCATCTACAGTAATACCGATAGCTCCGCGGTAGCCTTCCGGTATTTGAATTTTTTCGCCGGGCTTATTATGGATAATATAAGCATCATAGGATTCATTGCCCATCCCTCTATTTAATTGCATAATATCCTCCGTGATTTTATGAATTAGTAACAAAAAATGAAATAAACCTAATTATATTATAAAACATTATCAAATTAATTACATATTAATATTAATATTAATATTTTAAATTATTAAGATTTATTAAAGGGAATTGTTTATAAGAAGGGGGTCAGAATTGACAGATTTATGGGGGGGTAAGCTTTTTTGGTGGCACGAAGTGCCTAAAAACCCACAGCTTTCTCGTGTAAAATTTCAGAAGCTTTTTCACCCGATTTTTTTGTTTAGCTCGGCTATGAAATTTCTTGACTTTGCTACGTTTTAGATTGGATGCTTTCTTTGACCCCTTTTCAAGGGTTATTTTTTCTAAAGTTCCCACTTCGTTTCGGACTTGAGCAAAGATTTTAACATGAAAATTGGCACTTCGTGTAGACTTCAGGTCATACTGTCAAGCTTAAGACCCCTTAACATGACTTAGATTGAGTTTTAATAAGGCCATTTCCAATCGCGGATTTCGGGGATATCATCCCCATGCTCCCGGATATACTGATCATGTTCAATCAGCTTGTTTGCTATAAAATCCCTGAGGTAGCCGCGTTTTAAGGCTAATCTTGGAACACGTTCGATGGCATCCATAGCAAGATGGAATCTATCCAAATGATTTAATACAACCATGTCAAAGGGCGTGGTTGTTGTGCCCTCTTCAATAAACCCCCTCACATGGATGTTATCATGATTTGTTCTTCTATACGTTAGGCGGTGGATCAGCCAAGGATATCCATGAAAGGCAAAAATTACAGGTTTATTAGTTGTGAAAAGATCGTCGAAATCATTATCGGAAAGACCATGGGGATGCTCTTGACTTGGCTGGAGCGTCATTAAATCTACAACGTTGATGACGCGGATTTTAAGTTCTGGTACATGCGTCCTTAAAATATCGACAGCAGCTAATGTTTCAAGTGTCGGAACATCTCCAGCGCACGCCATAATCACATCTGTTTCTTCTTGAAAATCATTGCTTGCAAAACTCCAAATACCAATTCCTTTCTTGCAATGCTTAATTGCAGCATCCATGTCAAGGTATTGGAGGGCCGGCTGTTTGCCGGCAACAATCACGTTCACATAATTTCTGCTTTTTAGGCAATGCTCTGCAACTGATAAAAGCGTGTTTGCATCAGGCGGTAAATAAATGCGGATGACTTCTGATTTTTTATTGGCGACAAGGTCAATAAATCCAGGGTCTTGGTGTGAAAAACCATTGTGATCCTGACGCCAGACGTGCGATGTTAAAAAGTAGTTTAAGGAGGCAATAGGGGCTCTCCACTGAATGTGCCTTGTTGTTTTTAACCATTTGGCGTGTTGGTTGAACATCGAATCGACGATATGGATAAAAGCCTCATAGCAGGAGAAAAATCCATGGCGTCCGGTGAGTAAATAGCCTTCAAGCCATCCCTGACAGAGATGTTCACTTAAAACCTCCATCACACGGCCATCTCTTGAGAGGTTTGTGTCGTAGGGATAGATCTCTGCCATAAAAACTTTATCGGTGACTTTAAATAAGTCTTGAAGCCTGTTTGAGGCGGTTTCGTCAGGACCCATTACTCGGAAATTTTTATTTTGCATGTTCATTTCCATGACTCCTGCAAGAAATGAGCCCAAAACGCGGGCGGACTCTTCAATAGTATTACCAGGTTTTTTGACTTCGACAGCATACTGCC
Source organism: Parachlamydiaceae bacterium (assembly GCA_041691015.1). Taxonomy (GTDB): domain Bacteria; phylum Chlamydiota; class Chlamydiia; order Chlamydiales; family Parachlamydiaceae; genus JBBSJT01. The sequence continues at coordinate 23,520 of JBEPVN010000014.1, read as the reverse complement.
TAAAATCCGGAATGCGAAGATCTTTTAATAAAATACCTCCATTTGCATGGGGGTTAGATCCCATGCGTTTTGTCCCTTTTGGCGCAAGTTCCTGTAATTCAGGGATTAATTTACCATTTTTATCAAAAAGCTCTTCTGCCTTATAGCTTTTTAGCCATTCCTCAAGCATTTTTAAATGATCGTTATTTTTGCCGATGTCTGCTAAAGGCACTTGGTGGGATCTCCAGAAATCTTCTACTTTAAGACCGTCAACGAATTTTGGACCGGTCCAGCCTTTTGGGGTTTTAAGGATAATCATAGGCCATTTTGGATAAGTTTTGACACCAAAGTGGCGCGCTTCCTGCTGGATGCATCTGATTTCTGCAACCACCTTATCCAAAGTATTTGCCATCAGATGATGCATGGTTTCAGGATCTGATCCCTCGAGGAAATAAGGCTTATAACCATAGCCGGACAAGAGCTCTATAAGCTCCTCTTTTTTGATGCGGGCTAAAAAGGAAGGATTTGCGATCTTATAGCCGTTTAAATGCAAAATAGGTAAGACTGCGCCATCTCGCGCCGGATTTAAAAACTTATTAGAGTGCCAGCTGCCTGCAAGCGGGCCTGTTTCTGCTTCCCCATCCCCAATAACTGCGCAGGCAATCAAATCGGGATTATCAAATACTGCGCCATAGGCGTGCGCTATGACATATCCAAGTTCTCCCCCCTCATGGATGGAGCCTGGAGTTTCCGGGGCCACATGGCTTGGGATTCCACCTGGAAACGAGAACTGCTTAAAGAGCTTTTTCATGCCATCCAAATCTTCAGAAATATTTGGGTAAACTTCACTGTAGGTGCCTTCCAAATACACATTAGCTACAATGCCCGGCCCCCCGTGGCCAGGTCCTGCAAGATAGATCACATTGAGATCATATTTTTTTATGACGCGATTTAAATGAACGTAGATAAAATTTAGCCCAGGAGTTGTTCCAAAGTGACCAAGCAGCCTTGGTTTCACATCTTCAAGCTTTAAGGGTTCTAGAAGAAGGGGATTGTTCAAAAGATAGATCTGACCGACAGAGAGATAATTGGCAGCTCTAAAATAGGCGTCTATTTTGTTAGCTTCGTCTTTACTTAAAATATTATAATTTAGACTATCTCCGATGTAATTTTCCGATAATGGATTCATTAAAACTCCTCCAGTCTAATTTATACCTATTTTTTTTTACAATAATAGATAGAGTTTAGATTCCAAAGCCATTTCTTTCATTCATATCTCTTTCGTCTCGAGGATCTTTTTGGTTTAGGGCGCGTTTTATATCGGACATGATGAAAAACGTGCCGCATACAACAATTAAGTCATTAAATGTTAATGCTTTATTTATTGCATCTTCAATGGATTCATGCAAAAAGTGCGGTTTTGTTGTGGATAATCGGTTTTTAAGTTCTAAAATGGGCAAACCTCTTCCATTTGGGGCTTGGACCAAGTGAAATGAGTCACAAGATTTTTTTATGATGGAGAGGCAGCCGTCAATGTCCTTATTTTGAGACAAGCCAAAAATAATGCGAATAGGCCTTGCTGCATAGTTTTCTTTGATCTCAGAAAAAAGCCGTAAAAGGCCATCTGGATTATGTGCTACGTCCAAAATAATTGTTTTACCCGCATGTTCTATTGTTTCCATACGACATGGGGGCTTAACTTGCAGCGCTTTTATAATGAGCGATTCTTCAACACCTAAAAATTCCAAAGCTTTTTTTGCAATCGCGTTATTTTCATCATCAAAGCTTTGAAAAATGCCCTCTATTTGTGTGCATGGACTATTATTACTTGAAGCTACCGGAGCTATAACATTCAAAGGTACTTTTGGGCCTATAAGTACAGGGATATTAGGTTTGATGATACCTGCTTTTTCAAGCGCAATTTTTTCTAGCGTATCGCCTAAAATATCCGTATGATCGAGGGAAATGGATGTGATGATGCTTAAAATAGGCTCTACAACATTTGTCGCGTCGAGTCTGCCGCCGATGCCAGCTTCCAAAACCGCAATAGCTACTTTTTTTTCTGCAAAATAGGTGAGTGCAAGCATTGTCGCAATTTCAAAAAAAGTTGCGGGAATGTTTTCCACATCTCTAATTTTAAGTAGTTCAGAGAGAATTGAGGTGATGTCATCCTCATTTATCATTTCGGAATTTATCTGGATGCGTTCTCGAAAACTGGAAATGTGCGGTGAGGTATATAAGCCGACTTTAAGACCGGAAAGTTCCAAGCCTTTTGCGATTTTTGTCGAAACAGAGCCTTTGCCGTTGGATCCTGCGACATGGATGATTTTGAAGTGATTTGCAGGAAAATTTTGGGATGCATGGAGCTTTAAGCTATTAGTTAGCCCAAGCTTCATTCCATTAAACAAGTTAATGTTAAACAATCGATTGATTAAAGTTTCGTAAGTATTCATTATTAAAAGATAATACTCATCTCCGCTTTTTATAGCAATCTCTTGAGTTAACCTTCTTCAGTGTTCTTAAAATGGTTTAATAAGATGTTGAAATGCTCTTCATCGACATAGGATGATCCGAGCGGAAGATTGGGCTTGATGTCGCCATGGTAGTCAGAGCCGCCAGTTACGATCCAGTTTTTTCTTTTGGCAATTTTTAGCCATCTTTCATTTTGATCGCGGTTGAATCTTGCGTAAAAGCATTCGATCCCATCAAAGTTCATGTTCAAAAGATCATGCAGTACATGCTGGTCGTCAACCAAGTGTGGGTGAGCAATGATAGCTAAGCCCTTAGCCTTATGGATCAGATCGATTGTTTGCTCGGTTGAAAATGAGTCGCCTTCTGCATAACAGCTTTTGCCCTCGCCTAAATATTTTTTAAAAGCTTCCTGTATTGTTTTTACATACCCTTTTTTCATCATGGCCATTGCAATATGAGGGCGTCCAACCGTTGTATGCACTTCACAATTTTCATGGGCATATTCTTGTAAAAGCTCATCTTGAGTAATGGGTAGATTATGTTTTTTAAGAAGGTCTAAAATTTTTTGATTTCTATCAAAGCGTCTTAAAATATGTTTTTTACAAAATTCTTCCATAATGAGGGAGTTTGATGGATAGGCATAGGCTAAAATATGAATGCTTGTTAATTTGTGCATTGTGGAGAATTCAACGCCCGTGATGAGCTCTAACCCAACCTTTTTTGCAGTGGGTAATGCAATTTCATAGCCCTCAATTGAGTCATGATCAGTAATTGCAAGACCGGACAAGCCAATTTCTTTTGCGTGTAAAACAAGTTCTTCAGCACTTTTTGATCCGTCAGAACAAGTGGAATGGCAATGAAGGTCTGCAAAAAAATCTTTCATAAGTCGCTTATTTTATAGGGGATATATCTGATTTCGCTATCTAGTGCAAGACCTGTTTTTGCCATAACTTTTGCTTGAATAAGCTTGATTAAACTTAAAACATCATCAGATGTTGCTTGATTTGTGTTGATGATGAAGTTTGCGTGCAGTTCTGAAACTTTGGCATCCCCGACATTTAGACCTTTAAGACCGCAGGAATCAATTAATCTGCTTGCATGCTCATTTTGCGGATTTCTAAAGACGCATCCAGCTGACTTATCGCTGTAAGGCTGTGTTTTTTTTCTATAATTGATGATTTCAAATTGCGAATTTCTCGCAGCATCCAGCGGTTTTAAAGCAAATGTCGCGCTTAAAATCACTCCTTTTTTTTTCTGGAAGGCAGATGTCCTATAGGAAAAATGAAGATCGTTTTTTAAGAATGTTTTAATTTCTCCGGTCTCTTCTAAAAAATCGACAGAAACTAAAGGATTACACGTTTCCTGCCCGTTTGCACCTGCATTCATGAAAACAGCCCCACCGACGCTTCCTGGAATCCCGGAAGCAAATTCAAGACCGGAAAGACCTTTTTTTGCGGTTTTTGTTCCTAAAAGAGAAAAGCTATAACCTGCACCTACGCTAAAAGTGTGGTCCGCGCTTTCTTCAAAAAAATTTATTTTGTTGTGTATGATCAAGCCATCAAAGCCTTCTGAAGAAAAGAGGGTATTAGACCCTTTTCCTATAACTAAATAGGGGATATTTTCACTTTTACATTTAAGAATGGCTTGCCAAATCATATCTATAGAATTAACTTCTATAAAATATTTTGCAGGCCCGCCAATTCCAAATGTAGAGATTTTAGAAAGCATTTTATTTTTTTCAAAACACATGCAAGGGGCTTTAGCCTTTTTTATCTTCGTTTTTGTCTAAGGCTGCTTGGCTTGCATTCGTTTCGCTTTTATTTAACTCTTCAATGCTTTTTGTCACTTGGTCAACATCGACATACTTGCCTTGGCTGATCTTATAAAGAGAATCTAAAATAGCATTGACAAAGCCGGCAGATTCCGGAGTTCCGAATTTACGTGTCAGGCGGATCGCCTCTGAAATGGCAACTTTTGCAGGGATTTGGTCATCAAAAAAGATTTCATAAAGACCCAAACGTAAAATATTGCGCTCTACTGTCTGGATTCTGTCAAATTGGTAGGATTTGCAAGCTGCGTTAACCATTTGGTCTAATTCTGGTAAGATGGCAGCAATGTGACGCACGCGATCTTGAGCATCTAAAACAGCTTTTTTTGTAACAGCAAGCTCTTTCATCAGTAAATTAAGGAGTTCTTCTTCGTTTGCTCTCCCAATATCATACCCATAGAGCATTTGAAAGACGATTTCTCTTTGTTTTTCTTGTGGTACAGCCATTTATATCTCCTCGTTACATTTAATTTCACAATAATAAATTGTAAATAATAGTACAAGTACGATTATTTTGCGAGTTCCATAGAATGTAAAGGAATTTCAAGACCACAGTCCTGTTTTATGTCCTTATGCTGCAAATAGATACGTCTTAGCTTGGAATTGTCGTCAAAATGAAGGACAAATTCTACCCATCCTTCGTTGAAACAATAGGAGACAAGCGTGTTATTTCGGAATTTTTCTTTAAGCGGAGCCCCAAAAAAAGCTTCTTCTGCTTTTTCCCGTGGCATAAATTTAAGGAGTTTTGTTGGTTTGCAGGCGGGGGATGTGAGTTTTGTGACAAATTCATGGAAGGTGATGTAATTGGACATTTGGATGCCGAGGGAGGTTCCTATGTCTTCTGGCATCGATATCGGATAGCGAAATCTTAAGAAAAAGCGCGACAAAGAATCCCATGCTTTCATAAAAGGTACCTATTTTAAGTTTTTAGTTATTCCCATACAGGGAGTCATGACTTATCAGTAAATTAACCATATCAAGTTAAAAAAAATAAGTGCAACAACAAAATTGATTTAAATTCTAAATCGTCTTGATATATAGTGTAAGTTCTTTAAAATTAAATATAAGATTTACTTATGCTAGCAATATTTCTCGATATGGAAACAACAGGCCTCGATCAATCCAAACATCATGCCATTGACGTGGCCTTAAAAATTATGGATGTAACTACCGGAGAATATAGAGGTTCCTACCAAAGTCTCATTAAGCAGCCCTATGAAGTTTGGCTTGGCACGGATCCGGTAAGCATTGAAATTAATGGCTATACTTTTGATCAGATAGCTTTAGGAAAGGAAAAATCTGTTGTAAGAGAAGAAATTATCTCACTTTTCCAATCTGTCGGCATTCAGCGCGGGGAAGCTGTTTTTATCTGCCAAAATCCCGGTTTCGACCGCGGTTTTTTTACACAACTAGTAGACGTCTATACTCAAGAAAGCTTGAATTGGCCGTATCATTGGTTAGACTTAGCTTCCATGTATTGGACCTGTCTTTATAAAAAATGCTTTGAGGAGGGCAAACTTTTTCCGGATTCCATCAATTTGTCCAAAAATGCTATTGCTGAAAGCTATGGATTAGAAAAAGAAGAGACCCCTCACCATGCGATGAACGGGGTCAATCATTTGATTGCCTGTTACCAGGCTGTTTTAAAAATTTAGTAAAGAGAAAAACAAAAGACTTATGAAATCTTCATAAGTCTTTTGTTTTTGACGTCTCTTTCTAAGACTGCATTACGTTTTTGGTTTATCAACGTCATCAAATAATTTATCCAATCCTTCAAAAAAATCATCCATTGCTTCTTTATCACTTTCTTTTACAGCTAATTCTTCTGTTACCGATAATTTGTTTGCTTTTAAAATTTCACCTGCCGGAACTGTTTCAGCAGCTTGCGACTTCATTGTACCAGCTACTTGAGGTTGTTTTTCAAGAGGAGCTCTACGTCCTGAGTCGACATTCAAGTTGTTTAAAAAATCATCAACTTCCTTAGGGTTAGCAATTGAGCCTCCAGGAATCAAAGTTTCATCTTCAGAAATTGTTTTAGCCTCTTGTTCCTCAGTCTTGCTTAAGACTGGACCTGTTTTTGAAAGAGGTGATCCAAGATTCCCCTCTAAAGCTTGCTTAGCAGCAGCTCTTAATGAAGGAAGGGCGCGATTCAATTCCGCCATTGTCTTAAAAATTTGCTGCATACGTATGGTTTTAACAGTCATTTGTTCTTGAAGATCTTTTTTATTGCTTGCAGTTTCCAAAGTATTTGTGTTTTGTTCTTGAAGTTGATTTAAATACTTGCCCTGTTTCTGATACTCTGCACTGAGGGCCTGCATTGCTTGATCAGGATCTGAAAATCGTCCTAGTATTTCCTTGATGCTTATGTTGGCTAACTCGGCGTGAAAACTTTCTTCTTTGTTATTTACAAGCTTTAAATTACCCTCTTCTTTTACAATTTTATCTTTTATTTGAATGATAGTTTGATCAGATTTATTTATTTGCGCTTGCATATTAGTTGCGTCTTTTAATTCGCGTTGCATGGATGATCTTGTATCTTGGATGACTTGGAATGTTTCTGCATGTCCATTCTTGGATTTTTGAAGATCAGAGACAAATTGTTCTTTCTCACTGACGGTTTTTTTTCCTTCATACTCTTTAAATAAGGCTGAAAAACTGCTATTTGGTTGGTTACTATAGTAGTTAATACGTTCATTTAACATTTTATTATCTTTATCTATAGATTCAAGACTGTTGTCTCGAATAAGCGTATAATGTGATTTTTGAGATTCTGTTTCACGTAATTCATTTCTATGATCTGAAATAGTATTTTCAACTTTATTTTTTAATTCTTTTAAAGGTTTAATATCTGCAAAAATTTCTGCTTCTTTTCTCACAGGCTCTTTTGGCGCACTTTCATTTGTACGATTTGCGGCTGCGTTTTCAGTTGTATTTGCAGGAGATTTTTCTGTTTTTGCAGAATCAGAAGCTGATTTTTCATTTACCGGAGGTCTCTGCAGATCAGCTTTCATTTCCTTACCAGATTGCAAGAGATTGCTGCCGACCATCGCAAGACCTAAAGTTCCAAGAGAGCCTATGACCAATCCTGCTTTTAGGATATTAGTGTTAGACTTATCTACAATACCTGCGCTATGAGCTAATTTCTGAAAGCCTGCACCAAGAAGTCCTCCTGTTATTGTAAGAGGAGCTAAAAGAATAGCGGCAGTTGCGCCAACGATGATTAATCCGGTTCCGGCGCCAGTTTTTAGTGAGGCGAGAGTTGATTTATCAATAAAATCTTTTCCGCCTTCTAGTTTCGTTTGCGGTTTGTCTGCTTGTTGTCTTAAAGCAGCATCTAAAGTCGGTAGTTTTTCATTGGTTTTCATAGCAGATGAGGGTGCACCACCTTGCCTCAAAGCATCAACTGCCTGAAATTGCGGAGCGCCTTTAATGCTTGTGGGATTCATATTATTCATGCATGTCTCCTACTAACTAATCTTAATTTCGTTAATTTTTTGTTCCCATTTAGCTTTTTCTTCGTTTTTTAATGACTTCACAACTTCTTTTAATAAGCTAAGTTCAAGCTTTGCTTTGTCCTGATCTTTTAGGATTTGATAACTTTCTATGCTATATGCTGAGGGAGCTGGATCGCTTGGATTGAGGAATTTTGCTGCGCTGAAGACAGAAACTGCTTCTTCGTGACGACCGAGCGCTTGAAGACAAGCGCCTTGAGCTATCCAATAACTTGGTACATGAGGTGCAAGCGTTGCTAAAAATACAAAGAGGGTATTTGCATCATCATAATACTCTTGCTTCACTAAGTTTACCGCAAGTTCATAAACTTTAAGAAGAGTGTCATCTGAGAGCCCGAACATTTCCTGGAAAAGGATAGGTTTTTCTGTTTCTTCCTTCATGGATTCAATAAAACGAAGAAAATGATCACCACTGTTATCAAGTTCAAGTTTTATTTTGTCAAATTCCGGTTTAGAGAGATATTTCGGCATCAGAGTTAATATGAGATCCGGAGCATTTTCAAGCTGGGATCTTAATTCGGTAAGTTTAAAAAATTCGAGGAGTTGTTTTTTGTGCGCATTTTTGAATGCCGAAGCTGGTTTTAACGGAGTTGCGAACATTTGATAGTAGGAATCCTCTTGAATCAGACCCTCTACTTGCGATTCTATGAGATCTTCAAGCAATCCTTCTAACTTAGCCATATTAAACCCCCAATTAAACAATTAAAAGTTCTTATATAATAATTATACAATATAACTAATTAATAAAAAACATTTAGTTTAGTTTGTTTTATTTAATTATGCAAAAGGCGTGCCACTAATGAAAGTTTTACCCCTTTTTAATCTGGATTCACAAAAAGCCTATGTACGTGTAGAATCGCTTCTAAGATGAGCACTTATAAATGACAGAGGGCTTGGCTTTTGTTATTTTGGGGGTAGAGGGAACAACATAAACTGGCTCGCTTAGAACTGATAAATTGTGTTAAATAAGTAACCCTTATAGTTCTTTTCCCCGAATTGGTAAGTAAATTGCAAAGATAGACAATCATAATCCAAATGTGGATTGATATTGTTTGCAATTAGAGAAAAGCCTATTTCATCATAATGTTTGATATAGAGCTTATTTTTTGTAAAGTATGTGTCTATAAAAGATAAAGAGAAGTTAACAGGTCTTTCACACACACGCATTCCCTCGCAGGTAGTTAAAGAAAGCCCATTTTTTATCACATAATTTTGCAGGCGGTAGTTGTAATTAATTCCTGTCAGCCAAAGATTCGTGGAGCTAAAATAGCCTGCATAATTTGTCAGTGTCAATACTGATTTCATTATTTTGGCATTATACGCGCTTAATACTGCAGCTGAAATAAAACTTCCCGAGGTACAAAGATCTAAAGATCCTCCGGAACTAAGCCGTGTCATGGATGTTAATGACCAAGTATCTGTCACAGGTAGCCTTAAAGCGATTCCTAATGATCCATGAACTGAAGAGGCACCGCCATTTCGAAGATAGGTAATTGGAGCATCTAAGATAAGAGCTGAAGTTAAATCAGGGGAGTAGGAATAGCGAAGAGGTAAGCTTACGACTGTGGTATCATAACCTTTGGAGAAGCCTCTTCCTGCATTTAAACCTGTCTGAAATTGATGAACGATGGGTTGTGCACTATAACAACAACATCCTGCAAGCGGTGATAATTTTCCTAAAGCATAGTCAGATGATCCCATGGACGCCATCAAACTATTTGGATTTCCGGCTATCGGATCAATTGGAGAGTACTTGGCATAGGCCCCTAAAAGCTTATGTCTATTTCCGCCATCTCGAATGTACTGTTTAAGAAGCAAAATGCTTTCATCGCGGGTACCTCCTGTAAAACTTGCGCTTGAATTGCTATTTGGAATTGTCACAACAAGAGTTGTGGAATTAGCAGCAAAAGAAGTCTTGGCTAAAACTCCTCTTAAGTTGATTTCGATTGAAACCGGGGATGTCGGGGTGTAACCTGAGAGTAGAGATTCAATGCTGGAAGTCCTTAAATTGCGCGATAAGTCAACAAGATTTGGGGCGCTGACATGAGTTTGTTCTGTATTAACATGGACATTTGCGTGGTAGGGCTCTCTTGCCTTTAGGTTCAAGCTTGTTAAGGTAAGCAAACAGGTAAGAAAAATAGTGATTTTGTACATGTGTAACGCCTTTTAAAGTAAAAATTTTAATTTACAGTCATACCAAGCATTGCTAAAAGAGTCCATGCTTTTTTCTGTCGCGGCTAAAGTTTTGTAGCATAGGCTTTAAGCCTGCGAAAGAAAAAAGCTTGGACTCTATGAGCATACTCGATTAAACTTACCCCTATCATTTTAATTTAATTTTTGATAAGCTACTGATCTAAATTAAAGGTAATATATGAGAAACAAAAAACAATTTATTGATAACAAAAACCCTTTTGAAAAAAAAACTCGCGCCCCTTTTTCAAAAAATCGCACAAGACCGGATCAACCTCAATCTCGCACAAGACCAGATCAACCTCGCACAAGACCGGATCAATCTCGCACAAGACCGGCTCAATCTCCCACAAGACCGGATCAACCTCAATCTCGCACAAGACCAGATCAATCTCGCACAAGACCGGATCAATCTCGCACAAGACCGGCTCAATCTCCCACAAGACCGGATCAACCTCAATCTCGCACAAGACCAGATCAATCTCGCACAAGACCGGATCAATCTCGCACAAGACCGGATCAATCTCGCACAAGACCGGAATTCCACGAAAACCGTGCAACACCCGAAATTAAAAATAATAATGAAATGAAATATTACGGGTTTCATGCCTGTTTAAACTTATGGAAATCAAGACCGGATGATATTATCCGTGTTTATGTCGATGAAAAACGAGTCAGGGAAGTTTCTCCACTATTAAAATGGTGCGCAAGCAAAGCGAAAGCCTATCATGTGATAACAGATGAGGAACTTAGCAAAGTTTCAGACTCCATCCACCACGAGGGAATATGTGTTCTTGCAAAAGAACCGAACTCGATTAGTTTTAAAGAAATGATTAAACAATTAAAAGAAAACAACCAGCCATGTTGTTTGATTTATTTGGACGGCGTTCAAAATCCGCACAATATAGGCTCCATCATGCGGGTAGCAGCTCATTTTGGCGTTCCATATATCATTGGTGAAAGGGCTATTCTGCCAAAAATTTCGCCTTCTGCCTATCGCGTCGCGCAAGGGGGGGCTGAACATGTGAAGCTTGTTGCTTTAGATGACATCAAGCTTTCTTTTGAAGAGCTTGAACTTTTAAGTTTTAAAGCAATCGCAACATCCAGCCACGGTGGAAATTCCTTATATCACTATAAATTTCATCCGCGCACAATTGTTGTTATGGGTTCAGAGAGCGAGGGTGTAAACGCTAAGTTACTTGAATCTTCCAAAGACAAACTTTTAATTCCAGGTTCAGGATTAGTTGAAAGCTTGAATGTTTCTGTTGCTACGGGTTTGATTTTGGGTGAATATTATAGACAAGTGAGTGCGTAAAAATGAATACGACAAAAACAGCCTATTTGAGCGCTGAGGGCTATGAGACGCAATTAATGAACGAGCTTAAAGGAATTACCGAAGTTCATGGCAGGCTTTTTGTAACAGACCTTCCTCCCCAAAATGTATTTTGGGCGCAAAACATCTGGTATGAGCCTTTTAAAGCTACTTTTACATCGATCACAGAAGCTGCAAATATCTTAAAAGGAATTCAAAGAAATTGGACTTTATATTCTTTTTCAGAGCATAGACGAGCAGCCCTCATTAAATCAAAGCTTCCCTACATTTCAGAAAAACCAATCTCATTTCCTCAGAAACTGCAGGATTCATCCATGGGATCTTGGATGCTTCTTGATAAACACACACTTCTTGCCTCTGCCAAATGCTCCTCTTCTTATGGTAATGGTCTCATTCAGTTTGATGAATGCAAGGAAGGGCCTCCGAGCAGGGCATATCTAAAGCTTTGGGAGGCCTTGACTGTTGCTGGCAAAATGCCGGATTCTACTAGTAAATGCCTCGAAATTGGCTCAAGTCCTGGCGGTTGGACATGGGTTTTAGCAAAGCTTCATGCCGAAGTCTTAAGCGTAGATAGGGCAGAGCTTGCTCCAAATGTGCTCAAGATGCCTGGTGTTTATTACCAAAAAGGCGATGCTTTTGCTATGCTGCCAAGCAAAATAGGCCCGATCGATTGGATCTTTAGCGACGTCGCATGCTATCCGGAAAAGCTTTTAGAGTGGATAAGGCTCTGGATTGCAAGCGGTTTATGCAATAATTTTATCTGTACGCTCAAATTTCAAGGGGATAACTCCTATGCAATTTGTTATGAATTCCTCAAGATTCAGGGAAGCCGCATTATTCATCTCGGATGTAATAAGCATGAACTCACTTGGATGTTAATTAAATAATTCCTTATCTAATAATTATTATAATGTTATAATAACATTGTATTAATAATTATATAATTTAATTATAGTAAGGGGTTATTATGTCGTTTCCTCAATTTCCGGGTAGAATTCAAAATACCTCAACTGATGGTCAAATTCAAATAACTTTTCATCAGGTACATGAAAATCATCAGGTACAAATCACAGCAAAAACTGAAACTGTAGGATTATCCAGTTTTTTTGGAATGTCTAAACTTTTTCAACCCGAAAATTCCGTAGGAATAAAAATTAATGACCAATCTTTATTCGTGAATGTGACAGACCTTGCAAAAGAGCTGAATGTTTCTGAAGCTTCAATCCATGAAGCAGAAAAAAATGGTACTTTGGATAAATTCTTAACATTAGCACTGAAAGCTAAACACTTTGGAGTAACTGTCCCTGTTTTTAATGAGACAGAGCTTCAAGTGAGAGAAACAATTAAAAAAATCGAAGCGCTTCATGCTAAGGATGGACTTGTGACCACAAATTCCTCCGGAGCTACCCGTCCGATAACAGAACAGGAACTCCAAAAAATCAAATCGACTGTGAGAAATGCCTTTCATTCCCTTGAACTTGTTGCAGATCACGACTTAACATTTCACTTCGGTAAAAAATTAGGCGCTGGTGATAACGCCTCTGTTATTCAACGCGTCGATCTTTTAAGAGGTACATTATTGACGGGAGATGAATCTGTCCTAAAAGTTCCAAAGTCTAGTGATAGGGACTCCAAACAGATTAATAATGAAGTGAATATTTTAAATAAAGTCCACGCTAAGGGTCTTGTTATAGGGATGCAAAAACAATTAAGGCTTGTGAAAGATATGTTTGCAAAAAGGAAAGCACCGGACGGTCATTTAGGTGCTTATTATGAAGGGAGTTTGCAGGATATTTCAAAATTGAGCAATAAGCTAGATTTTTTTGAAAAAAGAAATTTTGCTTATCAGCTTGCAGAGGGTTTAAATCATTTGCACTCTATTGGTATTACTCATGGAGATATTAAACCAGAAAATATTTTCTTTAATTCAGGTCATAGGGAAGAGGATGGAATAGCAAAAGCTTACCTAGGAGATTTTGGTGGAGCTGTAGATCATACTTTATCTGAGATTCTTCCGCAGATAAACGTGAGTATGCTTTATAGACCAATGGATGATAACATCGCTTCACAAAAAGCGTTCAGAGAAGGAAATGTTCAACTTTACAAAGAAATAGAAGAAAGTTGTGATGTATATGCTATGGCAAGTGTAATTTGTGAATTGTTTACAGGTGAAATTCCTTATAATGGCAGTCCGTCAGATGATAGGACTTATCAAATTAAACCAGAATTAGTAGATGAGCTTGAGAAAACAGGTCTGAGTTTAAAAACCATTGATCTTCTAACACAATCCTTAAATTTAAGTTATGAAAGTCGTCCTAAAATCATTGATCTTCTAGCTGCCTTATCAAAAGAGCTATCTGTTTAGAACAAATACCATTATAATGCTAAGGCTTTAGCCTTAAGTTTGTTTGCAAGGGCTTTAGCCCTTGCAAACAATCTTAAGGCTAAAGCCTATGCTACAAAAAAAAAACCGGAAATACTTTCATTTCTGAAAATATTTCCGGTAAATTGCCCAGGATAGGACTCGAACCTACACACCTTACGATACCAGAACCTAAATCTGGCGTGTCTACCAATTTCACCACCTGGGCTTTGAAGTCGCTATATTGCCATAATCTGCACATTCAAGTCAACCAAGAATATGAAAAAAATAGATTAAAATAATATATATATCACATAGGAATCGCTACCTCATCATCGCTGCTTTCTTCCACATTGATTGTGGGCTTTGGAGTAGCTATTTGAGATAGTGTTGGCGGCCTTTCGTAGCGCACTTCCTTTAATTCGATAAATTGAAGGGGGAAACCTAATTTTTCCTCCATTTTTTTCCATTCGTTTTCATAAAGATTTAATGATTTAGCGATAGCTACTTCTTCCTCTCTATAGTTGACAGCGCTTTTTCCCTCTCCTGGACTTGTGTTACCTTTGATTTCTTCAGTTTTACCATTTTTAAAGGTAACTTTGGCAGGTATGGGTAAATTATTCTGCTTTTCCTGAATATTAATACCCAGTTTTTCAAGAGAATTCAAGGTTGTTTTGAGGTTATCTTCATCGTTTGACATTTGCACAACAGTTGAGAGCCAGAGTTCACGGATCATCGGATGGCTCTTGGAATCATCCGGCAAATCCTTGACTGCTTGAAGGCATTCCTTAAAGTGTTCCTTATCGCGGCTTATCTGGTATTTTTGAACGGAAGCTAGCGTTTTCAACAATAGACTGGAGAGTTCTTCATGCCGTTTTTTTTCAAGTGAGTCCCGTATTCTTTCTTTTTCGAGCGCTTTTTTTTCATCGTTTTTTTTGGTCCTATCGTCATAATAGTCTTTAAAAAATGTGATGAAATTGACAGCCCCAGAAAGGGCTACTGCTGCTATATAGGGAGCTTTTGATTCTGTGCATTTGCTTTCTACAAAAAACCCCAAGGCAGCTGCCGCCCCGGCGCTATTTAGAAGCGACCCTAGAGTACTTGTCCATGGGACAACAGGCTCTACCATTTTCATAAAAGATGTAAAACATGACTTTGCGATCGTCAGTTCTCCCACCTCATTTGCTGATTTATCGATTGGAGTCCTGTCTTCTACAGAAATTATTGGAACATTCTGATCATTTGAGGGTATGGATTCAGGTTGAGGATTAGTTCCATGTTTGGTCTCTAGCTGCCTGCCAAAATTAAGATTAATTGTTACTCCTGACACCGGATCCATAAGACCTCCATTGATTATTGATTACAAATAACTTTAAGGAATTGCAAGCACAGTTCCTACCGGTATTTTATTTTGATCGGCAATATTTTCCCGGTTTGCCTGATAAATTTCCTTCCATCTGTTAGGCGATCCGTAAAACCTAAGCGCAATTCCTCTTAACGTATCTCCAGAGGTTACTACGTACGATTTAAAATTTTTATTTATATCAGCTGTACTAGGAACATCTTTATCTGACAGGGAGTTTAAAAGCGATGCATAATTTGCTCTTGTTTTATCCAGTTCATTTTGAAGATTTTGACGCGATTGTTCCAATGAATTAAAAATAGTTTTTGTTTCATTTTCCCGAACTTCCATAATGGAGGCATCTGCTTCTTTTTCTTTTAATGCTTTAATAAGTTCCTGTTCTCTTTTAGTGAGAAGTTCAGTCAAGGCTTCTAGTTGCGCTTCATTTTCGCGTGTTTTCTCTTGAGCTTCGTTATGGTTCTCCAAGGCTATTTTTAAATCTTGAGAGTATTGATGGATTTCAGATGCCAATTTGTTATTTTCAAGCTTAGTGACTTCATTAAGCTCTTTATTTTCCAAAAGTTCCTTTTCATGTGATTTAAGAAGTTCTGATAAGGTATGAAGAGTTTTTTCTGCTTCTTCTGCTTTTTTCTCGGCTTCTTTGTATTGGGAAATAGACTTGGTCAATTCTTCATTTTGTTTTTGTATATCTTCTACTAACTTCTCATTGCTTTTGACTGTTTCATTAGCAAGTTCCTTGATTTCGAGAATTTCCTGTTCTCGATAGAGTAGAAGGTCTGTCATCTCATGCAATTTCATCTCGTTCTGACTTGAATTGTTTTGAGCCTCCTCATAAAGCGCTAATGTTATTTTAAACGCATCCTGAGCTTCTTTGATCTGCTCTGCTAATCCATCATTTATTTGAGATTTATTTTCAAAAGCTGATTTTGAAGAGATTAGCTCAGTCTCACGCTCTTTCAAAAGATGATTCAATTCTTCAAGTTTTAGTTCCAGCTGAGAGGCGGCCTTTTTTTCGACTTCCTGCAACTGAAATGTTTTGTTCAGTGTTTCTTGATAAGATTCAAGTTCCAATCTTATTTTTTCATTTAAAGAAGTATTTTCAGTATGATTGAGTTCAAGGGTGGCAATATGACTTTCGTAGCTGCTTAAAAGCTTCGTTAACTCTTCATTAGATTGTTGTTTTAAGTGAGAAGATTCCTTGGTTTCATCAAGTTCAGTGCTTAAAGTATTGAGTGTTTCTTTTAAATCATGGAGTTCTTTTTCTGTCATATGGACTCTATTTTTTTCAAGATCATATTGTTCAGATAAGGTTGTAAAGGCGATGATTTTATTATCTGAGAAGGCTTTTATTTCAGCAAGTTCATTCTCATAATTTTTAAGACGTTCTTTCAATTGGTTAAGTTCATGTTCTGTTGTTTGGACTTTATTTTTTTCAAGATCATATTGTTCAGATAATGTTGTGAAAGCAAAAGTTTTATTTTCAGAAGCAGCCTTTATTTCGGCAAGTTCATTCTCATAGCTGTTCAATCTTGCTTTAAGTTCTGACAACTCATTTTCTGACGAAGCCGAAGTATTTTTCTCACGCTCATATCTTTGCTCTAAAGCTACGTGTGCAGACGTTTTGTCCTCAAAAATAGCTCTAATTTCAGCAAGCTCGTTTTCATAGGCATTTAGATTTTTCTTAAGCTCGTTTAGCTCATGTTCTGTTGAAGTTGCTTTGTTTTTTTCAAAGGCATATTCAAGCGCCAAAGCCGCGTGAGCTTCAGTTTTATTTACAACCATTTCTTTTACGTCAGCTAGCTCGTTTTCATGGTTTGTAAGATTTTCTTTTAATTGAGCTAATTCACTATCTCTCATTTCAGCTTTAGTAAGTTCAAGAGCATGTTTTTCAGATAATTCAAGGTGAGCTGCAGTTTTGTTTTCAAAATTAGACTTTATTTCAGCAAGCTCATTTTCGTATGCTTTAAGGTGTTCTTTAAGATTGTTTAAATCTTTTTCAGTGAGATCAACTTTATTTTTTTCCAATGTATACTGATCTGCTAGCGCCGCATGAATTGCATTTTTATTTTCAAACGCTTCTTGGGTTAATAAAAGCTCATTTTCTCTGATTGCAAGTAGTCCATTTAGTTCTTCAAGCTGTTTTTCAAGTGAGTTTGTATTATTTTTTTCCAAAATTGCCAGATTTTCCTTTTCTTCGAGCAGTCTTTGATATTTTTCAAGATCACTGCTTAATTTTTCAGCAAGATCTGCTTTTTCAGCGTGGCTTAATTCAAGGTTGGATAATTTGCCCTCATGATAAATTAAAACTTCTGCAAGTTCTTCATTTGACTGCTGTTTTAAGGAGGATAATTCCTTAATTTCGCTAAGTTCATGTTCCCTTATCGAAAGTTTATTGCTAAGTTCGTTAAGTTGTATTTCAAGTGATTCGGAATTACTTTTTTCCAAAGTGGCAAGTTCGGCTTTTTCATTTAATAGATTTTCATACTTTTTAAGCTCGTTTTCGAGCTCATTTTTTTTGTGAATTTCATTTTCCAAATCCGCAGTTAACTGATTGACATTTTCTTGCAGCATAAGATTTAAAGCTTCATATGCTTTTTCAGTAGCCAATGCTTTTTCTTCCAAATGCAGAACTTCCGTGTTTTTTTCATCGATCAAACTCTTTAAGCTGTTTCTATCGTGCGAGAGTGCGTTATGCACATTTTTTAGTTTTTTGAGTTCTGTCTGTTTTTTTTGCAGATCATTAAGAAGCTGTCCTGCAAGTTCTTCGTGGACAGATAAGTCATGAAGTTTGTACACAGCGCTAGCTGTCAATTTGTGCTCTTCATCTTTAGCTAATGATGCAAGAGTTGAGATTGTCTCTTTGTTTTCGAATTTAAGGTCTTCAAGCGTATGGTTTGCAAGATTTAACCCCTCGTCTTTTTCAGAGATTTCCAAATTTTTGAGATCGAGTTCTTGCGTTAAATTTTTAAGCGTTGCGTAATTGTCATGAAGTTCTTGTTCGGTACCTTTTATTTTTTGTAGTTTTGCCTCAAGTTCTGATTCCAGGTAATGAAGTTCTTTTTGTATGTAATTGAAACTTAATCGTTCTGTTTCTATCGCAAAACTTAAGTTTTTGTTTTGTTTGGAAAGTTTGGCTTCTTTTGATTTTAAATCTTCGCTTAAGAAATCCACTTCCAATTCCTTATCGAGCGCAGCAAGATTGTTTTTTTCAAGCTGATCTTCGAGCTTTGCAATGTTAAAAAGAAGCTCTTCTGCTGTAATTTTCTGCTCGGTTTGTTTCACTTCCAAGTCATGAATAATTTGTGATAAGCGACCTTTTTCTTCTTCCTTTTGCTTCGAGATTTCATCGAATCGATTTTTAAATTGGCTGTGGGATATTGCCTTATGCGTCCTTTGCGATTGGATTAAATTATTCAAAATATCAATCGTTGATTCCATCTCACTCATTTGGGATTCTTTCGATTCGATATTTTTTTGGACATTATCATAATTTTCCTGAAGTTCAGCCATTAAATTTTTGTCGTTTTCAAGAAATTCTTTTAATTTATCCATCTCTTTATTTTCTTTTGCTCTTTCTGCAGACAGTATGGAGAGTTGAAGAGAGTGGAGTCTTTTTGAATTTTGGTGAGCTTCTTCTTTGAGCGCTATAATTTTACTTGAATAATGACGATTTTGTTCATTCAGTAACGCAAGCTCCACCCTGTCTCTTTTTTGGTAGGAATCCCTTGTAAAATTTGAAAGTATCGGTAATTTTTTTTCAGAATTTTTTGAAGATTTTGTGTGACTTTCACGGATCACCTCAAATCCCATTATCCCTAAAAAAAGTGCTGTAACTGTACTGAATATCAATAGGGATTTATTTTTTTGCTGAGGGCCCTTGTTTGGTGTCTCTTTTTGCATTTGGTACCTATCTTGGAAAATGTGAATTAATGAAAAGAAATAAAGGGAACGCGATAAAAATTCAAGTTTTAATTAATATTTTTTTAGAAAAAACTTGCTTTCTCGGGGTCTTTTAGCGTACCAATTACGATTACTGAAAAAGAGAAAAAAAACATGAATCATAAAAATCAAAAGAGCAATCGCTTAATCAATGAAAAATCTCCTTACTTGCTCCAGCATGCCTATAATCCTGTCGACTGGTACCCGTGGGGGCAAGAAGCGTTTGATGCGGCAAAAAAATACGACAAACCGATATTTCTTTCCATAGGATATGCAACATGCCACTTTTGCCATGTTATGGAAAAAGAGTCATTTGAGGTCAACGATGTCGCAAGCCTTATGAATGATGCTTTTATCAATATCAAAGTAGACCGTGAAGAATTACCGGAAGTTGATAATCTTTACATGGAATTTGCTCAAGGCATGATGTCTGGAAATGCAGGATGGCCATTAAATATTATTCTAACACCCGATTTGCAGCCTGTTTTTGCCGCAACATACTTGCCGCCAGAGGGTAAAAAAGGATTGATGGGGCTAAAGGAACTTACCTTAAAAATAAAAAACATTTGGGATGGGCAAGAGCGCGAACAAATCATTGAACAAGCTCAAACAATTGTCGAGATGTTCGCAAAAAACATTCATGTCAAAGGTATTGAATTTCCGGAAAAAGAGCAGGTTGAAGATGGTGCTGAATTGCTATTTAAAATGGCTGACCCGATATATGGAGGAATCAAAGGAGCTCCTAAATTTCCGATCGGGTATCAGCTTAATTTTAACTTACGTTACTCCATGACGACAAAAGATAGCAGGGCCTTATTTTTGGTAGAACGCACGCTTGATATGATGCATCGCGGAGGAATTTATGATCATTTAGGATGGGGTTTTTCACGCTATAGCACAGATGAGGAATGGCTGATTCCGCATTTTGAAAAAATGCTGTACGATAATGCCATTATGGCATCAGCTTATCTTGAGTGCTGGCTTGTAACAAAAAAACCTCTTTACAAGACTATTTGCGATGAAATCTTAAATTATGTTTTACGCGAAATGAAGTCTTCGGACGGAGGGTTTTATTCAGCAGAAGATGCAGACTCAGATGGGCATGAGGGAAGATTTTATACCTGGGAATTGAAAGAATTTCAAAATATCCTAAAAGTTGATGAAAGCGAACTTATATCAGAATATTTTGGCATATCGGATAAGGGGAATTTCCATGGACGAAATGTATTGCATACGCCGCTCAATCTTGAAGAATTTGCTAAAAAGAAAGGTTTGGATAAAAAGGACGTGGAACTAAAACTTGCAGAGCAAAAAAAATTGCTATGGAAAGTACGGGAAAATAGAAAACATCCTTTGAAAGACGATAAAATATTAGCTTCCTGGAATGGCCTTATGATCAATACGTTGGTTGAGGCCGGCATGGCATTTAGTGATGAGAGGTATGTCGAACATGCATTAATTGCTGCAAAATTTATCAAGGCAACATTATGGCAGGATGGAAACTTATTCAGACGTTTTCGAGAAGGGGATGTTCGCTTTAGCGCAGGTCTTGATGAATATGCCTTTATGATTCGCGCCTGCATTACTCTTTTTGAAGCAGACGTTGGAATATCATGGCTTATGTGGGCAATTGAAATGACAAATATTCTAGATGAAAATTTTAAAGAGCCAGATGGGGCCTTTTATCAGACTGACGGAACAGATATTAATATGATTTTAAGAAAATGCCGCTTTTCTGATGGTGCCGAACCATCCGGAAATGCCATTCACGCTGAGAATTTATTAAGACTTAATCAACTGACCAATGAATCCACCTATTTGGAGCAGGCAGAAGATGTTCTTTCAGCTGTAAAAATTCATTTGGATAATTATCCTCCGGGTTATGTCTATCATCTTATGAATTTAAATAGATTTTATGATAAACGGGCAGCAACTATTGTTATTGCTTTGGATGATGACTTTAATTATGAAAAAGAATTAAAACATGCTATTTTTAGTAATTTTATTCCGCATAAAGCAGTTATTTGGCGACGCAAAAATGATAAAGATCTTTTTAGAGTTATCCCATATGTTAAGGAAATGGTTCCTATCGGAGATCACACAACGCTTTATATTTGTTTTGAGGGGGCATGTCTTGAGCCGGCTTCCGATCTTGCGGCAATGCTAGAGGCTATCTCGAAGCTATAGCCAAGAAATTAAGGCTTTTTATTTTTTCTTTTTTAATTTGATAGATTAAGGTATGATGTGAATTAACCAAATACGTAATAATTATGACAAAAGATAGAAATTTAAAGAAAACATTACAAAAAATTCTTGAAAAACAAGTTTCTGATGCTCATATATTTGAGTCAGAATTAGAATCTGATCTTCAAGTTTTTGAACCAGAAAGCCTTGATTTGCCAGATTTAAATGATAGGGAAGTGCTTTCCAAGCTTTTTATCAAGCTTGGAGAAAATCAGTTAAAAGATGGCAAAGCTAAGTTCTTAGATAGCTTCCGGGCTGCAAGCTTGATTTCACCGGATAATTATTCTGTTTTCTATCTTCAAGGCAGAGCCTATCTTCAACATTCAAATAACCTCCAAGTCTTAAGTCTTGCAAAAAAAGCTTTTGAAAAGGCATTGGAGCTAGACCCATTAAGTTTTGATGCAGCCTATGAACTTGGGTGTGTGCTTATCCAACAAGGGTTAAACCTTGAAGAGGCTCCTTTTTTTCAAGATGCGATCCATCAGTTTGAAAAGGCTGAAACTTTGATTAAGTCCGATGAAGATGTTTCTTCCTTTTATTGGCAATTTGGAAGGACATGGTTTTACTTGGGCAAATTGTCCGGTGAAGCGATGGATTTTCATTATGCAATCGATAAATATAAAAAAGTCGATATTTACGAAATGAAATCCCCATTTTACTGGAATGATTACGGGGATGCGATCATTGAGATGGGTTTTTTACTTGGTAAAAAAGAATATTTTTTTGAAGCTATCGAACTTTATGAAACTGCTATCTCACTAGATAGCGATCATTTTCAAGGTTATTTTAATTTGGCTTGCGCTTATCAATGCGTGTTTGAAATGAGCATTGATATTAAATTTTTTGAAAAAGCAAACGAAAATTTTGAAAAATCTTCTAAAATCGAGGCCTCAACAAAATCCAGATACGCTGCCCTATGGTTAAAATGGGGACAATTATTAGCCTCTTTTGGTAAGTTAAAAAGAGAAATTTCTTTTCTTGAACTAAGCATTGAAAAATTTATTCAGGCAGATAGTATCGAGCCTAATCATCCCGGGATATTGAGTCGTTTTGGCGAAGCTGAAATGCTTCTTGGTGCCAATACTGACGACATTAATTTACTTCGCCAGGCAGAAGATAAGCTTGTGAGAAGTTTAGAGGTTAATTCCGATGCGCCGGAAGTTTGGTATTTATATGGAATATGTTTAAATGAGCTTGGTAGATATTTTCAAGATGAAAATTTTTATAAGCAGGCAATTCAAAAATTCCAATACGGTCTGTCTTTGACACAGTCGGATCCTCTTTTATGGTACGGCCTTGCCATGAGCCATTTTGCACTCGGCGATATGCTAAATGACCGTGAAATGATCGAAAAAGCTTCTTTGTATTGCTCTCAAGTTCTTGAATTTGGTGGTCAAATTTTCTTGCAATTTTGGAATGATTGGGCAGTCATGCTCATGCGCTTATCTGAGATGACCCTGGATGAGCATTATATCGAATCAGCACTCGATAAATTCGAACAAATCATAAGACGCCATGGAGAAAATCAAGATCAAAATGATTATTCAAAAAGACTTGAAGATTTGAGTCTTGAAAACATGGATTCTGATGAAATTGACAAAGATGAGATAGATTTGGAGTGGCTTTATAACTATGGCTGCGCACTTGATATGCATGGTGACTTTACCGATGAGACTACAAGTTATGAGCAAGCAGTCCAAATATTATCAAATGTTGTAAGGCTCGATCCCGATTATTCCCATGCAAGATACAATTTAGCGCTTGCTCTCTCTCATCTTGGAGAAGCTGTTTCTGATATTGAACCGTTGCAAAAAGCATCCGAGCATTTTGAGATACTGATCAGCGAAAATCCGGAAGACGATACAGCGTGGAATGATTGGGGACTATCTTTGTTGCATTTGGCAGAACTGATTCATGATTCTGCAAGACCGGATGTAAGTCGCGACATTTACGCACAGGCCGAGAAGAAATTTTTCCACGCCTTAAGTCTTGGGTGTTTACCTGGATTTTATAATCTCGCTTGTCTTTATGCTATGACAGAAAATTATAAGGCAGCGATTCATTATATGGAACGCGCAGAAGACTCTGATTCTTTGCCACCAATAGACGACATGATGCATGATGATTGGCTTGATGGTTTAAGAAAAACTGATGCCTTCAAAAGCTTCATCTCTACCATCACAAACAAACAAGAAAAAAAATAAGATTAGATTAGATTAGATTAGATTGCTCTAAAATAGTACAAGATTTTATTTTAACGCAAAGGAAGCAAAGAATCGCAAAGGCGCAAAGCTTCTA